>SXND01000170.1 GCA_005777235.1 Pseudomonadota bacterium
CATCGCCAGCAGAAGACGCTGGCGGAGCGTACGCACGCCTGTGCCTGCTGCGGGTTGACACGCGACCGCGACCATAACGCCGCCGTAAACATCTTGAGACTGGGGCTACAGTCTCTGGGCCTTGTCCCTAGAAGCTCCGCCATTCATGGCGGGGAGTAGTCACAAAATCTTCGATCCGCGTGCGCTCTATGACCAGCACGCGGCGCGCTGGGTGCTAGTGGCGGCTGCCCTGGGGCCGGATGACAGTCACATATCGCTCGTGCTGCTGTCTGTTTCAGCGACGGACGACCCCAATGGCGCCTGGCACAATTATGCCTTGGACGCGATGCTTGACGGTACCGAGCCCACCAATAATTGGGGAGACTACCCGGCTCTCGGCGTGGACGACGTGGCCCGCTACATTACACGAGAGTTGTTCCTTAATAAGAAAGGATCAAATTCCAAAGTCCCGCACAGATACCAATAGCATCGTCCTCAAAGTTCTCTTTGCGGTTGCGGAAGCTATTCACCAAAATGTTGTAACGTTTCATACCGCCGATTGCATGCTCGACGAAGATACGGACTTGACGTAACACGGTATTCGCAGCCTTTTGCGCCTCACTTAATGGGGTAGACGGATTCTTTTTGCTCCGGCGCGGTTTCTTGTGTGGCATTCCAATCTGATCACCACGAGAATCCGCTTGAATACCCAAATAGCCCAAATAAACCCGGACATTGAGATCAGCAAACCAATCCAAATCGGGCGGCAATTCTTGTTTGAACATGCGGTAATCGTGAGGGTGTCCGCTCAATGTACGACCGAGAAAGACTCGCAGTTTGTCAGGAATGGACTTCAGGGTGT
This sequence comes from Pseudomonadota bacterium, assembly GCA_005777235.1. GTDB lineage: Bacteria > Tectomicrobia > Entotheonellia > Entotheonellales > Entotheonellaceae > SXND01. Next base: position 842 of record SXND01000170.1, read on the forward strand.
TTTGTAGCGTATGCCGTTTTTTTACCGCTGTAGTGCTCGCGCTGCTTGGCCTCGTCTTGCGAACGCGCTAGGCGCGTTCGGTGGCGTCAATGATCACTTGATCCATACCTTGCAACGCGGCTTTCAAATCTGCGGGTGTGCTCAAGGCACGAGACGGCATACGCTCTGAATGCACCAAAGTGTCAGACAGCATCGGCGAGAGCTTCTGGAGGTTTTCGTTGGCTTGCGACCGTGCCATGTCCAAGTGTGTCCCTCGGACATCAAACGTCGGATATGTCTGGTCACCATAGAGAACACATAGGAGCTTAGCGGCCATCGTGGGCAGTTTGCCTTTGGAGCCCCCTCCAGGTTTCCGCCTGCGGGTGCCGGATTCGACCCCTTCTGCATACGTTTTTTGCTGTGTGGCCTGGTCGAGGGCACTGAAGACCGGCAGCAGATGGTCGAATTGGCCTTGGGACAAGCCGGTTAAGGCCTGCATCTGACGGCCGTCTCGGATTTGTAGACCCATCGGTGGGCTCCCTCCATGGTTTTTTTTGAGGACAGCCTATCTGATTCGTTATTGAGGAACAACTTTACTAAACATGTTTACCTTTGGCGATGCCTTCGCCTACGCCAAGCTGCGCATTATCGATAAAACCGGCCCGTATGCCGGGAACCTTGTCACGTTCACCGACATCCCGCGCTTGCGCGATTCCAATGGCGGCAACGCTTTCACGGTGCAGCCCTGTCACACCTATGGACGGCCAGAAGCCCAATACCTGGTGAGCGCGGTGTACCCTGGCAGCAATGAGCTGGTTCTCTGGACCTTAACCCAGCCGCTGGGCGGCTCGCCGAGCATGACCGCGCAGACGGTCCCAGTCAGCCTGTACGATCTCCCGCCGAAGGCGCAGCAACAAGGCGGTGGCACAATTGAGACTGGAGATACGCGTTTGTAAAACGCGGTGTATCGCAATGGCGCCGTCTGGACATGTCTGACCACGCGCCATAATGGGGGCGAGCCGCAGAATCGCGCTGCGTTGCACTGGCTTCAGATTGACCCGCTGGATGCTACGGGGCCCACTCTGGTTCAAGAAGACATCTACGGAGCAAGCGGTACGCATTATTATGACCCGGCGGTCATGCCGACGCCGGCGGATAGTCTAGTAGTCGTCTTTTGCCGCTCGAGTGCCACGGAGTTCGCCGGTGCTCACGTCAGTGGACGGACAGCCGTGGATGCGCTTGGGACGCTGCAGCCCAGTGCGTCTATCCAGGCAGGGCTGGCGCACTATACCGGGATGCCGCGCTGGGGTGATTACGCCGGCGTTGGCCTCGATCCAGCTGATCCGCAACTGGTGTGGACCTATACAAGGTTTGCGGATATTCCCGCCAATTGGGGCACGGCGGTAGGCTCCTTACGCCTCTGAGCGGCTGCCGGACCATGAGGGGGTGGGCAGACACGGCCCAGCCCTTCTCCCCCCCGCCAGACGCACGGCCACCCCAGCTCTCGCCCCATTCACACAGCATCTGCCCCAAACGTCTTGCTTCTGGAGGCTCGTTGTCGCACTACACCGCCAGCCACAGAGGATCTTCTGGACAGTGCAACGGTACACGATACCACCATTGTCCGGGCCACCATTCACCCTGCCATCGGCATCGCACGCGTTGGCTCCAGTACGGAGGCGAGCTTCATTGGGCCGGAAGTTGTGGCCCCGCCGGCAGGAGGCACCAAGGCACGGGCAGGGCAGAGCCCTTCGACACCACACGGACCGCCAAGCCACTCCCCCGGCCTCCTCAGGTCGTCGCCTCCCACGCCACGGCCAGCGGCGTGCCCTGCCACCACCTGCCGATCCAGTCCACCAGCGCCGCTAAGCAGGGCGCGACCGCGTCCCCCTGCACAGCGCTCCACCACGTCCTCGGAGAGCGGTGCCCGCAGATGCAGGGCGTCCCGGAGTCGAGGCCGAGGAGCACCAGACCCATAGATGCGTGTCCAGTCCATGTCGTATGCCCTCCCCGTGGTTTTTGGCCCTTGCTTCTCAGTCATGGAAAGGGCTAGGATACACTGCCAACAATGTGAAGATGTCTACGAGACACCATACCGCTGGACAACACCTCGCATAGCGAGTGGAGGCAGAGCAGATGCAGGCACAGATTCGCATTTACACGATCAACAAGGGCGAGCTGGATAACTTCGTCAAGCACTTCAACGAAGAGACGAAGCCGATCCATGACAAGGTTGGCTGGCCGGTCGTAGCGTCCTGGGTGAATCGGCCGCAAAATGAGTTCATCTGGATTCGTACGCACGCGGACGCCGCCGACCTGGAGGCGAAGACAAAGGCCTTCAGGGCGGCGGTCCAGGCCGCAGGCATCACCCTCGGCACCACCGTCGCGAAGATGGAAGTCCGCGACGTCGAGATGGCATAGAAGGAGCGGACAACATGGCGAGAGTTGCGCTGGATCTAGAGAGTGTAGACGATCTGCAAGTGCTCAAGGCCGCAGGCTGGCGGATTGCGCCGGGCCTCGTTCCCGGACAGCCCAACCAGGGTCTGGTGGCGGAGATGCGCGGGAGTCCGCCCCGGTTGGCGGATTTTGATGATTCCGGCTGGGCGTTGGGCGACATCCAGGAGCGCCGCTCTGTCGGATTTACTTTTGCCTGGTACCGGCTCCGCTTCACCATGCCCGAGACGGTGAAGGGCAAGGCCGTGGCCGGGAATCGGGTGTTTTTCGAGTGCAATGTGGATAACTACGGCGAAGTGTGGGTGGATGGGGTGATTGATCGGACGATTGGCACGGTCACCGGCAATAACAGCCCGAAACGCGTGCCCGTGCAAGACTCTGCTGTGCCTGGACAAGAGCATGTGATCGCGGTCCTGGTGGCCAATGCCCCTCTGGGTGATCCGGTGGGCACGATTTTCTTCCGCTATGCTGTCTTGGCCTTTGAGTAAGTAGCGGGGAACCGCAGCCGTCACGGGCGTGCTGCTCTTGGATGCCCGTGATGCGGTGTACACAACGGGAAGTGCCTAGCGCGGCATGGGGAACACTCCCGCATGCCGTGCCGGCCTGGGGGCTGGTCAGTCGAGCCTTACCGCGGTGGCGCCCACGCTTCGGGGGCGCGGGGCTCCAGCGCCGTGACGACATCAACCACGACCGGTCCGTTGGCGGCAATCGCCTGCTGCAGGGCCGCAGCAATCTGGCCAGGCTGCTCGACACGGATGCCGCGGACACCGAAGCTCCGGGCGACTGCGGCAAAATCGGTCGGCCCGAAGCGGATGAGTTCCTCGCCGCGATCCCGACGATCGCCAGCAATCCGGTTCACACCCGTTAAATTCTGGCCGAAGCCGGAATTGTTGTTGACAATAACCACGACCGGAATGTTACAGCGACGCGCCGACTCCAGTTCGGCGAGGTGATAATAGAAGCCGCCATCGCCAGTAAAACAGAGCACCGCCCGCTCCCCAGCAGCACATTTGGCCCCCATGGAAGCCGGAAAGGCCCAGCCGAGCGAGCCAGCGGCACGTAGATAGGTCTGCCCAGCGCCATTCAGCTCAATCATGGTGCCAGTCCAGATGCCAGAATAGCCCGTATCGGCCACGAGTACCCCATCGGCGGGCAAGGCGCGCGTCACCTCGGCACACAGCCGCTCCACGGAAATCGGCGCAGTATCCTTCGCAACGAGCGGCGCCATGCTGGCGCGCCACGCGGCAACGATCTGGGCGGCTTCCTCCGCAAAGCCGTGGTCACGCGTCGGGCGGCCGACGATCTGTACCAAGCGCGCCACGGTCGCTTGCGGATCACCGACCAGTCCCGTCGTGTTCGGGTAGCTACGCCCGATTTCGAGCGGATCGGCCTCAATTTGCACGATCGGGGTGTTGATGGATGGAATCTGCCAGTTGAGCGTCACCTGGTCACCGGTATCGCAGCCGATGAATAGCACCAGGTCGGCGCTGTGCACGATGCGATTGGCCGGCGGTGCCGAATAGCTGCCGGCCACCCCGACTGAGAGGCGATGCGTCGTCGGAATAATGCCACGGGCTCCCAGGGTGGTGGCCACGGGTGCCGCCAAGGCCTCCGCTAAGGCGAGGATGTCCGCGCCCGCCTTGGAGACGGCAGCGCCGTCACCAGCGACGATTGCCACCCGGCGCACGCCGCTCAGGATGGCTGCGGCGCGCTCGATGTCCCGTTCATCGGCCACTGGGCGGTGCACCGGCACTCCCCGCGCCTCGGTCTCGAGCATGGTGGACTCGTGCGTTTGGCCGAGTTCGATGACATCGCCCTGCAAGCCGTTGACATCGAGATGCGTGGGCCGTGACGTCTCAGCCAGGGCGGCGCGCCAGGCCTGGCGCAACAAGCGCGGCAACTCGGCGGTGGATTCGACCGGGGTGGAAAACTTGGTCACCGCCGCGAACAGCGGCGCGTGGGGGATTTCCTGGTACGCATTACGGTGCTGGAACGACGGCTCCTTGCGGCCACTGAAGGCAATGACCGGGCTGCGACCGAGCCAGGCGTCCTGCAGACCGGCCGCCAGGTTCGCGGCCCCGACCGATTGCGCCATGCACACGCCTGGCCGCCCGGCAACACGGGCATAGCCGTCGGCCATGTAGGCCGCCGCTTTCTCCGAGTGGGCGAGGATCGGCCGCACCCCAAGGTCGCTCAAGTGTAACAGGGTCCGGCGCATCGTCGACTCGATGAAGAAGACATGACTCATCCCCGTCCCGGCCAAAGCCCGCGCCAACCATTCGGCACCGCTCATCGCGGCTGTGTCGCCCATGCTGTGTCCTCCGCACTTCCACTATCCGTTTGCGTACCCATCGCTTGCTGCGTGTGCACAGCAGGTGACGCGTTGGTACCGTGATGCGCGCTATCATAGCACGGGGTGCCCAAGGACATCTAGCGGTCAGCCATGCTCATTTTGGCCTTGTGGAACCTCTCGCCGCCGTTGTGGGCGCCACGCCAGGTGGCCCAGAAAGGGCAAGCAACCGGTCCCACGCTGCAAAATGAGCACTGCGGTCTAGAGGTTCATGTCGTTCGCCCTGCGCTAGCGCCGTTGCAGGTGGTCACCACGCTGGCATGGGAAATACCGTTGCGCGCACGCGGCACCGACCGCTATAGTCTGCGACGAGCTTTTCATCATCACGAACGCTTCAATGCAGGAGCGCCGCCATGCGCGATACGCCCGACGCTAGTAGCTCTCGCCAGCAGGACACCCGTGTCATCCTTGAGCAACACCGTCCGCACGCCGCAGTGCTGAGTGCGCCGTCCACAAGCGCCATCAGCCTGACGGTGAATGGCGTCCGGCATCACCTCGACGTGGAGGACCGCTGGACCCTGGTGGAACTGCTGCGCGACCAGTTGGATCTTACCGGCACGAAAGTCGGCTGTGACCGCAGCGAATGTGGCTCCTGTACCGTGCTGCTCAACGGGCAGCCGGTGTATGCCTGCAGTCAGCTGGCGGTGTGGGCCGATGGCGCCGAGGTGCAGACCGTGGAGGGCCTGGCGCACGACGGGCAACTGACACCATTACAGCAAGCCTTTATCGATCATAATGCCCCGCAATGCGGCTTCTGCACGCCCGGCCAACTGATGACGGCCACGGCCCTGCTCAACGTAGTCCCCAGGCCAGACGCCGAGCAGGTGCAACACGCGTTGGTCGGGAATCTGTGCCGCTGCGCCAACTACAATGCCATCGTCGAGGCGGTCGTCGCCGCCGGTGCCTACCAAGGAGGTGCGGCATGAGCACAGCGGTGCAACCCTTGACCACCATTGGCCATGTCACGCCACGCGTGGACGCCATCGCCCGCGTCACCGGGCAGGCCAAGTACACCAACGATCTCAAACTCCCCGGCATGTTGTATGCGCGTGTGCTGCGCAGCCCGCAGCCGCATGCCCGCATTCGCCACATCGATACCAGTGCGGCCTCCCGCTTGCCCGGCGTGCAGGCGGTGATGACGCATGAGACGGCCCAGGTGGTCTGGGGGGCCGGCGCCGTGGCGGGTGGACGTCAGTACAGCGACGCCATCAAGGCGATCACGCAGCAGCGGCGCTATATCTTTAATAACCCGGTGCGCTGCGTCGGGGATGCCGTGGCAGCAGTGGCGGCCAGCACGCGGCATATTGCGGAGCAGGCGCTGGCGCTGATCCAGGTCGACTACGAGCTGCTGCCCTTTGTCCTGGAACCGGAAGCGGCCCTGGCAGCGGAGGCGCCGCAGATCTGGCCGGAAGGGAATCTGTGCCTAGATGTCAGCAACAACTCTGCCCCGGTGGTCTCGGCGCACGGGGATATGGCCGCCGGGTTTGCCGCCGCCGATCAGGTCTTTACGCAGCGCTATGACACCGGCTTTGTGCATAACGCACAATTGGAGCCACGCTGCGCCCTAGCGCACTGGCAGGGCGACACCCTGACGCTGTATACACCCTCGCAAGGCATTGCCAATTGCCGCCATGACATGGCCAGGGATTTGGGTCTGGGAGACCAGCAAGTGCGCGTCGTGTGCAACTACATGGGCGGGGGCTTCGGCAACAAGAATCAAAACCAGGACGCTGACCTGATCGCCGCCACCCTGTCGCGCCAGACCCACACGCCAGTCATGCTGGAATACACGCGCCGTGACGACTGGCTTGGCATGCATGGGCGCTGGCCGACCGTGCAACAGTACAAGGTTGGCGTCACCAACGCTGGCACCGTCACTGCCATCGAGCTCATCGGCTACAGCGGCATGGGCCCTTATCGCAAGAATGCCGGGGGGATTGGTGGCCTGGAGCTGTATGCCTGCCCGAATCGCTATCGTGCCATCTCGCCGGTGTATACCAATCGCACCACCTCGGGCAATTTCCGCGCCCCGTCTGAACCGCATGGGGTCTATGGCATCGAATCGCTGATGGATGACATTGCCTACACACTCGGGATGGACCCGGTGGAGTTCACCTTGCAGAACATGCTGCGCCCGACTGCGGAGCAGCAATTTACCAATTACTCACTGGATACCTGTATTCAAATGGGCGCGGAGCAGTTCCACTGGCAGGCACGTCGCAAAGTGCGCCCAGGGTCTGATCCTGGCCCGATCAAACGCGGCGCCGGGTTTTCCTTCATGATGTTCCGCGCCGCGCTGGGTATGAGCAGCGCCGTGGTACAAGTCGATGCCCAGCAGCGCTATACCCTGTTTGTTGGGGTAACCGATGTCGGTCCTGGCGCCAAGACCACCATGGGCATGATTGCCGCCGAAGCCCTGGGGGTTCCCTTGTCGCAGGTCGATGTTGTGTCCGGTGATACCGATCGCTGCCCGTACTCGGTGGGCGAGTCGGGCAGTCGCACCACGATCATGACCGGCATGGCGGTGGTCGAAGCGGTGAAGGACTTGCAGCAGCAGATGGCCGCGCACGGCATGCCAACGGGCGATGACGTTTTAACGGCCTCGGCGACGCCCGCACCGCTGCCTGATGGCAAAATGCGTCAATGCTTTGGGGCGCACTTTGTGGAAGTGGAAGTGGATACGCGCCTGGGCACGACCCGCATTACCAAATACGTCGCCATCCATGAATCCGGGCGCATTATCAACCCGCAAACAGCGCAGGATCAGATCCGCGGGGCTGTCCTACAAGGTATTGGGCAGGCCTTGCACGAAGACTTGCTGTACGATCCGGCCAGCGGCCAACCCCTCACCACCGGCTATTACCGGGCCCGGCATCTGACCCATCGCGACGCCCCCACGATTGACGTGCATTTTCTGGAAGTCGACGATGGCTATGGCCCCTTTGGGGCGAAAACCGTTGGGGAGTCCGGCATCATTCTGGCCCCGGCGGCGGTCGCCAACGCCATTTTTAACGCCACTGGCAAGCGCATGACGTCGCTGCCCATCACCCGCGACAAACTCCTGGGGGCCCTGCGATGAAAGCACTGACCAATATCAATGCGCGTTCTATCGCCGATGCCGTGGCTGCGGCCAGTGCCGCGGCAGCCCGTGGCCAGGCCTTCGCCTTTTCCGGCGGCGGGACGGATCTGTTGCAGCAAATCAAAGACGGCACCAACCAGGCCGATGTGCTGATCAATCTCCGTACCGTACGGGAAGCCCGTACCGTGGCGGTATCTCCCACGGAGACCCTGATCGGTGGCTTGCTCACCCTGAGCGAGCTGGCCAGCCATACGGCTCTGTCGGGGCCAGGCTGGGCCGTGCTGCGCGAGGCTGCGGCCAGTGCCGGCACGCCGCAGATCCGCAACCTGGCCACGCTGGCTGGCAATGTCACGCAACGCCCCTGGTGCTGGTATTACCGCAGTGGCTTCCCCTGCTTCAAGGCCGGCGGTAGCGAATGCTTCTCGGTCAACGGCGAGCATCAACAACACGCCATTTTTGGTGGCGGGCCGAGTTATAGCGTCCATCCGTCGGATCTGGCGCCAGCCCTGGTGGCGCTGGATGCGACGTTTGAGGTCACCGGTCCGGGGGGAACACGGCGGATCGCTGCCGGCGAGTTTTTCGTTTTGCCCAGCCAGAACCCGGCGCGGGAAAACGTCCTCGCAGCCACGGAGCTGCTCAGCGGTGTCCGTATCCCGACGCCCGCTGCCGGCGTGGTCAGCACCTATCTCAAAATCACCGACCGGGAAGCCTGGACCCATGCCGAAGTCAGCGTGGCGGCCGTGCTGTCCATGGAGGGGGCGCACATCCGCACCGCCAGCCTGGTGTTGGGAGGGGTTGCGCCGATACCGTGGCGTTTGACGGACGTTGCCCAGTTGCTCTGTGGTCGCGCGCTCTCCGCCGCCGTAGCCGCCGAGGCCGGCACCATGGCGATTGCCCAGGCGCAACCGCTACCCAAGAATGGCCACAAGGTGCCGATGACCAGCGCCGCCGTCGAGCGCACGCTGCTGCGTCTCGCACCGTCAGCCTGAGCTGCCGGCACACCTATGATGGAAGAGACGTTGGATATCACCACCGCTGATGGCCAGAAGAAGGGAGTCAGACGCATGGGAAGCAATGCCGAGTTGTATGCGCAAGATTTCTATGCCTGGACCCAGGCCACAGCGCACCTCATCCGCACAGGACAGTGGTACGATATAAACCTTGAAGCCTTGGCAGAGGAGATGGAGAGCTTGGGGGCACGCGATCATCGGGAGCTACGCCGGCGCTTGCAGCGCTTGGTCACCCATCTCCTGAAGTGGCGCTATCAACCCGCCAAACGTCAGACAGGACACAGTGGGCGCGCGACCATCCGTACGCAGCGCCTGGAGATTGCTGCACTCCTGGCGCCAAGTCCCTCCCTGCGACGCACAGTCCCGGAAGCCCTCAGCGCGCGCTACGGGCTCGCCCGCGAACACGCCAGCGCGCAAACCCATTTGCCCCTGCTGACCTTTCCCGAGAGCTGCCCCCTGGTCGGCGGAGCAGGTGTTAGATGACACGTTCTGGCCCGAGGCAGCATGAGGAAGGCTTCCACACTGATCGGGGGCACCGCCGGTCAACGCCCTTCCAGCAGCCGATAACTTACCGTCCCCATCGCCACCAGCGTGTCCGTCGTCACGGTGCGGACCTGTACGGTGCTGTAGCACAGCTCCTCGGCCCGGCGTTCGACCTGCGCCGTGGCGACCACATCCTCCTGGCACACGTCCGGATAACTGAGCTGCATGCCCACCGTGGCCCCACGCGAGCCGTCGCGTTGCGCCAGGCTCCAGGCCGCATGCGTGCCGGCGGTATCACCCAGCGCCGCCAGCGCTCCAGCATGCACATGCCCGTGCTCATCTGCGTGCATCGGAGCGGCGGGCATGGTCATGCGCACACTGCCCCGACTGTGCGCCGCCATGGCCATCTGTAACTTATGGGTAAAATCCCCCTCCGCGGTCTGCAACACGCGGGGCGACAGCGGTGGCAGCATCAGCGGCGGGGCCGAGCGCGTATACAGCCGCGGCGGGGCAGTGTACTGCGGGGCGCGGTAGATCATCAGGCCCTTCCCGATCAAGGGCTGCGTGCTGCCGCGCACGGTGACATCGAGGAAGAACAGATCTCGCCCACGCCGCAGCACCAGCGCTTCGGCGGTAATGCTCTCCTGCAACGCCGCGGCGAGATATTGCACGGAGAGGTCCACCGTCCGCGCCACCGGCTCGGCCTGCCAGTCGATCCCCGTCCAGGCCGCCAGCGCTCCAGCCAGGTGGATCATCGACGCCGTGGCCCCGCCGTGTAGCACGCCGGTGACGTTGGCGTTGGACGTGTGGTACGGCAGACTGAGCACGGCGCGTTCGTGGCTCAGGTCTGCCACCTGCACGCCCAACAAGGCGGCAAAGGGCAGGCAGGCAAAACGTTCGTGAGCTTCGTGGACCCCCATGGCGTCTGTGCTTCCTTTGTGGCGTGCGTGTGTGGATGGCCTGCGGCTTGTGGGTGCCTACAGTAGCGCGTCCAGGCTCCGTTGGCAAGGCGGGGTGTCTCGCCGCCATGCCTGGCGGGTGTTGATGTGCTATGCTCGGCCCATCCGCAGCATAGGGGAACAGCGTCTAGAAAAGCGAGCGATTGTATGGCGGTTGAAAGCATAGTCATTGACCTGACCAAGCCATTACCTCCCGAACTCCATCCCAAAATAGACCACCTGCTTACAGAGGACGATACTCCGGTGGACAACATTTTTTCGGAGAAGCAGCAACGCCTGCTCGTCGAGTCCCTGTACAGTTCTTGGTCTGGCCCCGGGCCGCAGCGCCCGTTTATTGCCCTAGCGAACGTTGGGCTGTTTTTTGCCATCCGGCAACCGCCACAGGTGCCAGACGTCTCCCTGAGTCTGGACGTGGATTTGCCAGAGGAGTTATGGACAAAATCGCATCGGTCGTACTTTGTGTGGGAATACGGCAAACCGCCAGAAGTGGTGGTCGAGGTGGTGTCCAACCGTGAGGGGGGCGAGGATACCGGAAAACTGCAGCGCTACGCCAGTATTGGTATACGCTACTACGTCATTTTTGACCCCGACACGCATCTCAGCCAAGACGTGCTGCGGGGGTTTCAACTGGACGCCATGCGTTATCGTCCCATGGCGCTGCCGCTGTGGTTTCCAGGCGTAGAGCTTGGGCTACAGCTCTGGCAAGGCCGCTATGAAACGCATGAGGATACCTGGCTGCGCTGGGTGAACGCGACAGGCCAGTTGATTCCCACCGGGGCCGAGCGGGCATACCAGGAAGGACAACGCGCCGAGCAAGAGCGGCAACGTGCCGAGCAAGAGCGGCAACGCGCCGAACGGTTGGCGGCACAGCTCCGTCGTCTGGGCGTGGAGCCAGAGTAAGGGGGCCAGGCTGTCTCGGAGCCCGGGACCGCTCCTGGCCTTGCCGCCCTCAGGCCCCTGCCTGGCATGCCGCTGCACTGCGCGTCGTGGACATCTAAGGCTGTGCCGGAGTGCGTTGCTGCAACGCTGCGAGGAGCTGGCGTATCTCGTCAAGATCTTCCCGAGCCTGGGCATTGGCCGGATCAGCGGTGGCGCGCGCCTCGAAGATAGTGAGCGCTTTGTGGTAGGACGTGAGCGCTTCAGCGTTGTGGTCGGGCATCTGTGCGAGGATCGTACCAATCTTCGCGTAGCTGACGGCGAGGTCGCGTTGCGCCTGGCTATTGCGCGGGTCGGCCTGGGCCCGGGCCTCCGCCAGGGCCAGACCCTGGCGGTAGCTGGCGAGGGCGGCAGCGGTGTCACCGCTCTGGGCCAGCATGTTGCCAATGTAGTGGTAGCTGACCAAGAGGTCGCGTTGGGCCTGGCTATTGCGCGGGTCGGCCTGGGCCCGGGCCTCGGCCAGGGCCAGACTCTGGCGGTAGCTGGCGAGGGCGGCGGCGGTGTCACCGCTCTGGGCCAGCATGTTGCCAATGTAGTGGTAGCTGACGGCGAGGTTGCGTTGGGCCTAGCTATTGCGCGGGTCGGCCTGGGCCCGGGCCTCGGCCAGGGCCAGACTCTGGCGGTAGCTGGCGAGGGCGGCGGCGGTGTCACCGCTCTGGGCCAGCATGTCGCCGATCTTGCCGTAGCTGACCAAGAGGTCGCGTTGGAGCGCTCGATCCTCAGCCGCTTCTTGCGACAGTTTATCCAGATATGCTCTGGCCGTCTTGATGACCAACGTACGGGCCGGGGTGGAGCCTGCGAGATGCTCAATCGCGTCGTGAAAATCGAACATAAACGCATTAGCCAGTTGCTGTACATCGTCGAAACGCCGCTGGGCGCGCTGCTCAGCCAGGTGGGCTCTGTCGCGCTCCTGGGCCGTGGCTTGCCGCGCCTGGTTGATCACATACACGGCGCCTGCTGCGGCCAGGGTCAGCCCAACCAGGGCGGCGACGGCAAGACGCTTCAGACGTTGGGTGCGTTGTTCGCGGCCAGCCGAGGCCTGCCAAAAGGCCATCTCAATGGCGGTCATGTCACTGCCAGCCCGCTGGTGCAAGGCCCGTAACAGGTCGAGGTCTGGGGGACGCCAGAGCAGGCCGTCTGGGCGCTGCTCGGCGGCCCAGTGCCCTGCTGCCTCGGTCAGGCGCCGGTGTACGCGCAGATCGTCCCGGCGCGCGGCCAGCCAGTCACGCAGCGTCTGCCAGTGCTCGAACAGCACCTCGTGGGTAATCTCGACCGTATCCGTCCCGTCAGCCGCGGCGGCAAAGGTCAACAGCCGCGCCTCAGGGCGGGCGAACACGTGCAGCACGGCGCGCACCTGCTGTGGCTCCTCGCCATGCGCTACCAGCGCCGCCACCGGCACGCGGCGCCGGGTATCGCGCGTGCCCTCACCCAGTTGGACGCCTCCCAGGAAGGCCCGGCGCACGATGGCCTGATCCGCTGCGCGCAGCGGTGCGTAGAGGCGCTCCGCCTCACCCGCCAGGGCTCCACCCACGCCACCAATGCGGCGATGCGTGTCCGCCGCGGCGACGCCAGCGGCCAGGCCCTCCCAGATGCGCATCAGGGCGAACTGCAGCAGCGGCAGCGCCCCCTCGTGGCCGGCTGTCTCCTGCAGGAGCAACTCCACCGTGGCGGCGTCCAGCGGCTGACCCGCCTGGCGGGCCGGTTCGGCAATGGCCCGCCGGAGTTCCTCCTGATCCATGGCCAGGACCAGCACCCCCGCCGCGGCAATGGCCTGATTCAGCGTCGCATGGCGCTGCGTCTGGCCGAGAAAATCACTGCGCAGGGTCAGCAGCACTGAGACCCGTGCCGCCCGATCCGCCACGGCATGCAGCAGGTTGCTGACAAAGATCAGCCGCACTTCCTCGTCATCGCACAGCGAGTACAGCTCCTCACCCTGATCGATCAGCACAATGAGCGGTGATGTCGCGATGTCTGGCAACGACTCGGCGATACGCCGCAGCCCATCGTAGGCCCCTGGAGTGGTGATCTGGTGCAGTTCCTTGGCAAATTCGCGGCTTTTGGCCACCGGGGCCTGGTCCTGCGTGGCAATACGGGCCAGCACGTTGGCCAGGGCCTCCAGGGGATGCGCTCCGGGCGTCAACACCGCCACGCGCGGCGTCCGCAGCCCAGGCAACGGCTGGCGCGCCAGGGCGGGGAGCAATCCGGCGCGGACCAGGGAGGATTTCCCGCACCCGGAGGGGCCAAGGATGGGCAACAGCCGCAGCGGCACAGGCTGGCCGGGCAGCGGCGTGTGCAAAGCCCGGAACGCCTCCCAAAGCCGCTGCGTCAGGGCCTCACGACCGAAGAAACGCTCCGCCTCGGCCTCGGTAAACGCGGTCAGCCCGAGGTAGGGATTGGGGCCAAGCGCCGCCGGTGGCGCTGCCATCGCCTCCAGGCCGCTGGTGGCCTGGAGGATGACCACATTGCCGTCCCCAGTGATGACTGTATTGCCGGACGCATCGCCCGCCACGTGGACTTGGCGCGCTGCTGGCATGCGTGGCGCTCCTATGCGCTACTGAGCCCGACCAGGTGCAACAGGCTGTGCCAGTTGGCCCCGAGCCAGGCGGCGATGTTGGTCACCGGCGTCTTGAGCTTGTCGAGGGTCTGGGTAAAACCTTCCGCTTGTTGGGCGTAGCCCAGGGCGCGTTGCAGCGCCTGCCCCACTTCCGCCTTGGCCGGCTGCGGTCGGCCCACCTCGTCTTCGGCATCGCTCAGGGCATTGGCGATCTTCCGGCTCTCCGGCGACTGCACCTGGCTGAGCGCCTCGCGCAGCGCCGCCAGCTCGGCGCGGATATCGACACGCTCCGGCGCCGGCAATGTGGCCTGTTGGTAGGTCGCCGCGACGGTGTTGCGGTCTCCGGTGACCATGACATTATTGGCGGCGTTGCCGCCAATGTGGATACTTCGAGCCCCTGGGGATGGCGCTGTGTCGGCCATGCGAGCGTCCTTTACGGCAGTTGAGGGAAAAATATGGTACCCGACGATGAATATAGGACATGCAAATAGCCTTTTCCACCGCTCACAGAGACTGGGCTTCAGCCCGTGGAAGCGTCGGGGATGTATCCTCAGAGGAGGAAACGCTTTCCCGGCTTGCGCCGATGTTTCTCCGTGATGATCAGATGTGATAGACTGTGCGACATGGACACGGTACGCACGATTGCCTGCAACCTGATGCCTCCCCTCGCACAACGCGCTGAGCGTGACGCAACGCTTGTCGCCTTTGCGGAGGCCTGCACCTGCATTGCCGACAGCGCCAGACCTGCGCACACGACCAACAAGGTCAAGGTCCAGCCTCCCTGTGACACGGATGTGCGGACGCGCTTTGGGGTGTCGGCCACTCTGGCGAGACGCGCCATGGCCCGTGTCTGTGCGGCCATCCAGGTCAAGAGCAAGACCCATGCGACCTTGGAGCCCCCGTCGATTGATGACGACCAACGTCTCTTCAGCTTCTGGGAAGGGGACTGGACGTTCTCCCTGACGCTCTTACCCCACCGTGCACGGCTGGATGCAGCGCTTGGGGACTACCAGCAAGGCCGACGCAAAGGCCACCCACCCCCGCGTGCCACGCGTGTGAAGCGCCCCGACGGCACGGGCTTCCTGCCTGTGCCAGTGCAAAGCCCTGCGCCGCCTCCCAGAGAGACTGCCGATGTCTTGGGCGTGGACCTGGGACGCACCGCTAGTGCCCACACCAGCGACGAGCAGCACTGGAGCGGCCAGCCGCTGACCCGCCCGCCGGGATCGGTAGAGCCGCCAGCGTGTGGCACTCCAGACGAACGCCTCGCAAGGCCCCAGAAGTGGTCGGCGGAGATGCCGGGAGCTTGTGGCACGGCGGTCGGGGCGTGCGAGACGGTTGCAGCGCCAGCCCAACCATGCGAGCAGCACGACCCTGATGGGCACGGCCCTACGCTCCGGTCGTGCCATCGCCCTGGAAGAGTGGACCGGCATGCGGGAGCGCACCAACCAGCCGCCCAGGAAGCCAACGGAGCGCCGCCGTAGTCACCGTTGGGCCTTGTACTAACTGTGGGCGTGCGTAGCCTCTCAGGCCGACGATGCCGGTCTCGTGGTGCATCGCGTGCCTCCCGCGTCCACGTCGCAGAGGTGCCACGCCTGCCTGCACCTTGGGGAGCGCAGAGGCCAGCGCTTTGCCTGTCCGCATGCGGCATGCGGACAGGCATGGCGACGACGCTCTCCATGGCGCACGGAACATCCGTCTAGTGGGTTTGCATGTAGCGCAGACCCGTGGCCCCTGGTGGCATTGTGCCTTCAAGGTGACTGGCGGGCTCCTCAAAGCTGCGGGACTTTAGTCCCAGCAGTGCGTTACTGGTGTCCGCATACCGACGCCAGCCGCTGGCACGGAGGGCGCGTGCTCCGGCGTCTGGTCCCGGGATAGGCCGCAGGCGCAGGATAAGGTGAGAGTACGTAATCAAGGAGAGAGAACATGCGTGCAGTAGGTATTATGATATACGGTGGCCCAGAGGCTCTGGAAGTCGTCAATGTGCCCGCAGTCCACGCCGGACCCGGTCAGGTGCGCGTGCGTATCCACGCAGCGGCGGTGAACCCCACGGACACCATGGCCCGTAACGGTTCACGGGCTGAACAGCAGAAGGTAGACCCGCCGCCCTACGTACCGGGCATGGACGCCGCCGGGATCGTCGACGAGGTTGGCGCCGGTGTCAATACCGGTGTCAAGGTGGGGGATGCGGTTATGGCCATGGTGGTCCCCAAGGGCAGCCACGGGGCCTACCGTGAACAGATTGTCTTGGCAGCACGCGCCGTGGTTCCGGCGCCGGCCGGGACCACGCATGCCGAGGCCTGCACGCTGCCCATGAACGGTCTCACGGCCCGGCAATCGCTCGACCTGCTCGGTCTGGCACCAGGGCAGACGCTGGCGGTGACCGGGGCTGCCGGGGCGTATGGTGGCTATGTCGTGCAGCTGGCCAAAGCGGATGGGTTGACGGTCATCGCGGATGCGTCCGAGGCTGATCATGCCCTGGTCGCCGCGCTCGGAGCCGATATCGTCGTGCGCCGC
The DNA here is from genome assembly GCA_005777235.1 of Pseudomonadota bacterium. Classification (GTDB taxonomy): domain Bacteria; phylum Tectomicrobia; class Entotheonellia; order Entotheonellales; family Entotheonellaceae; genus SXND01. Next base: position 17,160 of record SXND01000170.1, read on the forward strand.
GGCGATGATGTAGCCACGGGGATCCTGGCACACTTCCCACACGGTGTTGATGGTCTCGCCGACGGTGCCCTCCTCAACGCCAAGGTGATTCCTGCCGTGCGCGACGGTGGCGCATTCACGTCCGTACGGGGTTTCCTCGGTGAGCCGCAGCGCGGTATCCGGTTCACGGCGACCTCGGTGCGCACGTACGATGGCGAGTTCGAGAAACTGGACCGCTTGCGGCAACTCGTCGAATCTGGCGCCGTCACCCTCCGCGTCGCCGCGACCTACCCTCTGGAACGCGCCAGTGAGGCGCACCGCCGCCTAGAAGCTGGCGGCACGCGCGGACGGTTCGTCATCACGTTCTAAGCCCGAGGCTGGGGGGCGGGCGCTCGCAGGCGCCCAGGCCAGGCCCCCAGATCATACCCTCCTGCCCCTGAGGTCTCTCTGTGGCCGCGCTGCCTTCAGCGGCGCGTGACCAGGCTTGCCTCGCCTGGCTGTCCATCTCACGCCGTGAGCTGGCGTACCACCTGCACCACATACGGCCTGGTCACCGTCTGCATGGCCGCGGTGGGCAGATTGCTGATGGGATGGGGCAGGGTAATATACGGATGTCCGGGCATGCCTTTGGCACGGAACTGGAACTCCGCCGCCCGCTGAAAGGCCTGCGTAATGACCACCGCAGCCGGGATCCCCCGTTGTTCCAAGGCGATCGTGTCGTGCACACAGCACAACGTGCACGAGCCTCAGC
>SXND01000171.1 GCA_005777235.1 Pseudomonadota bacterium
CTTCCAGCAGTGCGCTCAGCCCGGTAGCCGTGGTCGCCCCAAACGACGCCAGCAAGTAGTCGGAATACAAATCTGCTATCGGTTGTGATTTCATACGGGCGATTCTACACTTTTTTCGTTCCAGTCGCGTAAGGTGAGGTACCAGATCAGGCGCGGCACTGTTGAGCCGCTCCAGAGCAGGCAACGCGCCTTGCCAGCGACCCGCAGGGCTGCCATCGTGCGGGTGTGGTCCGTGAGACCCATGAGAGCGCGCTGGCGATGGCATCACTAGAGCAAAAAACACGCCAGGTTTAGCGCGCATTTGCCGGCGCCTCACGCTGCCAGAGGTGCGTGCGCCAGTGCGCCGTCACCATGACGCCAAGGAGCAGCGCCAGCGTACTATACAGCATCGCCGTCAGCGGATACCCCAGGCGCGGGATGAGCCAGCCTGCGAGCATGAGGCCGGGGATGTTGCCGTAAATCATGAGCATGCGGATGCCCATGAGGCGTCCACGAAACTGCGCCTGGCAGCTGCGGATCAACATGGCCGCCATGGCGGTTTGTCCCAAACCCTGCGAGAGTCCCGCCAGCATGAGCAACGGGACGCCCATCGCCAGCGTCGTGGTGTGCACGAACAGCATGAGGGCCAGATACCAGCCAGCCCCAAAAAGCAGCATCGCACGCGCCGGACGCACGAGATGACTGATACGGCCCATCACGACCGCGCTCAGCAGGGCGCCAAAACCACCCGCTGCCACCAGATAGCTCAGGCCGGTTTGATCAGTATGATAAATGTTTTTCGCCATGACCGGCATCAGGCCATTCATCATGGGAAACGCTGTGCAATTCAGCACAAACGCCCAGCACATCGCGGCGAACAGGAGTGGCGTGTGCCACACATAGGCGAGACCGGCGCGCAAGTCACCCAGCGGTGAGGTGTGGACGATGGGGCGAGACGCAGGGCAGGACACGCTCTGCGGAGGTGCGCCCATCAACGTCAGCACCGTGCTGATGGCATACAAGCTCGCGACGACGGTATAGGCCGGGCCGATACCCAGCAGTGCCACGGCTCCGGCCCCGGTCAGTGCGCCCGCCACTTTCGCCGAATCTTGCGTGGTGCGCTGGATGCTCATCGCGCCCATTAACGTCTCACGCGGCATGGTGGCCCCTACCAGCGCGGTGCGCATGCCGGCGTCTGACGGCCGCACCAGGCCCATGAGGCCAGCGATGACCAACACTGCAGTGGGCGTAAGCATGCCGCTGTAGGCGAGGGTCATCAGCGTCACCGCCAGCAGGGTGTATAGGGCACGCATGGCGGCGAGCATCTGGCGATGCCCGACACGGTCGCCCATCACACCGAACATGGGCGCCAGCAGTGTGCCCAGGTACTGCAGTGAGGCAAAGAGAGTGAGTAGCAGCAGCGAACGCGCTTCCGTGAGCACATACCAGCCCAGGATGATGGTCTCCATGTCAAACGCCCATGAGACCGCCAGATCGGCAGGCCACTGCATGCGGAAGCTACGGACGCGAAACGGCGCCGACGCCATCGCGCGCACAGATTTGTCGGTGTCCGAAGGTAAAGCCATGGGTTCCTGAGCTTTGTAACCAAATGTGTGTACTAGGCAATGTGTGGGTGTTGACTGTTGCCAGAGCATGCGACGTGCAGTATAGGCAATCGACACGGCCTTTGCCATCGCCCGCGGCGCCGCTGCCCCCCTGTCGCCGGCCCGGGCCGCTGTGGCTCGAGTCCGGCATCAATGTCGGCGGCACCTGCTTCTGGCACCGCGACCCCGGGGGGACGCGCTTCGATTTCGCAAGCGAGACCTACGGTTTGGCGGCAACCAGCCGATCGCCCCACCAACGTGGACGGGTGCATTGGACGTGTAGGGGGGGGCCGACCGCGCGCGAGGCTTAACGCACGGCTGGAGCCACTTCTGTGATAAAGCGATCGAATTGCTCCACGTTCCACGCTGGCAGAAACGTCGGAATGTAGATCTCCTCCACCCCGGCTGCCTGCATGCGACCGAGGGCATCCTGCATCTGCGCCACACTGCCGGCCAGCACCGTCTCGCGGGCTTCGGGCTCGCTGCGGCCAAAGCGCTGCATCAGGCCGCGCACTAAGCCGTCGCGCACGTCTGGATCTTCGGTCATGGCCATGCACATATTGGCTGAGTGGCGGATGGTCGCCGGATCACGGCCTAAGGCCTCACAATGCTTGGCCAGTACCTCGCCTTTATGACGCAGGGTCTCCGGACCGCCCCACGTATTCCAGTGATTGGCGTATTTGGCCACAATGCGCAGCGTACGGCGCTCGCCACCGCCGCCAATCAGCAGTTCAGGGTGCGGTTGCTGCACGGGTTTGGGAAACAGCGGGGCGTTGGCCAGTTGATAGTACGTGCCCTCGAATGTCGTACTGGGTTGCGTCCACAACCCAATCAGCACCTGGCAGGCTTCTTCCAGGCGGCTTAAACGTTCGCCCACCGTATAATACGGGATGCCGTAGGCGGTGTGCTCATTGCGCTGCCAGGCGGCCCCAATGCCGCAGATCAGGCGGCCCCCAGACATAATGTCAATGGTCGCGGCCATTTTGGCCACCACGGCAGGATGGCGATAGGTATTGCCGGAGACCAGCGTGCCAATGCGCAGGCGCGTTGTGGCGACGGCCATGCCGGAGAGCGCCGTCCAACACTCCAGCGTGTCATCAATGGGGTTACGGGTATTGGGCATGAAATGATCGGTGAGACAGGCGGCATCCCAGCCGGTGGCTTCCAAGTGCTGCCAGAGGGATTGCAACTCGGGCCAGGCAATGCCGGTGGTGCTAGTAAAAAGACCGAAACGCATGTGATGTCCTCCGATGCACACTGCACATGAACATACCAAGACCCGCACGCGTCGTGGCCGAGCCCCTCAATCGACGGATAGCTGCACGACGCCGTCACAGTGCTGTGATGTGTGGCTTGATTAGGCTGCCAGTCTAGCATATTTCGTTGCACTGAGCGGGTACGGAAGATTGCCGAGGCAGGATGTCTCGCGGCGTCCTGTCGCTCCTTGCGTCCATGGACTTTTGTGGTGTGCCCTGTAGAATAACGCGGCATTGTCGTCGCGCCTGAGGAGCCTGCACCATGCACAGCACGATCACAGTGATGCCCACGCAGCCTATGGATAAGCGCTGGGGGTGTCGTGGTGGCGAGATCGCCATTAAAACCCAGCACAGTAAAATTCCATGTTGCTAATCCAAGACGATCTTCCCTGCCGCGTTCAGGATCCCTCGCGTCTTGCCGATGCCACGACGGCCACCGCCGTTGTCGTCGGTGCCCCAGGCCGTACACGCCCGTACCGGTATCCCGCACCATCTTCTCGTCGTCGCGGTGCCTCGACGTGCCTCACGCCCATCCATCCCAGGCCTCTCGCTGTGCTCCGCGCACGCCGCGAACCTTGTCGCGTGCCAACTGCGCACCACGCCGGTGTCTCACCGGCGCGTCCAGGAAAGCCGCGCGCATGCCACACATCGTAAGCCAAGCCACGGTTAATAACAGCCTGTCGCCGCACGGGGGGCGCCTGATTGAACGTGTGGCCACCCCACAGGAGATCACGCAGCGCTGGCCCAACGGTCTGGCCGCCTTGCCCAGTCTGGCCGTGCGGGATCAGATTGCCCACGAGTGTGTCAACA
>SXND01000029.1 GCA_005777235.1 Pseudomonadota bacterium
GGGTGCGGTCACCTTCGCCAACCTCGCAGCCCGTCAGCAACACGGGGAGGCGGCGGCAGCGTGTTCCCTGGCGCGCTTCCAGCGGCGCGCCTTCACGCAACCTCGGATTGCGCGCATGGCTCAGCCGTGAGCCCAAGGGCATCGCTTGGACCAATCGAGCCCCGATTCCGAAGAGCTGTGTAACTAGGGCACCATCACCGCGACGGCTACCTGAATGCTGACCGCAGTATTGACTGAGGAGAGCATCAATGATTCCGCAGAAGATTCGTCACCGTTCCTGGCTGATCACCGTAGGCGGTGTGCTACTTGCCGGTACCATCGCCTACGCTGATGGCACCCGCTTTGCGGACTTCACCCCGCTGGCGACTTCGGCCGGCCCGACTGCAGACGAAAGTGCGCCGATCACCTTCGGCAATCCCAGATTTGCGCAGCGCTCCATGGCGGACCGCGCTGCCCAGTTGGACGCTGGCAAGGCCAACTCCGGCCATTGGGACATGAACACCGTGAATGAGACCGGCCATCATAAGGGCCGCTACCTGTTTACCGTGTTCGAAACCGGCCAGTCGGGGGTGCAGCGCCACGACTTGTGGACGGGGAAAACCGACACGATTTGGCACAGCCCGATCTCGGGAAGCCATGTATCTTTCGACGCTTCGTATTGGACCCCCTGGGGAACGCTGATCACTGCAGAAGAAAACTGGACAACGGCCGCCGGGGGTTCCACCAGCCCGTATGGGCGCCTGTTCGAACTGAAGAACCCGACTAGAGCGCCGGCCATCTTCGATCCGGTGGTCGCGTCGAGTAATCACGGCGCGGACTTCGTGCATCAGAACGTGATTCCGCGCACGTCTCACGAAGGCATTCAGTTCGACGAGGACGGGAATATGTATTTTATCGACGAGCTAAACGGTGGCAACATCTACAAGTACACGCCGGCAGCCAGGTTCAGCCGTGTGTTGTCCAGGGAGGCCGATTACTTCGCCGCTGGCCAGACCTCCGTCTTGCGCGTTGGTGACGGCAACACCCCGAACGCCACCGGGGCGTACACCTGGGTGCCATGCACCGACGCCACCGGCGCCGGCCTGCCCGGAGCCCTCACAATGACGGACACGAACGGTGTCACGTCGGTCGATGCGCGCAACACCACCAACCTGCCCGCTTTCAAGGGCACCGACTACCAGCGCCCTGAGGATCTGGTGATCCAGAAGGTGAAGGGCCGCGAGTATCTCTACGTGGCGACGACCACCACGCACGAGGTTTACAGGCTCGACCTGAAGAACCACACGATCTCCGTCTTCGCCAACAGAAACACCATCGACCTGGCCACAGGGCTGCCAGTGGGTTCCGCGTTGACGAGTCCCGACAACCTCGCGGTCGACCATGACGGGAATATCTACATCGTCGAGGACCGCAACGGTGGCGTCGATGACGATATCTGGTTCGCCAAGGACCTGAACAAGGACGGTGATCTGGATGATCCAGGCGAGGGGCTGGCGCGCTGGGCATCGAACGGCACGCCGGGATCGGAATGCACCGGCCTGTACTTCGACCCCTTCAACAAGCGTCGGGCCTGGGTCAACATCCAGCATCCAGATAGTGGTAACGACCGGACCATCGAGATCACGATCAAGCGCGGCGGCGGAGGTCATGACGACGATGAGCATGAGTAAGTCACCCCATGGCTAAAGTCAGGGGCTTTCTAGGAGCCCTGAGGGCTCCCCACTCCAGAAGGAGTGGACCCACGGACCACGAGGGAGACTTACTTGCTCCCCCAATATTTTGATGTTCTGTGCGGCGTTGCAATCGGCGTCGCCTGTATACCCACAGTGGTCGCAGGCAAACCGCTTCCCCTGGCGAGAGCCGAGATGCAGACAGCGATGACACATTTGAGAGGTATAGGCTGCTGGCACCAGATACAGCGCCACGCCAGCCAGCGCGGCTTTGTAGGTCACAAACTGGCGCAGTTGGAAGAACGCCCAACTGTTGCCACGTCTCCGCTCCGTCGTCCCTCTCGGCTGCTGGTTGATGCGCTGGCGGATGCCCGTCAAGTCTTCCAGGGCAAGGGCAGACGGCTTTGCCTGGGCTGTCTCGACCAGGGTTTTGGCGATGACGTGGTTGGTGTGGCGTTGGAGACGGCGTTCGTGCCCCGACAGCCGGTCCAGCAGTTGACGGCAACGACGCCGCGTACTTCTGGTGCCCTTCGAGGCTTTGCGTTGGAGCCCTGCGCGCATACGGACATAATGATCACGACACCGGCGGATAGCCCCCCCGTCCCAGTGTGCCCCGTCACTCGTATGCGCGATGTCGGTGCGCCCCAGATCGACCCCAAGTACCTCGGTCGGCGTCTGGGGGGGAGGCAGAGGCTCTTTGACTTGGATATGGATGGCGTAGGAGCCAGCAGCATGCTGACACAACTGCGCACTGGTGGGCTGGTGTCCCTTCAGCTTGCCGCGCTGATAGTTACCTAGACGCAGCGCCAAGTGGACCCGACCATGCAGCAACGTCAGGCTCACATGCCAGTCGCGTGCGATGAACGAGAAAATCCGTTGGTCATATTGGATACTGGTGGGCTCAAAGGCTTTGACCTCATGCCCGTGCGCTTGCGCGCTTTTGCGGCTGCCCGACACGCGGCGGAAGGCTTGCTGTGCCAGGTTGGACGACAACCCAAAGCGCCCCCGCACGTCATAGTACAGCATGGCTTGCATGCGCATGACGTTGACGATGCGGAGAGGCATGGTGGCATGAATGTAGGTGCAGGCCTCAGCAAACGCCTGCAACGTCGCGTCAATGTGCCACGCCTCATCATTGGTGGGTTGGAGTTGGCATACCAGTGTCAATACTTGTTCCATGGCAGTCAGTCTATCAGCATGCTTACGTCTGGTCGAGGGGCACAAGCTGTTGGGCGACGCCCAACCCATGTCTCCTCCCCATGGCTGAAGCGAGGGGGTTCCGACATGGGGAGGGTCCGCTGACGAGGACGCCGGTGATGTCGGTGACGTACACGGGCCGTAGCGTTCAGACATCACGCGCGCGGGCACTCCTCGGGACGTAGATCGTCAGCCAGTCTGAAGGATTGCCGGCACATCTGTGCTGCACGCGCAGGTGTGCCTCTCCCAGACAGAGAACGCCGCGTCCTGGCGTGCACTCAACCCCTACCCCATCCCCGTTATCCACACCGCGGGAAGCCAGAAGGCACACTGCTTGCATGTCCCCACATTGCCATGGCACTCGCTGCGCCACGTACATAACGCACCGTTTCGACAGCGGAATTACGGGAGGCCACTCTGGCATGTGGACAGCCAGGGCCCTTGACCCGGATGAGTCGGCGTCACGCTGCGCCACGCCGAGCGGAGCAGCCCGTGGGGTGCGTGCTCAAGGCCATCTGTGTGTCTAGGCCTCCCACACGGCTCAGTAGCGCCGCCACCCCGTCGCATGCCAATTGTGGGCGCCACGCCTGCCCCCGTTGGTGATCGCATGGTCATGCCATGGTTATGAGCAAGGCCTATGCCTCTTGCAGATCAGGCGTGTCCAAACCCTCTGTATGCCACAGTGTGTGATGCTCTCTCACAGGCAGGAAGGAGCGGGGGGGGGGGGGGCCGCTCCGCCGCCGAGGGCCGCTTCATGTGCAGCAGTGAGGTCGGCCAGCATCTTGCGCGGCTGTTGTGCCAGGGTTGCCACCACCGTCAGCAGACTTTCGACAAAACGCGAGCCAGCCTCACGCTGGGTGCCAACGCTCCTTTTGCGCCGTTGCACCCCCGGACGGATCGCCCGCTCTGCCGTGTTCTTGGTCAGTTCGATGCCCTCGACCTGCACAAAGGGCCATAACGCCTCGCGCCGTTGCACAATTGATGCAGCGATTCCTGGAACGTGCTGCTGTGCTCCTGGAGCGTCCGTATCATGGCCTCTAAGGCGGAAAGCCGCGCTGCGAGTGTTTGGGTATGGTCGCTAGTGATAACGACTTCATGCACCGGCTTGCCGCCATCGTGCCAGCCCAATAGATTGCAGTAACTGGTCTCATCCATACATGGCTCAGGGAAAGAACTGCTGGAGTTGGTCACTGCAGAGATAGGTACTGGGCCTGCCCCTGACGTTCGGCCCCTCGGGCCTACCAGCCAGGGGCAGGCGTGGCTTTTTTTGGCCTCAGGGCTAGACAGCTCCTGCAGTACATACCCTGAAACACAGGACCAGACCGCTAGACTCCACGATGCACGCTCCCGCCATCCATAGACAGCCGGGACTCTGGCCTCTCGACTCCCGTCAAGGTGTGGAGTCTTGGCACACCGGAACCCGATGTTGTCGTTCCGATTCGCGGGCGCGTTGTTGTTGCGGTTCGGCGCGCGCACGTGCGGCGCGTTAGTGTTCCACCCCCCGCCGCGCACGACGACCTGGCACGGCCTGCCCCTTGTCCGCAGTCCCGTCAAGCGGCACCACCAGACGACGCCAGGTCATAGCACGAAAGAGGTGTCGCCGTAAGCCATAGGTGGCCGCATGGCTGGCGTGCCCAAGCCAGCTCTGGACGCTGCTGTCCAGGGCTGCGAAGCTGAGCAGCCCACTGCCGTACAGCGCGTGCTGCACCAGCAAGCGGCGTCGAAAGCGTCGCACCGTACTCTGGCGCAGCAGGCGATGCGTGGGGAAGATGCGGTAGCCCAGGAAGTCGACGCCATCCTGCGTGCGCAGCACCTGGCATTTGGTGGCATGCAGCCGCAGACGCAGACTGGCCAGGTACGTCGTCATGGCGTCTTTGACCTGCCAGAGGGAGCGCTTGTCAGCGCTGAAGACGACAAAATCGTCACAGTAACGCAGGTATGCCGGGCAGCGCAGCGTTTCTTGCACAAAGTGGTCAAAGCCATTGAGATAGATATTGGCGAAGAGCTGGCTGGTGAGATGGCCAATGGGCAGGCCTTTGCGCCGGGTGATGGGCGTGAACAAGTCGTCACCGGGGAAATAGTACAGCGCCGGTGGCTGGGGATTGCTGGCGTCGAGAATCTGGCGCATGAGCCAGCGCGTCCGCTGGTCCCGGATCGTTCTGGTCAGAAGCCCGAACAGCAGCTCGTGATCAATGCTGGGGAAAAATTGCGCGATGTCCGCCTTGAGGACATAGGGGTAGCGCCGGCAGTACTGCGAGAAGCGCTCCACGGCCGCATGGGTGCCTTTGCCCGTGCGGCAGGCATAGGAATCGTAGATAAACGCGCGCTCAAAGAGGGGCTCAATGATGGCGCACAAGGCGTGGTGCACGACGCGGTCACGATACGGCGCAGCGCTGATCAGGCGGGTTTTGGGCTCACGGATGGTAAAGGTGGTGTAGGGTCCAGGGTGGTAGGTTTGCGTCAACAACTCCTGCTGCAGACACAGCAATTCACGCTCCAGAAAGAAGTTAAAGCGCGCCGTGCTCCCAGTAAAGCGCTTGCCGCGCTGCGCCCTGGTGGCGGCGTGTAGCAGGTTCTCAAAAGCACAGAGACGGTCGTAGAGGTGCGTATAACTCTTCATAGGTCTTTGCTGCGCTGTTGCTTCAGCCAGCCCCCCAGCATGGCGCCGACTTCGTTGATCTCACGCGCGGCGTATTCGTACTTGCGTAGGCTGAGGATCTCCAGATCTTTGCTCATGCGCATGAGATAGCGCAGGCGCTCCAGCTTGAGATTGACGCTACTGAGCACGGCACGCTTGTCACGCAGATGGCTGGCGTCCACCAGACCCTCCAGCACCTCCAGCGCCGTGGTGGCGATACGGTCCCCCAGCACGAAACGATAGGTGCGGGGAAAGGCGTTCACCTGCTGCAAAAGCCAGGAGGTGACGTCGTAGGCTTTGGTGACTATTTTTGGACCCTCTTCCAGCGCCATAAAGTCCCATGTGGAAAAATTTTCGAAAACCTTGCGGTTTTACATCATAAAAATAAGGAACACACCAATAAAAATCCACCAAGGGGACAGGATGCCAAGTAAAAAGGGTTACAAAGTCTTGGCACACCGGAACCCGACGTTGTCGTTCCGAGCCGCGGGCGCGTAGCTGTAGCGGTACGGCGCGCGCACGTGCGGCGCGCTAGTGTTCCACCCCCCGCCGCGCACGACGACCTGGTCGCCGGAAACTGGGCCTTGCGGACTCCTAGAAGGACTATTTTTATAGTACTCTTCATCATAAAAATCAGCGACCCATTCCCAGACATTGCCCGCCATATCGTAAGCCCCGTACGAACTTTTTCCGCCCTCATAGCGTCCCACCGGCGCGGTATAACGATACCCGTCATTCACCGCCTTGTCCTGCCAACTCCGCCGACAGTGCACGTCACAAAAATTCAGCCGGGCACCATCAAATTGCTCCCCCCACGGATAGCGCCTCCCGTCCGTCCCCCGCGCCGCTTTTTCCCACTCCGCTTCCGTCGGCAGACGTTTTCCAGCCCAGGCACAGTAGGCTTTCGCATCCTCCTGACTCACTTGCACCACCGGATGGTGTTCCAGACCCGTGATGCTGCTGCCCGGCCCCTGCGGAGCACGCCAGGAGGCGCCAGGCACCGATTCCCACTTCTCGCCCGTATCCACATAGCCCGAGCCGTCACGCTCGGCCCGCGTGCGGTAATTACTGGCCTGAACAAACTGCTGGAAACGCGCGTTGGTCACTTCATAGGTGTCAATGTACAAGGTCTCCAGGTAAACACGATGCGGCGGTTTTTCGTCCTCACTCTCGTTGCTGCCCATGGTAAACTCCCCAGCGGGCACCAGCACCATTGGCGCCCCGTCATTACCCGTGATGGTAGCCGGCGGCGTTGGCGACGTCGGAGGATACACCCCAACTGCCACCTGGGTACCACCGGATGCACTGGGCCGCGGCGCCGGGGGAGGGGTGACAACGCTGGGCGGACTCACCACCGGGGTACTCACCGCCGGGGTACTCACGGTCCCGCCAGCATCAGGGTTAAAGGAAAATTCTCCGCGTAGCGACGAGGACTCCCAGGACGTCTGCAACGCTCCACTAGAGCATTTTCATAATTTACGCACTGCATATCCGGCTTTATAGAAGAAGTTGTTGCAATGGGATGGGGTGACCGCATCATAGATCTTACCAATGGCGCTCCAGAGGGCTTCGACGGTGCGTTCGGCGAGAGTGCGCA
>SXND01000172.1 GCA_005777235.1 Pseudomonadota bacterium
GCATGGCGCCGACAAGGTGGCGCGTGGCCTCACGGCCACTGGCGTCGCGGCGGCGGCCATGCACGGCAACAAGAGCCAATCACAGCGCGAGCGCACCCTCGCGGACTTCAAGTCGGGGACGATCCTCGTGCTCGTGGCCACCGACATAGCGGCGCGTGGCATTGATATCGCGCAGGTGAGTCATGTGGTGAACTATGATCTTCCGCATGTGCCGGAATCCTATGTGCACCGCATTGGTAGGACGGCGCGTGCCGGCGCGGCAGGCATTGCCATTGCTTTCTGTTCCTCCGAGGAGCGCCCCTTGTTACGCGACATTGAGCGCTGCATGCGCCAGCAGGTGCCGGTGATGGCCCCTCCCCTCGGCCTGCCGCCGGTTCCGCCGCCCCAGTTCTATGGTCCCCGAGTCCCACCGCAGGGACAGCCACGCACGCAGCCCCATCAGCCGCAGAGGCCCGACGCCCCGCCTCGTTACGATGGCCGCTCGCGTGGTGACAGCGCTGCCTCACAGGGGAGCAACAGACCGTCCTGGACGCGGCGCATGGGCGGCAACGCCAATCGCCGTACCCCCAGGGCCGTGCAGTTTTCGTCGTAGGCGATTGCTTACAAAGACGCTCCCTCATACGGGTGCGTCGACCTGTGGCTAGCCCTTATGCCTCCCCCCGTTTGGGGGAGGTTTCCAGCACTCCGTAGCCAACAGACGTACGACCTTAGCACATGGAAAATACTCCTCGGCTCACTCACGTGGCGTGACCATCTAGAGTCCAGGTCATTCCGACGCCTCAGCCGGAAAATGAATGCAGCCAAGGGTAACATATCGTCAGCGCGAACCTGGAGCCATGCTGCTGGGTACAGGTGTCATCGGTATGGAGACCGTCTGGATGTCGGGATCCCACGCCTTGTGAGGCCTCGTACAGTAGAAGATTGATAGTGTTCTTCTATCCATGCCATCGGAGCACAGCAAGCCTGCTCTTGTCGTCCCTCGGTCATCCACTAACCGATATCCGCACAATTGATCCACATCAAAGGCTGTAACATCCTGTCACAATAAGTCTGTGAGAGCATCCAATGCCTCCCGTGTTTTATCTGTTTCGGGATGTTCGACGCCCAAAGAATCTGTGAAGATGGACAAAGCCCGTTCCAAGGCTGCACGGGCTTCTGCCAATTCCCCAGTCTTCCACAGGATCGTACCGAGATTATAGAGACTCGAAGCCACCACAGGGTCACACGGCCCATAGAGACCTTCATCAATCTCTAGCGCCCGGTTGAAGGTCGTACGTGACTCGTCCCAGGCTTCCAAGTCATACAAGACACGCCCCAAATGGGTAAGAACCTGGGCCACCCTGGGATGGCTCTCGCCATACGTCTCCTCATTCATCTTTAGCGCCTGTTGTAAGGTGGTAGACGCTTCCTCGGAGTCCCCACGGTCGTGGAGGACGAGTCCCAAATGGGTAAGAACCCAGGCCACGCTAGGGTCGCTCTCGCCATACGTCTCCTCATTCATCTCTAGAATCTCTAGCGCCCGTTGTAAGGTGGTGAACGCCTCGTCCAAACTCCCTAGGTCGTGGAGAACAAGTCCAAGATGGGTAAGAACCCAGGCCACGCTGGGGTCACTCTCGCCATACGTCTCCTTATTAATTGCCAGGGCTCGCTCAAAGGCCACACGTGCAGCCTCACGCTCTCCTAAAGCCCTGAAGACCAATCCTAAGCTGTTGGCACAGACCGCGACCAGGGGATGAGTGTCGCCATAAGTCATTTCAGCGAGATCCAGAGCCCGTTGACAGATTCTACCCGCCATGCTCTGACGAGCATGGTTGAATTGTTCGGTACTGTGTAAATATTCTCCAACGCGATTCAAGAGTTGAATCGTTTCTGCCGCAGCCACGTGCAGTTTTTCGCTATGATCGACGACAGCAAGGGCATGTGGTAAGAGCCGGGCACAGATAGACCATGTCCCATCATCATCACGGTTAAATGGAAAGGCACTGTCTAGCAGGCGTACTGCTACCTCGGCCCAAGTGGCGCGCCTGTCTTCTGCGAGACGGTGACGGGTCACTGCCTGCACGAGACGGTGGACGCTGAAGACGTCTCCTTCTCGCTCCAGGAAGGAATAACGTCGCAGCACTGCAACAGCCTCATTCAGGGCAACACCGTTTGCTACCGTTGCTGCTAGAGTCCCTGGGAGATAGGCGAGTCCATCACGGAAGAGGTCACGCGGGATGTCATCAGGTGCTAGGAAAGCGCAAAGAGACAGCAAGTCGCTGGCCGCGGGCTGCTGCTGCACGCGCTGCATAGATATCTCCCAGGTCGTTGCAACGGTGTAAGGATAGTCTATCCCAGCCATTCCACGCTGCAGGAGGTCTTGTTGAGACGTCTTCATGAGCTGCAAATATTCCGTGAGCGGCATCCTCGCCTCATCAATAAAAGCACGTGCCTGCTCCAGCGCAAGAGGGAGGTCGCCCAGGCATTGAGTAATACATCTAGCGGCAGTCTGATCGGTGTGTTTTGTGTGGCGGAGGAGAAATTCCTCTCCCTCCTCCGATGTGAAGGGCGTCACATGGTGGGCAATCCCTACAGCTCCCCAGGTCGGATTGAGAGAAGTAATCAGTATATGTCCTGCCGTATGGCGTGGCAGATAGGGCAGTAGAGAGTCTTGATCCTCGGCATTGTCAAATACCAGCAACCAGCCAGTATGTTGTTCCAGCCAGCGCCCTACTGCTTTGCACATGCTGGCCTGGTTATGGGTCTCGTGTTCTGATAGTCGGAGCTGTATGGCGAGGTCGGCATAGCCCTCTCGCAGCATCTCAGGCTTTTCAGCCCGTACCCACCATATGACATCATAGTCAGCGGTATAGCGGTAGACGTATTCAACAACGAGCTGTGTCTTACCAACACCCCCTAAGCCGTGGAGGGCTTGGGGAGAACCAGCAGTAAATGCCTGATGTAGGGTTCTCAGAAATTGGTCCCGACCTATGAAGTTTGGATTGCGACGATGCGGGACACTGCAGATCGGCGGCAGAGCGCCAGGGAAACGAGGGCCTGTAGGCACTGGATGCAATAATGCCCCAGGAAATGGTGGAGCGGTGATCGGGATATGCTCCCCACGAGGCACGCCGCTTAACAGTGTTGCATGGGCTACATCTTCATCTAATCCTACAAGATCTATATAGCTCAGAGGCGCTAATAAGCCTGGCGGATCACAGGGTTGCACACGTATCGGCAGGAGCCGCCCCGCCTTGCCCAGGGGATCCTGCCTGACGGTAGCTAGCGCTTCGGCTAGCGTCCAGTTGGAGAGGAAGTAGGCTGGCGATAGCACGGTAATCACCCGTTCAGCAGTCTCCAGAGCCTGATGTATAGTGTGCACAAAGTGTCCGCCTGCGTCAAAATGCCAGGCTTGCAACACCAGGGTGTAGCCAGCGTTTTGTAACTGCCAGGCGATCCACTCGGCCCATGCCTTATCTGTATGCTCATAGCTAATGAAAAAATCGCTCATGTTTGTTAGCCCAGATTGGAGATACGGTCACGGTTCCTCGCCTATGGACTGCCTGCTGCCACCAAGCATGTCTACTGCATGCTAGTAGGGAGAGAGTCTATAAAGGATTTGTGACAATCGGTCATCTTTGCCCGTCAAACATCGAGGCTATTGTGGCGTACCCACGTTCTATGTCAAGTAGAGAACGTCACCGGATCGGCTCCTCTCAGCCACGCCCATGTTCTCCCGTGCACATCAGCCACATTGCTGTACATTGCTCTCTCCGCCTGTCCTCCTATACTCACTGTATATAGTACAAGGTATTGATCTGCGGTGAGATTTTGCATATCGTTTACCCTGGAACGACAGCCTCAACCAGTACGGCGGCAACCAGACGAGCCTTGAGCCGCGAGCGGCAGCCTTCTCAGGCTCTACGACGTGCGAGAGGAGAGCTATGTACTATCTGGTGTTACTCGAAACCTCAGGCAATCAACACTACATCTTTGCCACCAATAAACTGCGCGAAAACGTCGGGGCCTCAGAACTCACTGCTCGGGTGGGCCTGAGTCGGAGCCTGGAGGCTGTGGCCCTTGTCACCAGGATCCCCCTGTATGCCAACGACCTCTGGACCCTGCACGCCAATCTGCTCTCCAAAGAGAAAAATCCCCCCTTGGAATCGGGCCGGCTCGATGCGGAAGTGATTCTCGCCACCTCGGGAAAGGCCCTGCTCCTGGTACGCCACGAAGCGCTTGGCCAGGAGATCGTTCGGTATGTCACCGAGCAAACCCTACGCCTGACGCCAGGCCTGACCGTGCACGGCGCCATTAGCCCGGTACCGGAGACCTTGACCTTACAGGAGGTACACCAGGCCATTGGCAAGGTGCATACCACCCTGGGACAAGTGCGCTATGCTGTGCCGGGGATGATGCAGCGCTTGGCACGGCGGCCCTTTGTGGCGGAGTGTGCCACCAGTGGTCTGCCGGCTGCGCAGTATGATACGCGTCAGCCAGAACCAGGGGCGCGGTCGGTCGTGGCCCTGGCCAAACGTCAGGCCGCGCAGGTCGGGCAGCGCCGCATGGCGGCGGTCGTGCAGAGCATGGCACCGCAGGTGCGCTTGCCACGGAGCATCGACGATCTGGAAACGCGCTTCGCGGGCCTGGAGTGGCTGGCGGTGATCCATGCCGATGGCAACGGGTTGGGGCAGTTGTTGCTGCAGTTTCATCAGTGGATGGAGCAGATGCAGCCGGGGGCGCAGGGGCGCGATTACCTGAATGCCTACCGCCGTTTTTCCCTGGCCCTGGACGTGTGCACGGCGCGGGCTTTTGGTGCAGCCTTGACTCAGTTGCAGCAGCGGACGCCACGGGAGGAGAGCACGGTGCCAGTCCTGCCCCTCGTGCTCGGTGGGGACGACCTGACTGTGGTGTGCGATGGGCAGATGGCGGTACGTTTTACCCACGACTTTCTCACCGCTTTTGAGGTAGAGACCAGCCAGCGTGATCCGCAGCACCTAGACGGCATTATCCCAGCCATTGCGCATCAGCAGGCCTCAGGAGCGCCGCGCCTGTCGAGTTGCGCTGGCATTGCCATCGTCAAGCCCCATTTCCCCTTTCATGCGGCCTATGAGCTGTCGGAGGCCCTGCTGCAGTCGGCCAAGCAGGTCAAAACGAAGCTCCCCTCTGTGCCGTGCTCGGCGCTGGACTATCACGTGCTCTACGACGCCAGCGGCGCGGATCTGGAGCGCATCCGCGCCCAGCTCATGGTCGATAGTGGCGCTACAGTCCTGGTCGGGCGTCCGTATGTGGTCACGCCGCCGGCAGACCTCGGGGAGGCACAGCGTGATACCTGGGTTGCCCCGCGCCTCTGGGAGCATCTGCAACGCCGGGTCAAGGCGATGCAGGCCACCGATGCGGAGTCCGGGGAGGAAGCGCGCCGGCGCTTGCCGAATAGCATGTTGCACAGCCTGCGCGAAGGGCTGTTTCTCGGCCATCAGCCAGCGGAGGCACGCGTGCAATTAGTGCGGCAGCGCTACGATCTGGCAGCCGTTTTGGAGAGCACAGGCTCGTTGTTCTGGCCAGAGCATGGCGGCCATATGACAGGGTTTTTAGATGCGCTTGATCTTGTGGGTTTTTGGGACTAAGAGCCTAGGCCAGAGGGTCGTCCTTCTGAAGGAGGAACATCTATGTACACCATATCGCATCCCAAGAGCAGTCCGCTGCCCTGGCTGTTGCCATCCACGTTTACACTCCAGCTTGACATGGACTCAGATTGGCACGTCGGCTCCGGCACCGGGCGACCGGGCAGTGTCGATCGCCTGATTGCGCGCGATCACGAAGAGCTGCCGTATATCCCCGCGAAAACCCTCACGGGCATCTGGCGTGATGCCCTCGAACGTCTGGTGCATGCCCTGGACAATGGCCGGGCACACGGCGCCTGGGCCGCCTGGGTCGAGGCGCTGTTTGGTAGCCAGCCAGCCCTGGCCACGGGGGCGCAGGCGACAGCGCCACGTCCGGCAACTCTGGAGATCAGCCCGGCGCAGCTGGCCCTGGCCTTACGCACCCAACTGAGGGGACAGGAGCGCACGGTGCTGCGGCAGGCCCTGACGTTTGTGAAGCCCGGGGTGAGCATTGACGCGCGGAGCGGCCAGGCGCTGTCCAAGCATCTGCGTTTTGAGGAAATGGCTCGTACCGGCACCCGGCTGTCGGCGCGTTGCACCTGGCGCCCACCCATATCATCGGCGCAGCACGCGGCGGCTAGCGCGCTGCTCATCGCTAGCGCTGGCCTGGTGGAGCACCTGGGGGGCAAGCGCCGCCGTGGGGCAGGTCGCTGCGCCATGACCCTGACCCTGCCCGGCAGCACGCCAGCGCCAGCGGATGTGGTGCCCTGGCTGCAGGCCCATCTACAACCGCCAGCGCTGACGGACTGGGAAGCAGACAGCGCTGCTCTTACTCCTGGGAGCGCGGGCATCTTGCCCGCTCCGCAGGCGGGCGAGACGCCCGCGCTCCCAGGGACTGCGGAGACCGCCGTCTGGCTATCGCTGCCCATGACGCTGACGGTGCAGACGCCACTGGCCATTGCCGCGCGCACACTGGGGAATGTGACGGAGACGCTGGACTATGTACCGGGTACGCTCCTGCTGCCGTATGTGACGCGGACCTTGCAAGCCCTGGGGTATGAGGCCTGCCAGCCCGCCGTTGCCAGCGGGATGTTACAAGTGCTGCCGGCAACGATTGACGTGCAAGACCAGCGGGGCCTGCCCGTGCCGCTGGTCTTGTTCCAGCCGAAAGGGGCGAATGGTTTTGACACGCCGGGCACGCTCGTCAACCGCCTGCGGCAGCCGCTGCCAGAGGACACCCAAAATAAAGCGGTGGGCCAGGGCTATGTCGGAGCCTGGGGCCATCCCGGCTTACCACCCTACCGTACGGTGCCGCAGGTGCTGCTGACGCACAATACCGTCGAAGATGCCGTGCAACGTCCAACCAGTGATGTCGGCGGGGTCTACAGCCGTGAAGCGATTGCTGCTGGCGTGCGGTTACACACGGAGCTACGCCTGCATCCCGACGTCGCCCAGGCTCTGGCCGCCTGCCACACCAACTGGTGGCAGCAGCTTGGGGGCGAGTGCCGCATCGGGGTGTCGCGTAAGGATGACTATGGCCTGGTGCAGATCGAGGTCCACGGGCCACCCAGCTCTGCAGCACGCATCGGGCAAGGGCAGGGCGAGGCGACGACACCGAGCGACCGGCTCACCGTGTGGCTCCTCTCCGACGTCTTGCTGCGCGATGCGGCGCTACGTCCGACAGTGGACAGTACACGCCTGGGCCACGTGTTGGGCGAGCACTTAGGTGTCAGGCTCACCGCCATCACCCCCGCAGCAGGTTGCCTGGGAGAACTGCTGCACACGCATCGTGTGGAATCCTGGCATACCCGCTGGGGCCAGCCTCGCCCGTCGTTGATCGCCATGGCGGCGGGCTCCTGCGCCGTGTTGCAGGTCACGGGGACACTCGACCCCGCTCGACTACGCGAGGTCGAGATGAGCGGTATCGGTGAGCGCCGTGGCGAAGGGTATGGACAGGTGTGCTTGAATGCGGCGCTGCTGACCTCAGAGCTGCAGACATGGCCGGTCGCCGCCTCCCCAGAGCAGCGCCAAGACGCCATCCCGGCGGCGCTCACCCAGGCGGAGGATGCTGAGGTGTATCGATACGCCCAGCGCCTAGAGCTGACCGCCTGGCGCGAGGCCCTGCACCGCACAGTCTTGGGCGTCGCCGCAGACGAGCAGTGGCGCCAGGAGATCTTGCACCTGGAGATCAGCCGCGAGCCCAACCGCCAATCACGCCCGCCACTGAGCCAGCTAGGCAGCGTGCGGACCATGCTGGCCGACTTGCACAGTGCGGCGGAGCGCGACCGTATCCTGCAGCGGCTGGCGCATCTGGAACACACGCCGAATCGGCGCGACAAATGGCCGGACCAGGGGCTCGATGCCCTCAAGACCTTGCTACGAGACCCGGAACAGGTGTGGGAAGTGCTCAAACCGCACTGGCAGGAGCCCCCGGTGCTCACCGAGGCAGGCGACCCGGCCATGAAACGCCGTCAGGAATTACAGCATGAGCTGTGGGCCGAAACCGTGCGCACCCTGGTTGATGCCTGTTTCCGCGCCCACAAACGTGCAACGGAAGAGGAGACTCCCCATGGCGCGTAATCTACACGCCCGGTACCGCATCACAGGCACACTCACCGCGACCACTCCCATCCACGTCGGCGGCTATGGGGACAGCCCGGATACGGACATGCCCCTGGCGCGCAATGGCGCGGGTGCCCTGTACGTGCCGGGCACGAGCCTGGCCGGTGTGCTGCGCTCCTGGTGTCAGCAGGCCTTTGGCAAGGACGCCACAGAACTGTTGTGGGGCTTTCAAGGCCGACCGTCTGATGTGACCCCAACATTACAGCACAAGCGCGCCGCCGAACCGCTGTGGAGCTCGCAGCCGCATAACCGCACGGGCCAGAGCAGTTTTATATGGCTCGAAGACGCCCTCGTACAGATGCCGGAGGGGGCACCAGTAGAAATCCGTGACGGCGTGGGGTTGGATCGCGTCTGGGGCACCGCGGCGTCGGGCATCAAGTATGACCGAGCCATTCTCCCCCGTGGCACCATCCTCCCGCTGGAGATGACCGTAGAAATTGCCGGGCGCTACGCCACCACTGAGACCAGCCGGTGCGAGACCCCCGAGGCCTTTCCCGCCCGAGTGCAGCGCACGGAGGCCATCCTGGGCCACTTGCTCAGCGCCTTGCAGCACGGCGACATCCCTCTCGGCGCGGCCCGCACGCGGGGTCTGGGGCGCGTCACCTGCACTGTCAAGCGCGTGCTGCGTCAGCAGCTCGACAGTCGCGAGGGCATCCTGGCGGTCTTGCAAGGTCAGGGGAGGACCGTGTCCAGTAAAGTGCTCAGGAAAGCCGCCCCGGCCACCCGGCCCAAGCCGCAGCCACGACTGACGCTGACCATACGCTGGCGCCCACGCGGAGCGCTGATGGTGCAAGCGGGCTACAACGGCGTCGGAGTCGATATCCTACCGCTGGTGTCCGCCACCGCGCAGGGGGTGGCGCTCGTGCTGCCAGGCAGCAGTATCAAAGGAGCACTACGCAGTCAGGCCGAGCGCATTGTCCGCACCGTGCGCGGGCACCAGGCGTGGGCGCAGTCCGAGGGGCGCCAGCGTTTCCTCACGCAGATGGAGGAATTACCGCTGATCAGTGCGCTGTTTGGCTCCCGTGCTCAGGCCAGGGAGGATCAGCCCGAGCCGCCGCCCGGTCCCCAGCTCGGCCTGGGGGCTCTGGCCGTAGAGGACTGCTACGCCTGTGACATCATGCCGTCCCAGGCCTGGCGTGATCTGGCTGCAGCGCCAGCCCCGGCGGAGCAATCGTATGCACAGCAGGAACTCCATAAAGTGCTCAACACCCTGCAGCGTTTCAGCGTGGCGCATCATGTGGCCATTGATCGCTGGACCGGTGGCGCCGCGCACGGCATGTTGTTCAGCGTCTTGGCGCCAGAAAATCTGGCCTGGCACGACATGCGGTTGCATCTTGATCTCGGGCGCTTGTTGCCGTCGGACCACCTCCCCGGGCTGATGCTGCTGTTGCTGACCGTGCGTGACCTGTTGCAGCATCGGCTACCGCTGGGTTTTGCCACCAATCGTGGTATGGGCGAGGTCGAGGTGCTGGCCTGTCAGTTCGCGGGCACGGATCTGGAGGCTGTGGACCTTGCAGGTCTTGCAGACATTGAGGTGACTGACGCGAGTTTTCAGGCCCTGGACGCCGGGCTGCGCGCCAGCCTGACGCAGGCGTGGCAGGAGTGGATGACGCGTGAGGGGTAGTGGTTGGTGGTTGGGCTTCAGCCCGACAAAACGCTCGGAGGTGTTGCATGAGTCTCCCGTTATATCGCTACATCGCGGACACACCGCTCCCCTTGGCTCAGGCGGTGCAGGCGTATCAGGCTATCCTGGCGCCACCTCATGACCTGGCCTACGCCTTGCTCTACGACCCGCAGCACTGCCGTTTTGCTCGGCTAGACGGCAGCGGCGGGCTACGTGATGCCCAAAATCAGGTGGTCGATCTCAACACGGTGTTCGAGGCCTACCTGTTTAACGCCGTGGCCGAACTGCGCTGGCTGCATGACCACGACGGGCACGGGCGGGGGGCCGTCCTCTCCGAATGCGCCGACCTTACGCTGTTCAGCAGTACCCCGGGCTGTGAAATGACCATAGGGCGTATCACCCAGCGCTACCTGTTGTGGGGCCCGGGCACCACGACCGTGCCCGGCACGGGCTGGAGCCAATTGGCTGAGGCGCGCGTTGGCGCCTTTGCAGTGCCTGTGGCGGGTGTGGGGCCAGAGCAGCGCGCGCAACTCACCTCCGTGGAATATCTACAGACGTATCAGTATGGCAACGTCGGTGTGTGTGAAGAACGCCTGACCGGCCTGGTCATGGCGCCATAAGGAGCCCCCCATGGCAGAACCCATTCCCGGCAAGTTAGTGTGGCGCGGGCAAGGCCGAGACCGCAAGCGCCTGGTGATGTGGCAGACCAGAAAAGGCGGCCTGACCCCGCCGAGTACGTTTCCCGAGCATGAGCTAGCGTCTGCGCTGCGCGACCAGCAAGACGATACCGACGTCGAACTGGAGCTGGAAAAAGGCCGCCCCTGCCGTATCCGCCCGGTGGGCCAGGCGTGGACCGCACCCCCTGCCGCGACGCCTGCCCCGGTGCGTGAGCCCTCGCGTCCGGTGGCTGGCCCAGCCCTCAGGCCCATGGCGTCACGCTCGGTGGCGCCGTCGGTCATGGCTACGGATTTCCACAACCCATACAATTTCATCCCCGCTCTCCCGCGCGACTCGGCGCGTGACACGGCACTGGGCGATACGCCGCCCATCGGGCATGATCGCTACGACGCGGCCTGCTATAGCGGTCGCCTGCGCCTCACCCTGACCGTGGCCACGCCGCTGCTGCTGCCCGATACGGCCCGGACCAGCATCAACGACCAGGGACACAAAACCTTCCCCGTGCGGGTGGACCACGAGCAGCGGCCTTACATCCTGCCCACCTCGCTCAAAGGCATGCTGCGCGCCGCCTACGAGGCGATTACGAATTCCCGCTTCGGGGTATTTGTCGGCCACGACGACCGCCTGGCCTATCGCCTGCCAGCACGCATCGGCCCGGTGCCCGCCCGAGTGCAGCGTAACGCCGATGGCACGTGCAGTTTTCGCGTCATGAAAGCGGACGTCCTCGGCTATGCCGCCAAGCTGCCGCGCTACAAACTGGGCGGCAACCCGGGTCTGGACAAAGGCGAACAGGAAGCGGCCTTGCGCTATCCATCACGGGAGTTGCCGCAGCACGGCGAGGCTGTCTGGGTTGAGGTCGTGCAAGGGGCGGTGCGCAGCATTGAGCGGCGCGACCGCAACGCCGCCGCTCCGCCGGAGACGTCCCGCGCCCGGCAACGCGGCTGGGTCTGCGTCACCGGCCCAAATATTCGCGGCAAGCGCTACGAACGGGTCTTTCTGGAAGGCACGCAGGATGGGCTCATCCCGGTGACCGAGGAGCATCGCAAGTTGTGGCGGGAACTCATCGCGAATTACCAGGAGATCCATCGGCGCGATCTCGACAAGCGGGAGCAGCGTGCAGAGGAGCGACAGCACTATCTCGGCGATGCACCGGGCCGCACCGGCTGGTCGCGCCACATCTACAGGCAGGAAGCCGAAGAGCAGGAGCTACGCGACGGCACGCTGTGCTACCTCGTCTTCAAGCGCCCGGATGACGTGCGCTCCGGCATCCACGCTGTGCTGCCGGTCACCATCTCGCGGCGCTTATTTCCCGTCAGCCCCGCGTCCTTGCTCCATCCGTCCCTGGCGCCAACCGAGCCCTGCAAGGATCACCCCCTGACGTTATCCCCAGCCGAGCGCGTCTTTGGCTGGGTGAATCAGCGTGGCCCAGGCGCCTATCGCGGCCAACTGCGTCTGAGCCCCATCACCTGTACCACGGACGATGCCGTGGTCTTTTTCCCCGAGCCTGGCGTGCCCCTGGCCATCCTCGGCCAGCCCAAACCCCAGCAAACGCGCTTCTACGTCGCCGACAACAACCGGGGAGAGGCCCAGGACAATCGTCTCACCCCAGAAGCCGCCGGGTATCAGACCGGCAAAGGCCTGCGCGGGCGCAAAGTCTACCCACACCATCAGGGCTTGCCCGCTGGCTATTGGGAGAACCCAACCGAAGATCGCACGCAGCGCCCGGACACCGCGCCATTTTTCCAGGAATACCGACGCCCGGAGAGCCAGGACGTGCGCGACGACCAAAACCGCTCCATCCTCGGCTGGGTGCGGCCAGGCGCCACGTTCACCTGTGACCTGCACGTGCTGAATCTCTCCGCCGTCGAACTCGGCGCCCTGATATGGCTGCTGCAACTATGCGATGGCCATTACCACCGCCTTGGCGGCGGCAAACCCCTGGGCTTTGGCAGCGTGCGCCTAGTCCTAGATACCACCGCGTCTGACATCCGCCAGGGCACGGACTGGCAAGCCTACTACAGCTCCCTGGATCCTGAACCCGCTCCCGCCTGCGACCTGAGCCCCTGCGTCACCGCCTACCAGGAGGCCGTGCAGCAGGCGTATGGGGCACCTTTTGCCCAGACGCCGTTTATCGTCGCCTTCCTCCGGGCCGCACAAGGCTTTGACGACCACCGGCCCACGCACTACCCGCGCACCCGCGCCGCCGGTACCACGGGGCATCCACACCCCAACCCGGCTGGCGAATCGTTTAAGTGGTTTGTGGAAAATGCCCGGCAAAACGGACCGCAGTATGCCCTGGCCGATCTGGCCACCGACCCTGGCCTGCCTATCCTGGAAGACCACGATCGTGGCCCTGCCCCCCGGCCAGGAGGTTCACCGGGACGCCGCGACCCGGGGCCTGTCCGTGGAGGACGACGCTGAGGCTCGGCATGACGTTCCTCCTCCGTAATCCCCTACGGTAGGCTGACAAGGTATCTTAGCAACAGGCCTCGTGCCCACAACTCATAGGAGACCCAATCCATGCGACCACAGCGCTTCTTCAGCAGTGGCATGCAACTCTTGACCGCCCCGCAGACACTGCTCACCTTTCTCATTGGTGGCATTGCCCTCGGAGTACTCGGCAATGCCGTATATCAGGTGTTGACGAATTGGCTTGGCACCACAACCATCACGATGCTGGGCATCATCGTGGGTGCTGGCTTTGTGTTGGTCGGGGTCGCGGCGATGCTCGGGCATCTGGCTCAGCGCTTCCACCATGATCCGCCTCTGGCTGACAAGCAAGAGCCCCGCTATCGCCGTGGGCTCATTCTTCTGGTCAGTAACGCCCCCACCGCACAGCGGGCGATAGCCTGGCATCACGAGACGTTGGAGTGGTGCTGGTTGGTGTGCTCGGCGCAAAGTCTACCCATTGCCACGCAGCTCAAAGACGAACTGCAGGCCGAGGGGAAACAAGCAACTCTGGTGTTACTGAACGATGTCTACGATCTGTTCGAATGTCGCCACAAAGTCGAGGCGATCTACCAGCAGCTCCCGACTGGACTCGCGCCATCGGACGTCATTGTCGATTTTACCGGCATGACGGCCATGGCCTCGGTGGGCTCCGTGCTCGCCTGCCTGGACGAGCAGCGCGCCTTGCAATACACGCCTGCAGTGTTCGATGAGCACTTACGGGCTTTAAGACCTCTTAATCCGGTGGAAGTGGTGCTCACCTGGGGTATGGTCTCGCCGCCGCAGGAGGTTCCAGCAACCACACAGGCCTAAAACCAGGACCATGCACTCTGAACACGCACCCTCTGCGCGACCACACGCACAGAAAGGCAACACGCTATGTCGCAACACCCAACCACTGCCGCGCCCCGGCACATTCTCCTGTGCGTGGCCGGCCTGACCCCGCAAATCATCACCGAAACGCTCTACGCCCTGACACAACACCACGGCGTGCGCCTGGACGAGATCCGTGTCATCAC
Organism: Pseudomonadota bacterium; assembly: GCA_005777235.1. GTDB lineage: Bacteria > Tectomicrobia > Entotheonellia > Entotheonellales > Entotheonellaceae > SXND01. The sequence goes on from SXND01000172.1 coordinate 13,974, forward strand.
CACCCTCAGCGGCCGCGACCGCATCCGCCAGACCTTGCTCGATCCCACCCACGGGCACTTCTTCGCCTTCTGTCGTGATTACGGCCTCGACCCGGGCAGCATCCTCTTTGACGAGACCACCATCCAGCTCCTGCACAGCACCGATGGACGCCTGCTGCCCGACATCCGCTCCGTGGAAGACAACACCTGCGCCGCCAATCAGATCTGCGCCATGGTCCGGGAGCTGACGCGCCAACCCCACACGACGCTGTACGCCTCCGCCGCCGGCGGGCGCAAAACCATGAGCATTTATCTCACCACCGCCATGCAACTGTTCGGACGGGCCCAGGACCGGCTGTCGCACGTCCTGGTCAGCGAGGCCTTTGAGACCCTGCCGGAGTTTTTCTACATCCCGCCGACGCCACGTCAGATCGAGGTCAAAGACCGCACCGGGCAGGTCGTCAAGCACCTCTCCACCGCCGACGCCAAAATTCACCTGGCCGACATTCCGTTTATTCGCCTCCAGGGCGTGCGCTCCGCCTGGTGGCCTGACAACGGCAGCAGCTACAGCGACGTCGTGCAGCAGGCCCAGGACGATCTCGATTTGCTCGATTCCGGCCATACCCTGCGCCTGGATGCCCGGCGCAAAACCCTGGCCGTGGTCAACCGCACCATCACCCTGGCCGAGCGCGAGTTGTTTATCTATGCCCTGCTGGCCTACATGCGTGAGACCCAGCGCGGCGCGCTGGGGTTTGTGCAATTGCCAGAAATTACTCAGGCGGATCTCGATACCGTCTTTCGCCGCATCACCGCCGCCCGCGGCCGCGAGTGGGGTCTGGAGGACTACGACAACGTGCCGCGCTTTCGGTTCCTCCAGGCCCTGGTGCCACAATTGGCCAGTACGCGCCCTACCGACCGCGAACACGCCACCCGCACCTTTAGCGAAACCATCTCGCGCATCAAACGTAAATGCGATGCGCAGCGCCTCCCCGAGCGCTACCAGATCACCACCAGCGGCGAACGCGGTGCCTTACGCTACGGCATCCGCATGCCCCCCGAACGTATTGTCTGGGAGGTGAGAAGTGAGCAGGGGAAGTAGCGTAGAGGCCCGCTTGTGCCTGTCATGGTGGCGGCACATCCGTCGTCGTCCTGCTGACTCCCCGTATGCCGTTGGTCCCCGTGCGGCGATGTCCCAGGCCCTAGCCCTCTCGGCATGCTGCCCCAGAGGTCGAGCGCGCCAGAAAGAGATCCGCATGGACTTTGAACCGCGCACTGAGTATCTGCAGATGGCGTGTGGTGAGGGCACGCTCGCCTTTGAGGAGTTTTGACCCCATGCTACGATGCACCCCGAGCACACGGGCGAGATCTGCGGCACGCATACCGTGCTCAGCCAGCAACGCGCGTAGGGCCTCTAGGCCGCACACCGCTGGCGCGTCCATCGGGTCATGGGCTTCCTCGTAGGCGGCAACGAGCGTGGAAAGCACGTCGAGATAATCTTCCTGATCGGCATTCAAATCGTGCCCTGCCAGGAGGTCGATAATCGTGGTGGCGTGCGCCAGTTCGACCACGTTGTGGATCGGGCGGAGGGGATGCAAGGTGAGGAGCTGCGCGTAGGTCTGCGGCAGGTCTTGAGGTCTTACGAGTGTCCTCTGGTGATCCTGTCCCTGGCTCATAGCTCGTCCTTCCACGTGTCTCTACTGTACTCGGCATGGGTCAACAGACGGAGCACAAAGACTTTCCCCAGGTTGTAATGAATCGCCGTCAGCAGCCGATGCCGATTGCCAGCCACATTAAACACCACAACGGTCCGACCACTGATGACTCGCACTGGATCGGCGCTGGGGAATGTCTGACGCAGGTCCGCCATATTGGACCACTGGGCCGCTTTGGTACGCATCAGCCACTGCTCCAACGATGGTTTGGCCTGTGGATGTTGTGTCCAGTATTCTTTCAGGCGTGTGGGCTTGATGATGCGCATAGATGTAGCCATTATGGCTACATCTATGCTAGGGGTCAAGAACTGACTCTTGCGTGTACGATCCGCCTCCGGTAGCCATCTTGGTCGCTTCTGGAGCGGATGGGACACCCGCACTCCCCGGAGTGGTGCCCTGGTGTAGCCACTGCGCCACGCAGTCTAGTGATGACATCAGAGGGAGAGCCGCCGAGCTTGCCTCCACACCGACATCACTCTCATGACCAACTATCACCATGAACGCCAGGAGCATCATCATGTTACTCAGCACCGTCTTCATCCTGCGCCCCCGTGCCGCTGGCACCCTGCCGCTGACGCAGGGTAAGGCCATCCACGCCTGGTTCCTGCGCCTGGTGCAACAGCACGCGCCGTCCCTGGCGGCCTGGTTGCATGGGCAGGAGCGCCGCAAGCCCTTTACCACCTCGCCCCTACAAGGCATGTTCACCCGCCAGGGCCCGTCGGCCATCGTGGATCCGGCACACACCTACTGGCTGCGTGTCACCAGCCTGCACGCCGACCTCTCGGCGCTGCTCCTGGCCCTCGCCGCCGCTCCGCCGGCGCTGGTGCGCCTGTTCCAGGTGGAGTTCGAGCTCCTGACCGTTGCCACGCAGCCCCAGGAGCACGCCTGGGCCGGACAGAGTAGCTACGCACACCTGTATAACCGCGCCACGGCAGAGCCCCCAGCTGCGCAGGCCACGGTGGAATTCGCCTCGCCCACCGTGTTTCGCTCCCAGGGGCGCAATCTTGTGCTGCCCCTGCCGCGCTTGCTGTTTTCCTCGCTGTGGGAAGGCTGGCACGCCTTTACCCCGCTCACCCTGCCGCCAGGCCTGCTGCCGCTGCTGAGCACGGAGCTGGACCTCCTGCGCTATACGTTGCACACCCAAATGGGCGATTTCGGTCACTATCGCCAGGTGGGCTTTGTCGGTTCCTGCACCTTTGGCCTGCCGCGCCGCCGCGCCGTCGAGGTGTTGCGGGGCATGCAGTTGTTGCTGGAGGCCGCCTTTTTCACTGGGGTGGGCTACAAAACGACGATGGGTATGGGCCAGGTGCGTTGTCTCTCGCAGGCCCACCAGGACACGCCGGAGGTAGGCGCGTTGGCGTTCGCTCGGTAGGCGCCTGCCGGCCTCCTGCCGCGCGGCACCATTATGGGGGCCTCTGCGAGTCCTCGGAATACATGCTGAGGCATGGTCCTGACGAGAGCAGCAAGGCGCCGTCAATTTCTGCTGGTAGTGTGGCGTAACCTCTGTTAGAGTAGGCACATACAGCTTGCAGAGGACTCCAATGATCTCGTATCAGCGTAAGGTCAACATTTTCAATGACTTCATAGAAAAAGTCCACAATATGACTCGTGAGCATTTCCTGGATGGCACAAAAAATCAAAGAGATAGAGCTGCGGCAAGTTTTTTGTCTGGCGTACACCACCGCGGGTTGCCGTCGTTGTGGGATTTGAGAAGCCGTATGGGCAATAAAAACAGAGTATTGGGAGGGTTTTTGTGCAAATGAGATGTAGGTGTGTGGATTATAAGGCGTTAGAGGTTTTCCACAGCCTGACAGGCTGTGGAAAACCCGAGGTGTGCGAAAATGGCCTTCCAAGCTGTTGTTTTTGAAGGCCGCCAGGGGGCAAGGGTTGGCATCAAGAGACTTGCCTGAGGGCAATGGAAACGATTCATCCAGTTGGGGATGGCGAACCAGCCTTCGTTGGCATCAAGAGACTTGCCTGAGGGCAATGGAAACTCTGCCTCTTGGAGGCGGGAGGACTGACCATCTACGTTGGCATCAAGAGACTTGCCTGAGGGCAATGGAAACTCGAGGCGGAGTGCGTACGCATGTTGCTTCGCAACGTTGGCATCAAGAGACTTGCCTGAGGGCAATGGAAACTGACGGCGCATTTCGTCCTCGCGCCGCTTCTTATCGTTGGCATCAAGAGACTTGCCTGAGGGCAATGGAAACTGTTGAGTCTATCAGAACTATGGTCGCGTGATGAGCGTTGGCATCAAGAGACTTGCCTGAGGGCAATGGA
>SXND01000173.1 GCA_005777235.1 Pseudomonadota bacterium
AAGCGGGTGGTCAGGTTGGTGATGGTCGTCTGCTGCGCCATGAGGGCCGTCTGCTGCGCCGTAATGGTCGTGTGCTGCGCGGTGACCTGCTGCTGCAGGGCCTCAAGCTGTTGGTGCAGTTGGCTGAGCGAGGGCCGCGGCTGGGCCTGGGCGGGCGAGCCCAGCAGCAGGAGACTGCCCAGCGTCACGCCCGCCAGGGACTGCAGGCAGCGTTGGATCAAGGTACGGGAGATCGTGAACATCGGGGTACTCCTTCGTGCCCAGCGCTGGGCGATCCACCTGTGGCTCCTGGGCGTCCGGGAGACGGTCTCCGCGGCGCCCGTCGTGTGTTGTGGTAACTGTATCGCGCGGGGCGCCGAGCAGTGTGAAGTCTGGTTGAGGTTTGCATGGAGTTTCGTTGGCGTGTGGTGCTGTCGGGACGCGAGCCAGGGGGCCAGGAAGCCTACACGGTCTGGCCGCGCGCCCCCCAGCGCTCCCGCCGCCGCCCCAGTTAGTCACACCGGTGGCTGTGCGCTGTGCCCCGCCGGTGGCCGCGGGAACGAAGGTATCCAGCCGGCTGTCCCGCGTCACCGGGTACGGGCGCACCGCGCGCTACTGGGTCTGGAACAGCCCCCCTGCTACCCAGTCATAGGTCGCCAGGGCGCTGCGAGCCACGCCACCACTTACCGTGGAGGTCTCGCCACTGGCGGTGTTAAAGAATCCGCCGCTGACGCTGGCATTCACGCCGCTGGCCGTGTTGGCGTTGCCGCTACTGACGCTGGCCCCTTCGCCGCTGGCCAGGTTGGCAAATCCGCCGCTGACGCTGGCCCCTTCGCCGCTGGCCAGGCTGAACCAGCCGCCGCTGACGCTGGCAAAGTCGCCGCTGGCCCCATTGTTCGTGCCGCCGCTGATGCTGGCATTCAGGCCACTGCTGGTGTTTCGTTGCCCGCCGCTGATGCTGGCAAAGTCGCCGCTGGCCCCATTGTTCGTGCCGCCGCTGATGCTGGCATTCAGGCCACTGCTGGTGTTTCGTTGCCCGCCGCTGACGCTGGCATTCGGGCCACTGCTGATGTTTTGTTGCCCGCCACTGATGTGGGCATTCTGGCCGCTGCTGATGTTTTGTTGCCCGCCACTGATGCTGGACCCTTCGCCGCTGGCCAGGTTGGCAAAGCCGCCGTGCACACTGGCGCTGGTATGCCTGGCCTCGTTGCTATCCCCCCCGCCGGCGCTCGCCGTCACCCCACTGGCCCGGTTGCCCCGCCCGCCGCTGACGCTGGAACCGTCGCCGCTGGCGCTATTGTCGAAGCCGCCGCTGACGCTGGCCCTGAGACCGCTGGCGGCGTTCCCCTGGCCCCCGGTCACGGACGCGTACGGGGCGCTGATGGTGTTGAAGTCTCCGGCGACCAGCCCACCAAAGCTCGTAAACGTGTGCCCCTGGCCCACGATGATATTGTGGGAGCCGGCGCCACTACTGTTCTCGTTATAGCCCACCAGCAGATTGCCCTGCCCGGTGAGCACGCCATCCGTAGCGCCGGAGCCGCTGCGCACGTGCAGGTTGGCGCCGCTCCACAGGATATGGGGCCCGGGGAGCCCGTCGAGCGGGCTCAGCTCGACGCTAACATACGGGCCCAGGGCGAGCGCCGGGTTGGCCTCGACCAGCCCCAGCCGGGTGGTCAGGGTCGTGATGGTCGTCTGCTGCGCCGTGATGGTCGTCTGCTGCGCCATGAGGGCCGTCTGCTGCGCCGTAATGGTCGTGTGCTGCGCGGTGACCTGCTGCTGCAGGGCCTCAAGCTGTTGGTGCAGTTGGCTGAGCGAGGGCCGCGTCTGGGCCATGGCGGGCGCGCCCAGCAGCAGGAGACTGCCCAGCGTCACGCCCGCCAGGTACTGCAGGGCGCGTTGGATTGAGGAACGGGAGATCGTGAACATCGGGGTACTCCTTCGTGCCCAGCGCTGGGCGATCCACCTGTGGCTCCTGGGCGTCCGGGAGACGGTCTCCGCGGCGCCCGTCGTATGCTGCGGTAACTGTAGCGCCTGGGGCACCGAGAAGTGTGCAGTCTGGTTGAGGTGTGGATGGAGTTTCGATGGAGGCTGTCGCTTCGGCAAGGGTGCACAAGGACGGATGTCTTGCAGTGCATTTTGCAGACGGGGAGGCGCTCTCTGTCAAACCAGAGGCGGCATACGAAGCGTGGGCCATTGCCGGGGCTGACGGTCTACACGTCGTGTGCCCTCTAGGCGGCGGTCAGTTTCTCTGACCATCTGTAAGGTCTGAGCACAGCCTCTGAGTCCCATGGTGGGTGGTCGGGCCACGGGATCAACAAATTGCACAGTATCTGGGAATTTCTTGCCTCGTTGAAACACAATGCCTTGCGGTTGCTTGAAGGGCTGGTGGTGGGAAACGTATCGGAAAATTTTCTCCCATCGGTGCACCCCATCGGCGCCGGGATAAGGGAGACCCCCTTGTACTATAGGGCGTTCCGTTCCCTCTCCTCGGGGAGAGGGAACGGAGCTGCGCCCTTGCTATAACACGTACTGCGAGCGTAACCTGGCGCTGATGTTGCCCCCTCATGCGTCATGACAGCACCGCATCGACACTACGTGATCCCGCATCGACAGCGCACCATAGTTGCCAGATGGCCTCTACGAGCTGTCCGATATGTACTGCGGATTCCATCAGCGTGGCTCTTTCTGAGTGTAAGATATCTTGAACCTCCCCATGGCTCAAGCCAGGGGATTCCGGGAGCCGTCTTGCGACGGCGTTCGAGGGGCATTCCGACCCCGGCATGCAGCGTGTTGATGGCCGCATGCACATCACGGTCATGCGCTGAGCCACAATCAGCACACCTCCACTGCCTGACTGACAAGCCCGCATAGCCAGTGGGACCGGACAGGCTCCCACATGCTGCGCAGGTCTTGGTGGAAAAACGCGACGGGACTGCGAGGTACTGCCTACCGCTTGCAGGGCACTTGGAGGCGAGCATGCCACGCAGTTGAGCGTGGGCCGCACTGGCGACGCTCTTCCCAAACGCACGGGCCAGCCCCTTGTCGTTATCCTTGGACCAGACAATCACCTGGTTGGCGGCGACAAGACGGCGAGACAATTTATGGTTACGATCCTTGCGCTGGTTGGCCAGGCGCTCGTGCAACCTGGCGCTCAGATGTGTCCGTCCACCACGTTGCGCTTGCGCAAGCCGGTGTGCGGTGTGGTGGAGTTCATGCGGGTGAGCAACCTTCTCGCCCGTAGAGAAAGTGAGGAGGCTCTGAAAGCCTGGATCAATGCCTATCTCGCCATCAGCCGCATGCGCAATGGCCTGAGGCGGTGCGTCAATGAACAGGCAGAGATACCAGCCAGAGGCCCGCTTGACGATCCGGCCACTTTTGAGCCGTCCTGCCGGGAGGTCTTGGGCATGGAACCGGACATAGCCGAGGCCTGCAATGTGGATACGTGTCTTGTCTGGCGTCTTGAACGGATCAGGGAAGGGGATGCTCGCCCGGTGTGAAAGGCATGGGCAGCAAGACGGCCATCGCTTTGTTGCAAACCTTCGCTAGCATGGAAGCCCTGTATGCTGATCTGGACCACGTTGCAGCACTGCCGCTGCGCCAGGCCAAAACAGTGCGTCAGAAATTGGAGGCAGGACGAGGCCTGGCCTTTTTGTCCAAACGCTTAGCCACCATTGCCCTGGACACGCCTGTCACCTGTCATCTCCCTGCCCTGGCCTATCAGGGCGCCGAGCGAACCGCATGTACCACACTCTTTGCTGAGCTGGGATTTCGCCGCCTGGCCCAGCGCGTACCACGCTGGCGGTGAGCGCGAGTACTGGCAGCATATTGACACTTGCTACGACCACGCATTATGATGCCCAGCTACGGTATGGGAGATCGCAGTGCATTGTCGGGCTAAAGCCCGACTCCTGACATCGTTCTCCAGAGGAGCATAGCATGAAATACGATCACATTGTGCTCGGGGCTGGTTCAGCTGGGGCCATTATGGCGACTCGTTTGAGCGAAGACACGCATCGTTCGGTCCTCCTCATCGAGGCTGGACCGGACTATCCAACGATTGATCAGTTACCGGATGAGGTCAAACATGGTTATGCCACTGCCACGGATATTATGGTGAGCGATCACAACTGGCAATTTGTCGGCAAACCCACCGACAAGGCGCCCATCATGATGGTGCCACGCGGCAAGGTCACCGGTGGTTCGAGCGCCATAAACGGCCAGGTGTTTCTGCGTGGGGTACCGGAAGATTACGACGCCTGGGCCGCCCAGGGGAACGACCAGTGGCATTTTGAAAATTGCTTCCAGTACTTTCGCAAGCTCGAGACCGATACTGACTTCGGCGATAATGACTTTCACGGCAAGGACGGTCCAATTGTCGCGCATCGTTTTAAACCGGAACAATGGTTACCTGATCAGAAAGCCTTCTACGCTGCCTGCCGGCAAGCTGGTTTTCCAGAGAGCCCGGATCACAACCACCCGGATGCCACCGGCATTGGCCCTGTGCCCTGCAACAATCCAAACGGTATTCGTTGGAGTACGGCGCTGGGCTATTTGAATCAGACACGGCATCGCTTAAATTTGACGATTCGGCCCAATTGCATGGTGCATCGCCTTCTTTTTGATGGCAAAAAAGTCGTGGGCGTTGAGATTGCAAGCGGCGGCCAACGTTTTATTGTCGAAGGCAACGAAATCATCCTCAGCTCTGGCGCCATTGGGTCGCCGCACCTGCTCATGTTGTCCGGGGTTGGCCCCCAAGAACAGTTACGGAACTTTGGCATCCCGATGGTGCACCACCTACCCGGCGTTGGTCAGAATTTGCGTGACCATCCCATCATCTACATCACCTGGCGCACCAAACCAGAGCATCTTCTGGATGGCTTTGCCCCACGTATCCAGATGGCTTTGCGCTGGACAGCCCAGGGTTCGCATCTGCGCAACGACTTGATGATCTTTATGCAGTCTTTTGCCACCGACCGTGTCGACCGTGGTGGTGAGCGCATGGCACCGCTGGGCATCCGCATGCTGGGCGTTCTCGACCTGGCCATGAGCGCCGGAGAACTCCGCTTGCAGTCAGCGGATGTCAACGTGCAACCGTTCCTGGACTATCGCTACCTCCAGGATGAATTTGATCGTCGACGTATGCGCGAAATGGTGCGCTTGGGTGTGAAGCTGGCCGATCACGAGGATTTTCGGCGGATCATTGCCGAGCGTGTCGAGCCTACTGATGCTGAACTGGCGAGTGATGAAGCGCTGAATGAATATCTGCTCCGTGAAGTCACGACAGGGCAGCACATCTCTGGCACCTGTAAAATGGGACCCGCCTCTGATCCCATGGCAGTGGTCGACCAGTATGGCAAGGTACATGGCCTGCAAAATCTACGGGTTGTCGATGCCTCGATCATGCCGGACTGTATTCGCGCCAATACCAATGTCACCACCATGATGATTGGCGAACGCATCGCGGATTTTGTGCGCCAGGGGCATTAGGTGTCCGTGGTGTAAGTCCTCGCCACGTTTTTGTTACCCTTATATCGGGAGCACTGTTGATGTCAGAGTATGCTGCAACCCCCAATCCACCATATTATGCTGCCATTTTCTCCGCCGTCCGTACAGACGTTGTCGAAGGCTACGACGCCTGCACACAGCGTATGCTAGAACTTGCCGCCAGTCAGCCAGGCTTCTTGGGGGTAGAAGCCACGGGTGACCAGCAGTTCAGCATTGGCGTGTCGTATTGGAGTAGCCCGGAAGCAGTGCTGGCCTGGAAGCAACAGGTGGAGCACCTGGAAGTCCAGCGTATGGGGAAAGTCAAGTGGTATAAGAGCTATCGCGTACGTATCTGCAAAGTCGAACGCGATTACGGTTTTGATAAAGGGGCCTAGGTAAGGGAGTCACTCTCCTACCCCTGGAGACCAATACTGCATGAGTGGCCCCTGCGGGCCATACAGCGGATCGGCCTGCGGAAGCGGCACCCTGGCAATGTTGCGGTCCGTGCGGGGGCGCTCACTCGGCTTGCCCGTGCAGCTATCCCACTGCTGCCCTGCTGGATAGGCTCCCACCGCACAAAAATCCCGACTGGCTCGCAGACTTTTATGGGCAACCCCAGCCGGAATGACCACTGCATCTCCGGCCTGGACATCCAGTACGATGCCGTGTTTACCGCCGAACTGGATGGTGGCACGGCCACGAAACACCCCCAGTACCTCATGGGCCGTACTGTGATAATGGTGATAGGCAAAAATGCCATAGCGCCACGCCGGTGGCCAGTGGTGCGCCGCAAAGAGCGTTTCAAAGGCGACAGCGTCATCACCTTGTGTCCTATCCACCGCCTCGCGATAGATAGTCAATGGTAGCGTGGCGTTGTTGGGAAATATGCCATCATCCACCAGGGTATACGCAAGGATCTGCGACAGCACGTACTCTCCGGGCATTACCGCGGTTTGCAGAGGTAGGCTCATTATTGCGCTCCATCCATAACAACACTCATGATTGCGCTCCCTCAGCACGCATCCCTATGACAATCCCTTTGCCACCAGGGGCTGGTGGCTTCTGTTGGCGTTGCGATCTGCGTCTCCAAGAGCGACAGCACATACCGTGCACGGGTAGAAAGGTGTTTTAGCAGACAACCTCATGTTATAGTACCAAAGATGTGAAGGCCATGGCGCAGGCAATGCCGTTGATCAGCATTGTTTGTCTCTGTGAATGTCAACAAACCCGGAGGACAACCCCATGCCGCACAGACGCTCTCTTTGCCAATAGTTCCTGTCCGTGGTGACCCACGCTATGCGTGCCACTCATCGACCCTGGTGGTGGCCTCTGCTGCTTCTCGTCTACTTCCCTATACATCTACTGGCTATAGCGGCTGCTGCGACAACACTACTGCCTGGGTTTACAGAATCCCTTGTCGCTGCCAATCTCACCCGCCCAACGGCCATGACGTTTGCCCCGGATGGACGGTTGTTCATTTGTGAACAAGGAGGAAGTCTGCGGATCATCAAGGATGGGACATTGCTGACGACACCCTTTGTAAGTGTCACGGTGAAGACCAGGGGGAACGTGGATTGCTCGGGGTGGCCCTGGACCCCCATTGCGCCAGTAACCAGTTTGTGTATATCTACTATACAGCGACAACTCCAACCATTCATAATCGCGTGAGTCGCTTCACTGCCAGCGGGGACGTGGCAGTTCCTGGCAGTGAAGTCGTGTTGCTGGACTTCGACGACCTCACCAGTGCAGCAAATCACAATGGCGGCGCCATTCATTTTGGCCGCGATGGTAAACTCTACATCGCCGTTGGGGAAAATGCGACACCGTCAAACGCCCGGACGTTGAGTAACCTGCTGGGCAAAATATTGCGGATCAACGCGAATGGCACCATCCCCATTGATAACCCGTTCTTTAACACGGCAACGGGGAAGAATCGAGCCATCTGGGCTCTTGGGTTACGCAATCCGTTCACATTTGCCTTCCAACCCAGCACTAGCGTGCTCTTTATCAATGATGTCGGACAAAACTCCTGGGAAGAGATCAACAGAGGCATCCGTGGGGCCAATTATGGCTGGCCTGCTACGGAAGGAGAAACGACCGATCCACGCTATGTGAGTCCTCCGGCAGCAGCGCCGGCTGCCCGTCTCCAGCTTCCGTCCTCTCCGTGCCCGACAGCGCGGGGCTGCTGCTTCCCGCCGCGGTGCGCGGGCGCGGTGAAGCCTGGCGAGCGGCAGGGCCGTTGGAATTTCCTATACCTATTGTGCCATAGACCACGAGCAAGCCGAGCATCGATACAGAGGGAGGCCATCCATGAGACGAGGGAGCAAAGCTGACTCCCAGCCCATGTCGAACGCTGAAGGGGTATCATGGCATCCGTGCGCTCAATCCGACTGGGCGCATGGGCACGCCGCCAGAAATGGCCAACGGCGTCGTCTTTCTGGCCAGCCCCGCCGCCAGTTTTGTGACCGGCACCAATCTCGTGATTGATGGGGCGCTCACGCGTGGGGTGCAATTCTGAACCACACGGTTTGCTCAACGGCCTGCTCTGCGGCGTCTCTCCTTATAGGCGACTGGAGGCTCTCAACTACGATTGCGCCGCCTACCAGAAGAGTCCTTCCGGCACCGGAGCCTACAAATCCATGGACCCGCAGGTGCGCATGACCGAGCCACCGCGGCTGGGCGCCCCACCCAATCCCATCGCGCCCCCTGCGGGCTGTCGCTTTCGCACCCGCTGTGCCCAGGCGCACGCGGTCTGTGCCCAGGTCATGCCGCACTTGCCCATATCCCTGCATGGTGTGCGGCATGAGGGCTGTAGCTATCGTGCAGGGTACCAGCGCGCCTTCGACTTGCTCAACCTGGTCAAAGTGCCGTCGGCACAACGCCGTCTCGCGGCCTATCCGCATGAACTGTCTGGCGGGCTACGGCAGCGCGCCATGATTGCCCCGGCCATGTCCTGCCGCCCCAGGTTGCTCCTGGCCGACGAGCCGACAACCGCCCTGGACGCCAGGGTGCAGAGGCCAGTGTTGATTCTCTTGCGGCACTTGCAGGCAGCGTTGGGCATGGGCGTCATGTTCGTGGCCCACGACCTAGGCGTGGCCGCGGAGATCGCCGACACCATGGCGGTGATGTACGCCGGACGCATCGTGGAGACGGGCCGCGTCGAGGCCGTGCTCTAGCGTCCCTTCCCCCCGTATACGGCCGCGATGCTGTCCTCAACCATTGTCGGACACACGCGTGGCACGCGCCTTGAGGCCATCCCCGGTGTGCCGCCTGCTCTGCGTCTTACCCCCAGACTGTAGCTTTGCGCCGCGCTGTGCCTCGGCCAACGCCGCGTGTCTGACGACCTTGCCCCCGGCACTGCCGTTTGCGGACCACCGTATGGCGTGCTGTCTGCGGCTCTCCCTCGATGACACGCTGGAGGCGACGCCGCTGTGACGGAGGGGTTACCGGGGCAGGGGCCTTACTCCCCTACATATTCATCTTGACAGTGTGTAGTAGACCAGCAAGGAACGTTTTTAAGATTGTATAGGCTTGTTGTTAGTAGCAAGGAATGGCAAGAAAGCCAAGCTGGAAGACGCTATGAAAAGGTTTGTACATATTGGGAAATTTTTTTAATGCCGGGGAGTTTTTCTTGCACAAACTTGCCCAGCAACACCAAGATACTATACGCAAAGCAGCTTAAAAATAACATCCTCTTGCATCGGTCATATTTCTTAATTTTTGATTTCTCTCTATCAAAACCGCTTGGATAGTTGTGCATGGAAAAATAGAGCGGAATCGCCTGCCCGCCGAGTAGCACTGATACGCATAATATTGATAAATCATCTCGGTCACTAGTGAAGTCAACCTGTATAAGGACTTTTTTTATCTTTGATGATGTCGCATTGTTCGATCAATATCTGCAAAACAGACGTGATATAATACCTCCAGAAACGATCATCTACCTGGAAATGTTGATGATCTAGCAGGCGATACCACAACATATCGTTGGTCTTGAAACTCTTCCCATTCAGAAGACATAGTTCTCAGACAATCTTGCTGCTGTTGCACCTTGCGCCTCGTATCATACACTCCACAGCCAGCAAAATATTCTCCGCGAGGCTTCGCTTTATTCGGCTGAAATTATCCATCAGTGCATCCAGTAATATAAAACCCTCCCTAGTTTCGATGGAAATATATTAGGATGTGAGATAATTGTCAAATATGTAGGGAAGTAAGGACCTTGCTCGGGCTCCGTGGCGTGCGTTGGGCCGTGGCGCCGTGTGGGGAAGCAAGCAACGCGGCGTGGGGGATGGCTCATGATGCCGTCCGGCAAGAGCCCTGGGGGCACCCTCCTTGCTGAGGACTATGCTGGCGCATGGCTTGTGATGGGGCGTCACACGCCGTTTGTGGGGCACACACGCGTCCGTCCTGACCAGAGCCCCGCTGCGGAGGCTCGTGGACGGGGTGTTGCCCTGGCGCGTCGAGACCACGGCAGAGAGGGGGCGTGGGTGCGCTGGGGGCAGCGGCGCCATCATCGTGCCGCTCTGGCGTATACAAAAGCGTGGCGCTTGCGAAGTGTAAGATATTCTCAACGCTCTCCCCGTAGCCTGGCCAGTTCCGCTTCAGCGGCTTCGACACGAGCCCGCATCGCTGCGGCCTGCTGCTCGGCGGTCTCGGCGCGCTGCTCGGCGGTCTCGGCACGTTGCTCCGCCATCTCCTCGGAGGTCAAGACCAGGCGGTCTTCTGCATCGTAGAACCGCAGCCAGGTGGTCTGATCACGGCGGTAGATGCCATCCCAGCGGCCAATCCACAGCTGCAGTGCCGGGCTCCATATCCAGCCACGGGCATCGGGTGTCATGGCCTGATACCCGCTGACCGGGTGGAGTTGCCAGCCCTGCAACGCACGTGGCTCAAAGGGATCATACCAATAATACTCACGGGTCTTGAAGATCTGTTCGTACAGCGTCTTCTTTGTCGTCTGATCGGCCCGGCGCGTGGAAGGGGACAGGAACTCGAAAATCACATCGGGGTAGCGTCCCCCTTCGTCCCACACCACCCACTTCTGCCGCCGAAAGCTCCCATCCACATCCAGGACCACAAACAGGTCTGGGCCACGAAAGGCTCGACGTGGGCGCGCCGGCTCAGCCTCTTCGGCCAAAATTTGGCGGGCCTGCTGGGCACTGTAGTACACAAACATATTGCCGCCCATGTAAAAATCCTGTCGGTCGTGCCAGTACTGCTCGAGAGTTTTGTACGTAAGATCTATCTGGAATATCTCGCGCTCGTTTTCCATGGGTTCCCCGTCGCTGTCGGGTAGGTCCAGCGCCAACACAGCCAATTCTGGATGCTCGGCTAACAGAGCCGGGTTGAGCCAGGTAGACGTGTGGACAGTAGGTTCGCTGCTCATCTCAAGGTCTCCCTGCGCCTGTATGGGCCAGGCGCTCCCGGATCTCTTGCACCCGTGGCGCGGCGAGAAAGGTGCGTGTGAGTTCCTAGTCTTGTCACCGCTCTGCCACCACGTTGAGGACATCCATGGCACTCTGGTAGGCTGCTCGGGCGTGCTCCCCGTCAGTCTGCCACTCATACAATTCGCCCATGATCTCGTATATCTTCCAGCGCTTCGTCGGGTTGCCGAGCTCCTGAGCCATCGTCAGCACTGGGACAGCGCTGCTTCCGCCTGCTCCCCATGCCTCTGAGGCATGACGGCCTTTCTTTTAGAGAATAATACGTACTGAGTAGCGCACGGCGACTGCCGTGTCTCCTAGCCTTCCACAACCGCTCGTCCCCAGGTCTGCACCCCAGGGTACCCCTGAGGCGTCACCCTATTCCATCCGGTGCCGCCTATCCAGCCCACACGGCGCCGCTCTCTGCCTAGCCCCGGGGCGCTGCGGATGGTGCTACCGCGCCGCACGGCTGGGGCAGCCCCCCGCTGGGGGGAGAGTGCTGCCAGCGGGGGGAGCAACTGGTGCGGAAATCACCTGAGTTCGCCTGGAGGAGGCCGCCACCGGCCAGGAACAGCCGGGAATGAAGGGGGTGACACGCTTACGCCGGCCTGGCACCAATCCCTGGGGTGTGGACCTGCAGTTGCGCCAGGGAGCCGCCCGGCGTGAGATACAAGGTCCGAAAGTCGGGTCCGCCAAAGGCCAGATTCCGTACCACCTCGGGCGTCGGGATGACCCCAATGACGCTACCGGAGGGCGCCATGACCCAGATGCCACCGGAGCCGACGCAAAACACCCGCCCGGCGGTATCGACTTTCAGGCCGTCCGGGACGCCGGGAGCGGCGGAGGACATGTCGCAGAACACCCGGTTGTTGCTCAGCGTGCCGTCTGGGGCCACGTCAAAGGCGCGGATACGGCGGTGGGTGCAGACCTCGCCACGGGTTTCTTCCTCAAAACAGCGCTCATCCAGGCGGCTGATCGCCACGTACAGGATCGATTCATCGGGGGAGAAGGCCAGGCCATTGGGATACTCACACGCGTCGGTGGCCAGATGAATCTGGCCCTGGGGATCAATGCGAAACACGCCGGAAAAAGGCATCTCGCGCTGCGCCTCGGGCAAGCGCAAGCCGGGATCGGTGAAGAAAATGCTGCCGTCGGAGCGACAGACGATATCGTTCGGTTTATGGAAGCGTTTGCCTTGCCAGCGCTCGGCAATAGTCGTGACGGTACCGTTGGCCTCCATGCGGGTAATGCGGCGGTGGTCTGCCCCTTCACACATGAGCACACGCCCCTGGCGGTCGAGGGTGCAGCCGTTGGCCTCGCCCGTCTGCTCGCGGATGACGCTCACCTGGCCGTTGGGGTTCCAGCGTAGCAGGCGGCTGCCTTGCAGATCGACGAAGGTCACATAGCCCTCGGCATGCCAGAGCGGCCCTTCGGTGCGCCCCCAGCCGCTGGTGAGGGTGGTTAAGGCGGTGGATTCGAGGATCGTGGACAGGTTCTCAGGCATGGTCGTGTCTCCCTTGGCGCTGTGCATGGCTTCTCTTCAAACGCTCTCACTGAGCCGACACGCCAGTATAGGGTATATGGCCACACCGGCTCAATCAGCGCTTGATGCGTTGCAGCAATGCTCATTTTGCACACATGCCCGCGATGAGCACCCCTTCGCGGGCATGGCCCGCTCCTACCGGGAGGCTGGAGACGCCCGCTGTTCCTGTAGGAGCGGGCCATGCCCGCGAGGTCTCCCCTGACGCGAGGGCCACAATGGGTATTGCTGGATACGCCGTCATGGGAGGCGGGAGAAGGCATGGAGATGTTCCAGCTCCTGCGCCAGCGAGCCCGAGGCCGTCACGGGCCTGGTGTCGCTCGTCTGCTCGGAACGTGCCGCAGCGCCTAGGATGGCGTGTTGTCGCGTAGTTGCGCATCAAGCGCAGCCAGATTCTGCCGCACCACGAGGGTGTCTGGATGTTGGGGCGTGAGGCGCGTGGTGAGAATATGCAGGGCGCGCTCGACGTAGGGCCGCGCCGCAGCCAGCTCCCCTTGCGCCTGCAGCAACGCCCCCAGATTGTTCAGGCTCCGGGCCGTGTCAGGATGCTGCGGCCCCAACACCGCTTCGCGCAGCGCCAGGGCGCGCGCGACCTAGGACCGGGCGGCGGCCAGCTCCCCTTGCGCCTGCAGGAGAGTCCCCAGATTGTTCAGGCTCTGGGCCGTGGCGAGATGCTGGGGCCCCAGGCCTGCTTCGCGGATCGCCAAGGCGCGCTCGTAGTAGGGCCGGGCGGCGGCATATTGCGCTATGGCGTGCAGGTAATACCCCAATGTATTACACAGCCGGGCTGCCAGGGCATCCTCACGGCACTGGGCGGTATCCGTGACGGCACGCAGATGGCCGGCGATGGCGAGCATGGGCCTGGGGTCTCCAGCTTCATTCAGCCGATTCGCCGTGGCTAAGAGCATCTCCTCCACTGTGGTTTGCGCCTCAGCCCTGTCGCTACTGGCACGCACAAACAGCACCAGCAGCCGATGCAGCCGTACCGCCCCGTCTGGCGTCCTGTCGAGCAGCCCCAGCCCGTGCAAGCGCTGCAGGGCGTCTTCCGTGCGTAGCGCCGCGTTGGCAGCGTCGGCCTGCGGCGGCAGCGTTTCTACCAGCAACTGGCGCGGGATCGGCTCGCCAGGGGCAAACCAGGCCGCCCGTGCCAGCAGGGCCAGGGCGCCGGCGTCCGTGGCATCCTGGGGCTGCAGCCTGGTGTAGCTAAGGGCAAAGGTGCGTGCCACATGTTGGTCGTGCTGGGTGGGGGAAAGTCCAGGCGTCAGGTGCAGCCCTTGCAACGACGGGTGCTGCAGCAGATCAGGCTGTTGCAGCGCGGCCAGGTAGGCGGCGGGCGTCATCACGTCTCGGTAGCGCGCCAGAAAACTCCCGGCCAGATGCAACGCCAGGGGTAAATCGCCCAGGTTGGCGGCAATGGCCTCTAGTGTCTCAACCGACCTCCGTTGCGTCGTTATCCTGGGAGCGCCACGCGCCAGCGTGGCTGCCGGAGCCGGGCTGGAGCCCGGCGCTCCCAGGAGGTGGCTCTCACAATAGCTCGTTTGAGGCACTAGATCCGCATTGGTCGCGGGCAGATCCGGGCGATGCTGCCGCAGCAGGGTCAGGCTCTCCGTACGGGGGAGGACCGCCAGGGCCAGGGCCTGCACCCCCAACACGGCGTCCCACTGCCCCCGACGGCTGGTCACCAGCACCCGACAGCCGCCATGCGGCGGACGCCACTGCGCCAGCACGGCCTCGTCCTCGCAATTGTCAAACACCAGCAGACGCGGCATGGTGGCTTGCCAGGCACGTTGCACCAGGCGCACTTGCTGCGCCAGTGGCAGATGCAGAAAACTTTCCCCCAGGGCCAAACCATCGCCGCAGGCGGCCACTTCCTCCGGCAGGCCCTGCGGCTCGGCACAACTGAGCCAGAACACGCCGCCAGGAAAAAACTGCCCGTAGCGATACACGAACTCACAGGCCAGTTGCGTCTTGCCCAGCCCTCCCAACCCGGTGGCAGCCACCACCTGCGGCGTAATGGCGGCGGTGTCGCCAGTGCTGAGCAGCGCCACCACCTGCTGCAAATCTGCCTGGCGCCCGACAAACAGCGGGTTGCGCCCCAGCGGCATGCGCGAGCCAGTGGGCAGTGGCGCCGGGGCCGGTACGTGCTGCAGCGGCACCAGAGGCTCTTGAACCCCGCTCCCCAGTGTCGAGTCCACCTGCACCGGGGAGGGTTTTAAGGGCGGCCGCGCATCTCCCCCAGCACGCGGCGCAAACCCTGCGCTACATTGAGCCAGGCTTCGTCAAGGTTAGGCCACGAGGTGATGGCTTTACCATCCGTCGGCAGCGCCTGCAGGGCGCCAAAGGGCGCGCTGTGCCAATCGGCTGGCCGGACAATAATCGGGATCACCCGGGCGCTGCCTGCGGCGTGGCGCTCCAGGGCATGGGCCATTTCTGTATCCACGCAATAATCCGAAGCCAGGAAATCCGCGCTGATCAGCAGGAGGATGATCTGGGCCGTCCGCAGGTGCGTATCGATGGCCTGGGCCCAGGTGGTGCCGGCGGTAATGTTGCGGTCATGCCAGACGGCAATGTGCCCTTGCCGCCGCAGCAAGCTCAGGTGCGTCTCCAACGCTTGACGGAAGTCTTCAGCGCGATGTGCAACGGAAGTCTTCAGCGCGATGTGCAACGGAAGTCTTCAGCGCGATGTGCATAGGAAATAAACACCTCGAATGCCTGGGGCGCATAGTCTGGCGTGGGCATAGTCGGGGCATCTCCTGTGGGTGGCAGCTCGTGGGTAGCAACAATACCGTCTATGTTACCAGAGTGGTCTTGGGAGTGCCACGGGCGTTGCTTGTCCCCGCCGATGGCACCGCCTGGAGCCCGGAGCACCGTTCACAGACGTTTTGGGTCGATCCCCAATTCCCGGAGCTTAGCGGCGAGGGCCGCAGCGCGTTGGCGTTCGGTGTCCGCTGCGAGGTGTCCGGCGGTGTGGGGAGGTCGTAGGCCGTGGTCACGTACACCATGCCGTCAAGCACCACAGTGCCGACCTGCGGCGTGGATACGGTTGCAGATGTCAACATAGAGCGCTCCTCTACAGCCACGGGAGAAGATACGACAGGTGATGCAACGCCACAAAAATAGACCGATGACAGACCTGGTGCAAGCCCGGGCGTGCAGGCGTGACGGCGTACGGGACGTACGCCGCGTGGAGACTGGCATCCGAGGCCTTATGGCGTTGGCTGTGGACGCTTTGTGCCGGTAACCAGGCGCCACGTTTTGCGGGCGCGTGACTTGGCTTTGCCCCAGAGGCTCGGACGCCGCAGGCGTATCTGCCCGGCACGCTGCTGGACAATCTGGGAATTCCCGGCCAGCATATAGATGAACAGTTTGCGTAACGCCGCCGGATCCTGCCCAAAGGGCACCTTGAGGGCCCCCTGCACGAATCCTTCCCACGGGCTCCAGCGTCGGGTAGCGCCATTGCCAAAGAGCACCGTGCCCCCAGCTTCCTGCACCAAGACGGCCCCAGCGACCATATCCCACAGACGCGCCCCGCTGATGATCGACCACTGGAACGTGCCACGCGCCGCATACGCCATCTCGTACGCAATACTCCCCGCCGCCCGCCCATTGGTCTGGAAGATTTTTGCTTGACGCTGCACGTGATATTGCCACAGCGCCCAGAAGGGCATGCTGGTGAGGCGCATGCCAGCGGGCACCTCGGCCGCGGCGACCTGCATGGCCACATCGTTGCAATAGGCCCCGCCGCCCTGGTGCGCCCGAAAGATGGTGCCGGTGGGGCCCTCCCAAGGCACGGCAATCACCCCTAACACCGGCGTGCCGCGAAAGCACAGGCCCATGGAGATGGCAAAGGCTGGCAGACCGGCGGTGAAATTGGTCGTGCCATCGAGCGGATCGAGGAACCACACGTAGTCGGCGCTGGGATTGATGGCGTCTTCGGCTTCCTCGCCAATAATGCCGTGTGCTGGGAAGGCCTGGCTGAGCGCGGTGCGCAGTAACTCTTCCGAACGCCGATCGGCTTCAGTGACGGGTGATTGCTGGTTTTTTTCCTTAAACTCCACGTTGAGGGGCTGCCGAAAGTATTCCAGCAACACCTCCCCAGCCTGGCGCACGGCCTGCACGCACACAGCCTCGGCTTCGACTAACAGATGGCGGTCGGCTGGCATAGTGGTCCTTTGCTCTCCAGAGAGTCGTCTCGACGTGCCGCAGCCACGCAGGCTGCGGAGGCAAGCCCAGCCTAGCGCGTGCGTTCAGGCCTCCGCCACCACATAATTGCGCAGCACGCCAATGCCGCTGATCTCCACCTCAATGGTATCCCCCGGCACCATGTCCCCATCTGCACCCTGGGTGCCCATCCACAGCACGTCGCCGGGATGCAGCGTGGTGTACTTACTCAGCTCTTCGATCCACGTCGCGGTATCCCAGATCTGCTCCGCCGACGTAAAATCTTCCCACACCGCGCCGTTGTGGCGCACGATGATACGCAACTGGGTAGGATCAAGCCCAGTGACGATGCAGGGGCCAAAGGGCTTGAACGTATCGCAGTTTTTGCCGCGAAACATGGTGCGGTCGGCCCCCTGCCACTGGCGCTGGCTGATGTCGTTGCCAATACTGTAGCCAAACACGTAGTCCAGGGCATTGGCGCGGGAGACCCGGCGGGCCAGCTTGCCGATCACCACGGCGAGCTGCCCTTCGGGCTGCACCGCGCCTGGGGAGTCTTGGGGGATGACGATATTGGCCTCGGTGCCGATGAGGGCGTGCACGGAACGGAAATTCGGCTCGGGCCGGGTCGGATAATTGGGGGCCGCACCGCGCCGCTGCGCCATGCCTTCGACATGGCCGCGATGGTTGGGGCCAGCGGCGTAGAGCATGGGCGGGATAATCGGGGGCAGCAGCGTCACCTGGTGCAAGGGATGGCTGGTGCGGGTGATGGTATGCTCGGCCAGCGGACTACCGCTGACTGCGATGACCTGGTCGCCTTCGATGAGGCCGAAGCTCCTGTGGGCTGCGTGTTGGAAACGACACCACTGCATAAGGTTCTCCTTGTTCAAGGCTGTGCGGTGACTTTGACCGCCCGCCAGTACGACTCTGCCCGTGACTTCGTGTGCTGGCTATTGATCTGGATCCGTATGCCCTCGAGCGCTTCTGGGGCTTCCCCATAGGCCTTCTTGTAATCTTCAACGAGATTGCGGCGCTCGGTCATCCAGGTGCCAAGACCGGTCGTACCCGATTGCATCACCAGGGCAAACAGCTTTTTGAACAGTGGAGCAGGCGCAGCATCCATGGTCCCCTTGGGTACCGTACTGTCCCAGATGTAGGTGATAAAATGGCGCGACGAAAAGGCCGCGATGAGCTGGGCGGCCTGGTCGTCCGTGGCGGAACGCCGGAAATCCCCGCCAGGCGGGATAGCCGTGACTTTCCATTGCCAGACCAGCCATGGCGTGTCCTGAAGGGCGATGCGTTCTTGTTTTTGGATGGCGAACGACGCCTGGTCGCTGCGCATCTGCAGCGCCTGTTGGCCCTCGTCTTGGATGAGCTGCATATGGGCTTCGCCCGTGTTGACGGAGAGTTCCCAACCTTTGGGCACCGGTTCTCGTCCAGTCGTGAAATCCACGAGGACCTTGGTCTCGGCCCGTGCCATCCCGGCAGCGCCACCGCACAGACCCAGGATCAGCAGGCTGAGCACGATCCTCCAGCGCTTGGACATTATTTTTCCCTCTTGCATCATATATGGGCCTCAGGCGCGGTTATGGACCACTGCCCTAGAGCGTGGACACGCGCCCGCCATCCATCTCCGGCTTGAGCACGAGTTGCGCCAAGCACACGGCGGTGTAGTAGCTACAGGTCAGGGCGAGGTCCACCATGCCACGCGTGCCGACGAGGGCTTCGGCGGCAGTATACAGATCGTCCGGCACGTCTTTCTGGCGCAGCAGGTGATGGACAAAGCGCGCGATGACCTGCTCTGACGCGCTGAGGCCGTCCGGGGCTTGCTTGGTGCGAATGGCTTCAATCGACGCGTCACTCACCCCGGCACGCGCTGCCAGGACGGCGTGGCCGGTCCATTCGATGCCGCTGTTCCACTCGCGGGCCACCAGGATAATTGTCAGCTCCTTGATGGCTTCCGGCAAGGCGCTCTGGAAGCGTAACTGGGCCCCCATCGACGTTAAATAGCTAGTGGCTTTGGGGTTGTGCAGCAGAGCCCGGAATTGCCGCCCCACTTCCGGGGCATTACGGTCCTGGCGGATGCGATCATAGATGGTCTGCCCCTCAGCGTCGAGATCCTCACGGTTGACATACGGCACGCGGGCCATGCAGGTGCTCCTTGCTACGATGTAAAGATGAGGTCGTGTGCCACGACGTTCCCCTAGGCTAGGCCAACCACTTCGGCGAGGGCCTCGACTTGCTCGGCATAGCGCGTGACAGGATTCAGTAACAGGTGATGCGCCCCCATAGCCGCTAAGGCTTCCAGCTGCTCACGCACCTGGGCCGGAGTGCCGTAGACTCCCGCCCGCGTGGTCAGGCCGGGGTTATGGTAGACGTCGCTAAACCAGCGATGCACTTCCGCCTGCGCCACGTCGGCACGCTCGTGCACCGACATAAACACACGCTTAGAGAGGGGAAAGGCCGCCGGGTCGCGCCCGCACTTCTCCAGCGCGGTGCGCAGGGCCGGGACGCTGTGCTGGAACTCGGCGGTGCCGGAACCGCCGGCACCCATCCAGCCATCGGCAATGGCGGCAGCGCGCCGCAGCGCATCGGGATGGCCACCCCCCATCCACAGGGGAGGGTGCGGTTTCTGGACAGGCTTGCGGGCC
The DNA here is from genome assembly GCA_005777235.1 of Pseudomonadota bacterium. Classification (GTDB taxonomy): domain Bacteria; phylum Tectomicrobia; class Entotheonellia; order Entotheonellales; family Entotheonellaceae; genus SXND01. The sequence continues at coordinate 19,239 of SXND01000173.1, forward strand.
ATCACCCCGTCATGGAGCTGAAAAATCTCCCCGTCATATGTCACGCTGTCTTGCGTCCACAACGCTTTCATCAGCTCCACGCCTTCGAGAAAGCGCCGCACCCGGCGTGCCCGTGGCACCTGGAATTCGACGTAATGCGGATCGCGCCCCAGGCCGACACCCAGGATGGCGCGTCCGCCACTCAGATAATCCAGGGTGGCCACTTCGTGCGCCACGTGGATAGGGTTATGCACCGGCAGTACCAACACGGAGACACCCAGGCGAATGGTGCTGGTTAGCGCCGCGGCATAGGTGAGCAGCCCCAGGGACGCAAAGCAGGCAGCCGGGTCCAGGGTATTGTCCGTCACCCACAGATCCCGGAACCCTAAGGCTTCGGCACGTTGGGCCACGTGGCGGATGACCGCGACGTCAATGGGATCAGGGGAACGATGCGGCAAGCTCATACCGAGAGCAATCTGGTCTTTCAAAGCCATGGACGTATCTCCGACAAGAGAGCGTCTGTCCCAAGTGCGCCTGGGTCGCCACAGCCAGACCAGCCGTGCTCCCAGGGCCCACCCTGGCAGAGTATGTTACTGGAAGTGTGGCGCCACCTGCTCGCCAAACAACTGCAGGGAGTGCAGCACGCGCTCGTTCGGCAGCATGCCGCCAGCGTTCATCTCAAGAATCACGCCGGACAAATCGAGCTCAGCTTCGAGTTGCTTGAGGCGCTCGGTGACTTCGGCAGCAGTGCCGTACACCACCCAATCGCGCAGCAAGGTGTCATACGTGATGTTGGACAGTTCCTCCGCCATCCGGGCGCGGTCCTCACTAGCCGCGGTGCCGGCACGGCCCACGGAGCGGCGCAGATTCTCACCGAGGCGACGGTAGTACTGCACGGTGCTAGCCTCGGTATCAGCGATGGCCTGGGCGCGAGTATCCCCGACATACACCGGCATGCGCAGGGTGACGTCGCCCTGGCCGGGATGACCGGCTGCGCGCCAGGCCTGGCGGTAGACGTTAATGCTCTGCTGCGCCCCCGCGATGCTATTACGGCGCACGCCGACAAACAGGTGGCGCCCCAGTTGGCCCGCCACGGGAAACGTCTCGACAGTCGTGGCGGCCATATAGATGGGCGGATGCGGTTTTTGCAGCGGCTTGGGGGTCACGCACACATTGTGTAATTGATAATACTTGCCTTCATAGGAAAAGCGCTCTTCCGTCCAGGCTTTGACGATAATCTCCAGGCACTCGCGCAGCCGCTCGCGGCTCTCGCCATAAGCATAGCCATAGCCCTCGTAGGCCGTGGTAAACCCACTACGCCCTGCACCAAGCGCAAAACGGCCCTGGCTCACATAGTCGAGCGTCGCCACCTCTTCAGCGATGCGCACGGGATGGTTCAGCGGCAACACGTAGACCCCTGTACCCACGCGTAAGCGTTTGGTACGACTGGCGATGGCTGTGGCCAGGATGATCGGCGCCGCGGCAATCGAGGGCTGGCCGCGGTCACCGGAGGCAAAGTGGCGTTCGGCCAGCCAGACGCCGTCCAGCCCGACCGCTTCGGCGAGGTCGACCTGGGCAAAGACGTCGTCAAAGGCCTCGGCTTCACTTTTGCCCTGGAGGTAGTCACACTCCATGTTGAGCCCAAAACGCATAGCTATTCCTTTCCTAAAAGTTCCGCCGTGGAGACCCCTCGCTTCAGCGGGGGGATGACACGGCGGTGCCTGCGCCAGCAGGCAGGGTGTAGGTATAGCCATCGGCAGCCCACAGCCGCGTGCAATGCCTCTGATTCACACTGGCCTTCTTGCCGTCGATGACCAGATCAAACCACCCGCTCGCCTTGACGACGACGCGGTTGGTCCAGGTGCCGGCGTACTTCCCGGTGGGTACGACCGCTTGGACAATATCGCCGGTTTGCATGCCCCCATAGTGTTTCTGCCGGGCCCGGTGCCCCTGCGGAAAGCCGTGGGCATCGACGCGGCACCTTTGCCGGCTCCCGTGGCCCATGGCGCGGATGCCTACTGGTTGGATGCCCCGCACACGCAGCGTGTCCGGGGTGCTGGCCCCGACGCACGCCGCGTCTCCCCAGTGGGATTTGGCGATCCCCAGACGCGACCGGTTGTATTGCGTGCGCCCACCCGTGCCCGTCTCCACGGGGAGTCCCGTGGCGTGCAACGCCTGAGAGAGCCGCCAGCGTGTGGCGTTCACGGCAGCAGCATCGTGCAGCGGCCTCCTGGCCTGCGCTTGGACCTGCGGCAAGCCACACTCTGCGGCGCTCCGGGCGCCTTTCTTCCGGTTGCACGGCACACAGGCGAGGGTCAGATTGCTGACGCGGTTGGAGCCGCCTCGGGCCTTCGGGATGATATGCTCGACTTCCAGTGGGACATCTTTGGCGTCACAATAGGCACAGGTGCGGTGCCACTTCTCCAAGAGATACTCCCGCACTTCATAGCCCGCCAGCTCGCCGTGTTGGTATTCGACGCCGCGCATTTCCGCGTGCTGCATCTGCTGCATATCGAAGCGCACCAGCTCTTGACTCAAGGCGGTGAGAGGACATAGCCGCCGCAAGCGCTCCACCCAGGTCATGACGTTGGCGACGCGGCTGTGCAGCGCGGGCGCCAGCCAGCCGACAGGACGTGTGCGGTTGAGAAACCGTGGCGGCCGGTAGCGCGTCTGGCGTTGCCTGCGACCACGCCGGATGGCGTGCCGACTGCGTAAGGCCGCGGTGATCCGCCGCCCACGGTGGGTCACCGCGGCGGCCCAGAGGACACGTGTCCCAGCGAGCAGTGCCAGGCCGGTGGTCTTACTGCCAGGGTCAATTTTCAAGCGGTGCTCATGGACAACGGACGCGGCACGCGTGCGGTCGTGCAGGATGATGGTGAAGGGGAAGCGCCGGAATACTGCGGCGCGGCCCGCGTCGAGCAACTGCCTCGCCCGTGCCGGATGGCAGGGGTCCAGGGGTTGGCGGTCGGGAGCCAGCACAAACACGGAGCTCATGAGTTACCTCAATACGCGCCTTGCGGCGGTAAAGTTTGCCTCGACAATGTTCTCACGGCTTGTCCTGTCTGCCGCACGGCGTGGTACTCGCCACGGCTGTTTAACGCCAGACGATAGCGCCCAGGACTGGCACGCATCCGGGGGTATCATGACCGCAAGAACGGCGTGCCTGACGGCACGGAGTCTGCTCGACACCGACTCCGAAGAGTCCCCCGACTTCAGTCGGGGGAGTACGTCGATTCCTTCGGCAAGTCCATCGCCACAGGCGTGGCGAGAGGTCAGTACTGCGGGCGATCTGTGCATTATGAGTCGTGTGTCTGTCCTGGCTGTATGCAGTCTGGGAACACGCGACACCGGACGGCGACGTTCCTGGGTATGAGAGGGCGTCACAGAGAGCAGGGCTCGGAAGGCGTCACGGCGCCGTATAGTGGCATGTCCCTGGACAAAACACAAAGCGAAATCCGTGACGCTTCCCGCCTCGTGTGCTACGCTCCGCACGTTGGCAGCTCTCAGGCCGTATCCCTGTGTATACAGACAGTTCCACGGTCTTCCCATCCATGGCCCCGCCCGAGGAGACGACCATGCCCAGCATTACAGCTCTGCACCCCACTGGCTTTGCCGTCTGCCTCGAGGTGACGAGCCTCGACCATGTGGAGAGCGTCATTCACGACTTACTGCGTCGCGGCTATCGGCCCGCCATCGGTGGGGATGGCTGGGCCCGCACGCCGGAAGGCTTGCCCTTATGCCCACGCCATCAGGTCGCCATGCGGCCACGCGAGAAACAAGGCGATACCTGGCACTCGCACCAGGTGCCGGACCCGCGCACCGGCGCGTCCCTGTATTGCCGTGGGTATGCCAGCCCAAGTAGCCCAGGCTGGGAGATCCTGGAGACGGTGGAATCAACACCACCGAGAACCGCGGCGCTAGGCGGCAACAGCAGGCCCGTGTCAAGGTAGGGGTGGCGCGCTATTCCGGGGAGTCCCCGAGAGTGCCATCGTACACTACTCGTGTGAGCCTGGTTGAGGTGACGGTGCGGCTCCGTGAGCAGAGAAAGGCAAAGTGGCGTCTGCGTGGCACTGGGGGGCTCTCCGGCGTTGTCGGGGCGACCGGCTGGTCGCCCCTCTGGGGCGAGGCTCAGAGAGAGGTGATCATATTCCCCTGGGTTCTATGGGGGTACGACCGCGTAATCCGGCCGTTTATTGCAGTTGGAAGGTGTTGAAATCTTCGGCTAAGCGCTGCTTTGTCACAGGATTGACGATGCGGCAATGAAACCCATAGGTGCCACGTGGAAAGGCCGCTGTGACAGTGAACAGGGGGATGGGTCCAAGATTCCGATTGGCCCCCGCTGCGAGGATCGTCTTGATGTCCGCGAGAGGGTTCGGGAACCGGACAGGCGCAAACGTAGGAATCTCAAGCCACGTGCCCAGTTCGATAGGCAGTGGTACCGCACTGGGATTGGTCAGGCGCATGACCTGAGCAATCACCTGCTCGCCGTTGATAAAGCTGGTTTTGTTCAACTGTATATCGCAGCCAGGGGCCTGGCCAGCCCAGTCGATGGCATTGGCCACCAAGCGTCCGTAGTTTGCATTGCTCATCTCACCCGAGCCCATGCGTGTAGAGAACTGCAGCACGCGGCCAGCCCCTGCCTACCAGCCGATCAGTCCCGGGCTGTTAAATCCTGAATTCTGGTAAAAAACGGTAGCTCCTACCTGTGGCACAAACTCGGTCTCCCCCCCTCCAATATTATCAGCCGAGAAAGAAAACTGCGCCGGGAGGCCACTGTTGAGAAGTGGATCAGGCGTGTCCTGCGTGTAAATGAGAGTAGGAGTACTGGAAAAGTTGCTGCTGGGCAGTGCCGGGAAAATAGTGCTCAAGACGGCAAATTCACCACCACTTCGCTTGTAGACCGTCCACTCACTGGTGACCAGGCCCTTCCCGGCAGAGACGAAGTTCACCAGGGCCGTCTGGCCAGCCAGCGGCATATCACCCGCATTCCAGTTCAGGTTCGCCAGCAGAAGTACGACATGCTTCCCGGTAAGGCCAGGGCCAGTGAAGTTGATATATTGCGGACCAATGGTGACGACATGCCCGTGGAATTGGAGCACTGTTTTCGTCTGCTGGTCCAACGTTGTGTTCCCGCTGGAGAGCAACAAGACGGCTTTGGCCGACACCTCACCAGCCAGAGCCCAGGCGAGGATGACTACTCCTAAAATTCCCCCCCACCCATCTTTTCCATACGTCACGATGTTCCATCCAACATCTCCTCTACGATGGCTATGTGCAGGATGCGCTTGATCATTCCACGCGGCTCTCGCTGTGAGAGGCGTGGCAATTCTTGGCAATGCGCGATGGTACGTATCGCATAATCTTCTTGGTGAAGTCAATGGTATATTCTTGACACATCGGAGGTGAGTGCTCTAGGCCTCACCATTCACTCATGGCGCTGCCGGCCTAGCTCACCGGTATGACCTCAGTGGCCATCTACGGCACCGCTGGCGTCGCCAACCGGAGTTTCATCAGCGGTATCAGGCTTTGTCCGCCGGAGAGGAGTTTCGCCTCCGTGCCATGTTTGTGCCAGAGCGCAAAGGCTTCGGGCAAGGTCGTAGGAGCAAAATACGCAAATGGGGGGGGATCATGTAGCCTTACCTCCCACTGGGTACTATGGTGCGATACCATCTGCCCAATCATAGGGAGGAAAAGAACTCCAGACACCTCCCTGCTGGTTCCTATGATAAAAACACCTGCTACGTCTGTCAAGAACAGGCCACGGTTTTTTTCTCCTCTCGCACCAAGAAAGTCCACATGCACCGTATCTCATTCCCAGTCGCCTGCTGCGCGCTGGGCCACCCTGCAGAGGCCAGAGCACGCGGAGCGTCTGCGCACAAGCCCCCACCACAGCGTGGGAGACCACAAAGGGATAGCCGGATCCTTTATATTTTATAAACTATATTTACTAGTTCTTTCATCCCATAATGTTAACTGAAAGATACAGAGCGCAGGTAAATAACAGGTAAATGGCAGGTAGCCGCCAGGTATGGTGTTGTGGAAGTGGTTATCCTCTTGTCGTAGGTTGCAGAGAAGACGTGGGGGGTGTCCACCGTCCAGGAGCGCAGCGCGATATCTCGACCCTAGGTCGTATCTGTCGTCTTGGAGGACTGGGCACAGACCGAGGAAAGCTTTCAGGAGGGTCTTATGGCAAGCGCAGCAGTCAAAGGGATTCAGCAAGCGCTGAAGGACAAAGGTTTCGATCCGGGCGAGGTGGATGGCATCTGGGGGCGCAACACCATCGCTGCAGTCAAGCGATTCCAGGCGCAACATGGTCTGGAAGTCGATGGGGTGGTTGGCCCGAAGACCACCACCGCGCTCTTCGCGGGCGCTCCCCAGTCGGCACCAACTACCGGCCCATTACTGCCTTGGTTTACAGAAGCCAGGAATCTGGTGGGCACCAAGGAAGTCCTGGGCTCTAAGAACAACCCGGTCATTATGGATTGGGCGACAGACCTTGACATCCGCTACGCCGGGGATGATATCCCGTGGTGTGGACTGTTCGTTGCACACTGTATTGGATCGACATTACAGGCGGAGGTTCTTCCAGGGAATCCATTGGGTGCGCGACAATGGGAAGCCTTCGGGTCGACCACGACGCCCCGCCTCGGCGCGGTCATGGTGTTTTGGCGTACATCGCTGGCGAGTGGCAAAGGTCATGTCGGTTTCTACGTGGGTGAGGACGATACCGCGTATCAGATCCTGGGCGGCAACCAATCTGACAACGTGTGTCTGATGTGGGTGGCCAAGGACCGCTTCCGCAGTGCACGCTGGCCCAAAACCGCCGCCTCGCTGACCAGCAGTCCGGTCCGCAAAAACCGGCATGAGGGTCTTTCAACGAACGAAGCATAAGGCCGGCAAGCCTCGGCGCCATCCCCATACACCCGCAGCGAGAGCATACGAGAGCGGTCGCCATGACGGGGCACCCCGTCGTGGCAAGGGGATGCGCCAGCAACTGTGGGCCTTGGCAACATGGAGCAGCGGCGTCAGGGCGTCTCCGGCACTTTGGCGGCCAGCACAAGATACATCGTACTCTCAGCTGTGACGTCTTCGCCGCGCCAGTTCCCGTAGACCATGGCAGGCTGCATACCGGCCTCCGTGAGCATGTCACAGAGTTCAGGCAGGGCGTAGGATTGGCCGCTGACTCCGAAGGTGTGCACGGCACCTGTACGGGCATCACAAATAAAATCCCGTCTGGCATACATCTTAGTGTCGCTGTAATAAAAATATTCGGTGAGGACCAGTTGCGGGAAACGTCCTGCGATAAAATCGCGCCCGACCCACCATTCTTGCTCACCGTCCAGCATGGCAAAGAAATCTGGGGCATAGACATCCAGCACAAACATGCCGCCGGGGCGCAGGCTACGGCTGACGCGCCGTAACACCTTGGTAGCGTCTTGGCGCGTCATCTCGGTAAAACAGCCGAAGATGAACGTCACCGCATCGAACGCCGCCTCGTAGGCCATGGAGCGCACATCACCCTCGACGAACTCCACCTGCAAGCCCGCCTTGCGTGCCCGTTGCTGCGCGGCGCTAATCGCTGCTGGTCCGAGGTCAATCCCGGTCACCACCGCACCACGGCGTGCCATGGCCAGGCTGTGCCGTCCACCCCCGCAGGCAATATCCAGAATGCGCTGACCCGGACGCAGCAAGCCCCACTGTTCCAGGCACGTCATCTCGCGTTGCGTATGACGCTGGGAACGCGTGGCGGTGCGTAAAAAGTGTTGACTAAACCCCGGGTCATCCCAGGGCAGGGAGCCCAGGTCGACAAATGGCTGTGGCCGTGGTTGCCGCTGCGCGATCCTCTGCAGGCCGTCAAGAAGTGGGGTGGTCACGTCAAGCAGTACTCCTGAGTGCGGCATCATCTCCTCACGCTCCCATGTCGTGGGTACGAAACGGGAGCGCCGTACGACGGGTTACTGAATCACCGACTTGGGGGTGGCTTCAATGCGGGTGACTTTGATCTGCTCGCGGAACAACATGTCGGGTACTTGCGGAGCGATGTAGGTCTTCCAGTGGTCGCTCTCGTAGACAGCTTTATAGAGCTGCTCTTTCTGGGCCTCGCTCTCGAAGCGACGAATCCAGACATACAGATCGTCTTCTTCTTGGCCGACAAAACTGCCGAGGATGACCATCCCTTTGGCGACCTGAAAGGGGATAATCTCCTCTTCCATAAATTTCACCCACTTTTCGCGCTGGCCTGGCTTGGTACGATACTGTCGTAATTCAAAAAACATGCTGGGCTCCTTCGGCGATGGAACGCTGCAAGTCATGGAGGTAGGTGTCGACATCTACCTCCTGTCTGCGTATCTTCCCTATCAGAAACGTCTCATGGGTGCAAGAGGGGCCAGCGCACCTCCAGGTTTAGCGCAGGCGCGGGAACACCTCTTTCTCCAAAGCGCGGCACAGTGCATCGGGCCGGCGATAGCTCGCTTCATCACGCCACCAGATCGCATCAATATCCAGGGCAGCCAGCTCCTGCACGCGGTCGGCGATTTCTGCGCCGGAACCGACACACACCATGGCCTCGACCGCCGCATCCGACACAAAAGTCGAGGCGCGCTGCGCTTCGTCCCAATCCACCGCATGCCCCAGGTCGGGATACGGACGGGGGAAAGTGCCGGTCACCTCGGGCGGCTCTGGGAGGCCAGCGAGGCGCAGCAGGGCGCGGGCGTGCTCGTGGCGGTAGTAGCTGGCGGCACATGGACGCATGTGGGCAATGGCACGTGCCTTATTGTCGTCCACCATGGCGTTGGCGACGATAATCCGGCGCACACTATGCGGTGCACGCCCCGCCTGTTGTTCCCCGGCGGCAATGCGCTCCAGCGCCCAGGCCACCGACCCCGGCGATGCACCGACGTGAATGAGCACCCCGTCAGCGATGGCCCCGGCCATTTCCAGCATCTTCGGTCCCGACGCGGCCAGATAAATGGGGAGACGCGGATGCGCCGTCGGCAGGGTAATTTCTAAGCCACCCAGTTCTGTAGTCTGGCCCTGAAACACACTGCGCCACAGCGCCGTGGCCCGTCGCATGCTGGCCATGGTCGCAGCTTTCTGGCCAATGATGTACGCCGAGCTATAGCCGGTGCCGACCACTAGATCAGCGCGGCCGTTGGAGGTTTCGTCCAGCGTCAGGATGGCGCTGGCGGTGGTGACCGGATGGCGGGTCAGCGGATTCGTCACGCCAGGGCCGAGGCGTAAAGTGCGCGTGGTCATGGCCGCGCAGGTGAGGTGGCCATAGACGTCACGCCAACGCCCGGCCAGCAGGGGGGTATCTGGCATCCAGAGGAAAGCGAAACCCGCCCCCTCGACTTGCACCGCATACTCGGCGGTCTCTTGAGGCGTACCAGTGGTGGGAACACGTAGGCCAAAGCTGAGCGTCACGCACGGACTCCTTGTTGAGTGCAACGATTATCGTAGTACGGTGCTTTTGTGAAACGACATCACGAGATCAACGTTCCCTACCAACGACACACGGGCTTCGTAATCAATTTTAATGGTGACATCCTTGCCCGTCTTGAGAATCTTCACGTCCTCTTTCTGGACACTACTGATATTGTTGATATCGAAACGCTTCCGAAGTAGGTTGTAGATGTCGCCCGGCGAGCGCTCCTGTATCTCCGCCTCTTTCCGCAGCGACCCGAGTGCATCACCGACACTAAAGGCTTCGAGGTACGCGGGCGCCATTTTCATCCCCACGTAGATGAAAAAAGCCACCGGCACCAGAATGAGCACGAAACCGACTGCCGTTATGCCAGCCTGCTTAGGAGCTTTGCGCATAGGAGTTCCTAATGGATGAGAGATGTGTGGTCTCGGCAGTGGCCAAGATGTAGCTATTGTACGTGTCGTCCTGAAGTACTGCAAGAAACGTTTTGCACCTCTCTCAGGGCTGTGGCATCATCCCGACTGGCCAGGAAATGTGGGCCTCTGTGGCACCAGGCAGGGCATCGTATCGTTGCGGAGGAGGCAGGATGGATACCAAGGTGACTTTTCCATCGGGCGACTTAACCTTAGAGGGGCGTCTCTGGCAGGCCACGGGCCAGAGGGATATGGCGGTTTTGTTGTGCCATCCCCATCCCTTGCGTGGTGGGAACATGTACAGTAACGTCATCTCGGCAGTGGCGGAAGCGCTGTGGCCACAGGACATCACGACGCTGCGCTTCAATTTTCGGGGCACTGGCGCGAGTACCGGCGTGCATGGCGATGGCGCGACCGAAGGGGCGGATGTCGCGGCCGCGGTGGCGTATGTGCTCCAGCAAAAGCCGGTGTCGCGCCTCGTGGTGGTCGGCTATTCGTTTGGCGCTGGCGTGGGGCTCCTCGCTGGTGCCGCTGATGCCAGGGTCAGTGCGCTGGTGGGCATTGCTCCCCCGGTCGAGCGCCGGGATTTTTCCCCGCTCCATACGTGCGTCAAACCCAAATTGTTTGTGGCGGGGGACCGGGATCACGTCTGCCCCGTGCCAACCTTGCAAGAGTTAGTCAAGCACTGCCCCGAGCCGACCAGCCTCACCCTGGTGCCCGGCGCGAACCATTTCTTTGGTGGACGTGAGAGCGAAGTTGCCGAGGCCGTGGTGACGTTTATTCTGTCGTAGACGACGCGGAGACTGCTGGCCCCTGCGGCAGACACGCCGTGTGGGGAGTTGCGCGGTCTCTGCCGCTCTGCGACCATCAGACAGGCGTACGGCGCCACAGAGCGAGGAAGTATGCGCTGGTTTCACGAAGCCGTCGATCGTCTGCATGGCGCCGTCCTTTCTCGACTGGTGCCGCCGGTGTTTCGGCAGGGCCTGGATTCTCCCGCCTGGACGGCGCACCTGGCGGCGACGCAGGTGTCCCTGCCGGTCCTGACCGCGAGGCGACACTATACGATTACCACACCCACGGTGGTCGGAACGGTGACCGCCGGGTTCCAGGTACGCTGGGGGCCACGGCCAGACGTGCCGGTCATCGTGTATCATCATGGCATCGCCGAAATGCCCTACGATAAAAGTTTTCGTGGCATTTGCCGTGGGATGCTCCCCACCCAGGCCCACCTGGTTGCGATACGTGCCCCGTTCCATCGTACCTGGCTGGATGTGCGCTCAGGCCTGAGCACGCTGGCCCATTTTATGGCGATGTGCGCTGTGGCCGTGCAGCTAGGCGAGGCCGTCCGCCAAGCCGTGCTGGCTCGTGGGGCACGTGGCAGTCTGGTCGCCGGGCTCAGTCTAGGGGGCTTTCTCACCATACTGCATCATCTGCAGTTTGGCACGGCGAACGGGTACGTCCCTTTGCTGGCGGGGCCTGATTTGGCCCATGCGCTGCTGGCGACGCATTGGCGGCGTTGTCTGGCCGCGCCGCCTCTGACCCACCCGGGGCCTGTACAGGCGCTCCTCGATTGGCGCCAGGCGTTCCAGGTGAGTGACACCCGCCGGGTGCGGCCGCTGTTGGCGCGCTATGATCGGACGATGCCGTATGCGTATCACGCGGCCTGCTATGCTGACAGTGGTGTGCCCGTCGTCACCATCGCACGTGGGCACATGACCGGTTCGCTGGCCTTCGCAGCACTCCGGGCGCACGTGCTGGCGTGTATGCAAGGGCTGGGCCCTCTTAAAGGCTAAAAAGGAGTATTAGGTCATGAATGCCGTACGACACCGCCGCGTCTTTGTTGTGCTGGCGTGTGCTGGCTTGCTTGGTCTGTTGACGGCCTCGTTGCACGCCCAAAGCCGGGGCAAACCAGCCGAGCCCCCTCCGAAAGCGGTAGAACCAGCCATGGTGGCGCGTGCTGATGGGCCGACCGTGAATGCCAAAAGCGCTGTCCTAATGGAAGGCGCCAGCGGGCAAATTTTGGCGTCACAGAATAAGGATGAGAAAATGCAGCCCGCGTCGTTTGTCAAGGTCTTAACACTCTATGTGGTGTATGACCTGATGCGGAGCGGGAAACTGAAACTGACGGATGAGATCCCCATCAGTAAGAAAGCCTGGGAAACCGGTGGTTCCAAGATGTATGTGGAACTAGGATCCAAAGTCGTGCTGGAAGAGCTCATCAAAGGCATTGCCGTGGTGTCGGGGAATGATGCCTGTGTGGCGGTGGCAGAACATGCGGCGGGCAGCATCGAAACCTTTGTGCAATGGATGAACGAGACGGCGGGCAAACTCGGTATGAGCAATAGTCACTTTGAAAACCCGCACGGCTTGCCCAATACCCTGCAATACACCACTGCTCACGATATGGCCACGTTGACCCAGCGCTATATCACAGAGTTCCCCGATGCGCTGAAAGTGCACTCGATCCTGGAATACACCTTCTCCGGGATTCGCCAGGATAACCGTAACACATTGCTGCGCAAAGATGCCTCCGTCGATGGCCTGAAAACTGGCTTCGTGGCGGAGTCCGGCTATCACCTCATCGCTACGGCCAAGCGCGAGGAGCGGCGCTTAATCGCGGTGATCATGGGCACCAAGAATCGCGCCATCCGGGCCGACGCAGCGCTCAAACTCCTCAATTATGGCTATCACAGCTTTGCCTTTGTCTCCCTGTTCCAGAAGGGGCAGGTGCTCTACGAGTTGCCAGTCTGGAAAGGGCAAAGCAACACCGTGCGCGTCGTGCCTGGCGGTGAAGGCATGATTGTGCTCCCGATCGATCAGAAGAATAAGCTGGTGCATGAGAAAACAGTGCCCGAGTTCATGGTCGCGCCGATTGCCAAACAGCAAGAGATCGGCACCTATGTGGTCAAAGTAGGTTCCACGGTGATCCGCTCGATTCCCCTGGTGGCAGAGGTGGAGGTGCCCAAAGCTGGCTTTGTGAAAGTGCTCTGGCACAGCCTTATGTACTTTTTTGGGCGTGTGAAAATTGTGACCTATATACTCGCCGCGGTCGGGCTTCTTGGGCTCATATGTCTTGGTCTGATCTTGTTCATCAGGGCCAGGCGGCCACGCTCGTCGCTGCGTTACTGAGCGCCAGCAACGTCGTGGCGGCCTTTGACAGGCATTCAGGCACAGGCTATGCTGCGCGCGAGCTGGGGCAGCGCGCCACATGAGCCGTATGATGGAGATCACGTATGGGACCGCATCTTGTCGAGTATTTGCTGTATGAGCCGGAGGACAACGGCATTTTATGGATCAAATTCAATCGCCCAGCGCGCCTGAATGCCTTGGTCGGCACCGCAGAGGAACACGCCACGGTGACCAAAGTGGGCGAGTACATGCGGGCGGGGGATGATGACCCCAACGTGCGCGTGATCGTGCTCACCGGCGTGGGGCGCGGTTTCTGTTCCGGGGCGGATATGCGGCGTGACATCCCCGAGGACGTCACAGGCGAGAATCTCTCCGGCAATCGGCATATCCCTGCAGGCCCAGACCACGCCCGCGAACATTTCTTTCATGGCTTCACCAAGCTGCATCGGGACATTTCCCTCATCCGCAAGCCCACTATCGCCATGATCAACGGGCCGGCGGTCGGCTCGGGCATGGATATGGCCCTGCATTGCGATATCCGTCTGGGCTGCGAACACACCCGCTTTATTGGTTATCAGCAGCTGGGCCAGATCATGGAAAACGGTGGCTGTTACTATCTGCCCAAGATCGTCGGTCTGGGTCGCGCCCTGGAGTTTGCCTATGTGGGCCAGATCGACGCCCAGCGTGCCTACGAATGGGGCATGCTCAATCACCTCGTGGCGGCTGATGCCCTCGAAGCCACCACGCGCGAGCTGTGTGAGCGCATTATGCGCACGCCGCCGATGGTGCAGTGGATTAGCAAGCGCATCATGCGGGCGGCTCTTGACAGCTCGATGGAAACCACCATGGTCATGACCTCCAACGCCGGCGGTATCCTGCAGGGCTCTGAAGATGCGCAGGAAGCCCGGCGGGCCTTTCTGGAAAAACGCCGCCCGGTGTTCAAGGGGCGCTAGTGCCTCAACCGAGCTCTTGTGAGAGCCGCCCCCTGGGAGCTCCGGGCTCCAGCCCGGCTCCGGAAGCCACACTGGAGCGTGGCGCTCCCAGGGTATGGCAAGACAACCACCAAACACGGCATGACCCTGTGTACGAGCGGAGCGGTGGACTACAAACAGGAGATACGACATGGAAACCGTTGGTTTTATTGGCCTCGGCAATATGGGTGGCGGCATGGCCGGGAACATTCAGAAGGCCGATTACCCCATGGTGGTGTTCGATTTGCGTCAAGAGGTCGTCACCACCTTTGTCGCGCGTGGCGCCCGGGCTGGCCTGTCCCCCGCTGAGGTGGCGCGCCAGTGTGATGTCACCTTCACCTCGTTGCCCGGCCCGGCGGAAGTGGAGTCCGTGGCGCTAGGCGCCCAGGGCATTCTCGAAGGCATCAAGCCGGGGGCGGTGTATGTCGATCTCTCCACCAGTCGTCCGACCTTGATTCGCGAGCTGGAGCCCAAATTTCGCGCCAAAGGCGCCCATGTGCTCGATGCCCCGGTCAGCGGCGGTAAAACGGGCGCGGCCACGCGCAATCTGGCGGTGATGGTCGGGGGCGAGCGCGACATTTTTGACCGCATCAAGCCGATTCTGGACGCGTTTGGCGACAAAGTGTTCTACGCTGGGACCGTGGGGGCGGGCAGTGTGTGTAAGCTCGTGCACAATATGATCGGCCATGGGGTGCGGCAGGCGATTGCCGAAGGCTTAACGCTGGGCGTCAAGGCCGGGGTGGATGCGGAGACGGTCTGGGAATGTGTGCGGCGTGGCTCCACCGGGCGTCTGCGCTACTTGCATGAGAGCGTGCCACGCAATGTGTTTCGCAAGGACTACGCCGACCCCAGCTTCATGCTGGCCCTGGCGCGCAAAGACATTGCCCTGGCCACTGAATTGGGGCGCGAATTTAACGTGCCCATGCCGATCGCCAATCTGGCCGAACAAATCGCTATGGAGGCCATCACGCGGGGCTGGGGGGATCAAGACAGTAGCGTGACCTTCCTCCTGCAGGAAGAGGCCGCCGGCGTGGAAGTGCGCAATCCCAACGTCGATTATGTCAAGGCCGGGAAGTTTATCGCAACGCACCCCGAGGTCGCGTAGCAGAAGCAGGAGTTGCACGATCCTCTTGCGAAAAGGCTATCCCTACGACATGGATGGACCTTGGCCTGACCTCCCGAGATAGACTCGAAGGGCTATTCCCTCAGACCTGTGCCGCCACCCTTGCCTGCATGGCGGTGACAAAGCGCTGCGCACGTGGCGCATCGGGAAGATGTGCCGCCAGAGCGCTGATGGCACTCGCCACATCGTGTGATTCGTGCAAGACTGTTTCGCAGAGGATCCCGGCCATCGGGCCGATGTACTGCCCGAGCGTCTCTTCTAAGAGGGTCCGTAGCGCTGCGGTCAATGGCTGGCCCGATGTGGCGTGAGACGCGGGAGAAATGTTGGGTGGAGGTGCAGGTTCTGCAGCCAGGATCGCCAAGAATGCCTCGGTCGGCGGTAAGGGGGTGTTGACCGAAGACGGCACGCCGGAGATAAAATCGATGCGGCGTGCTTGGAAAGCGGCGAGTAATGCCATCGCATCATAACCTTGTTTATTCTGGATGAACAAGGCGACAATCTTGCCATCGGTCATATGGACGCGAGCCATCTGACCCATAGAGCCCCGGATGATTAATATGCCGGTACTCTTCTCCTCATATAATTGTCGGAGTTTTGTGACTACTGACGTGGAGGGGAGAGCCGTGTCGTTCTGTGCCATGGAGCCTGCCTTCTAGAATGTGCGCACACGTGCGCACGTTAGATGTCTCTTGCGTCAGTCCTGCGTCATTGCAGCGCGGCTCGTCGGGCGGGGTGACCGGCCGGTCACCCCGCCTGTGACTGCTGGTGTCGATAGAAGACAGACATCCAGGAGATGCAGCGTTAGGCTACCGGATTATTTCTCAGGGCTGTTAAGGCCATCTGCTGACTGACACCCAGGCGATCAATCGCCCGTGCCAGCGCCCCAATTTCATCGCCGCGTTCGGTGTCCCCTACGGTTTCAACCCACTTGCCCAGGCTGATCTTTTCTGCAGTCGCAGTGAGTTGACGGATAGGAGTTGCCAGACGTTTGGACAAAATATAGGCGAGCCCTGAGAACAGCACAACGGTAGAAATGAGGAGGATAAAACCGTTACGCCGTGCGATGGCTAAAGACAGAAACGCTTCATCGTAATGCTGCTGTGTGATGAGTGTCCAGCCTTGCTGCGTCTTTTGCGTATACGCGAGGATGCGCTTCCCCTGGTCCTCATACACCACAGGACCCTGGGTGGTGGCACTGACCTGCAGCGCAGGATGCGTCCGCATGTCTTGGAGCGTGTCTTTTAGCATCTCTGGTCGTCCATGGGCGATGGCGTGCCCGGTTTCGTCCAGGAGAATCGTAAAACCTGTCTTGCCGATTTTCACATTTGCTACGGCCTGCGAGACATCCGTCAGGTGCATATTCATCATGAGCACCCCGGCCAGTGCCTTCTTCGGCCCCTGGATGGGCACAGCGAGGGCCAACCCCGGTTTCCCAGTGGCGCGCGTGACCAGGACTTGCTTGCCAAATGGCTTCCCGCTCAGCACCTGCTTGAACCACTCGCGATCGGCTTGGGCAACGGGGGGGAGCCCATCGCTCCGGGCGATAGGCATACCATCAAGGTTAACCACATTGGCCCCAATCAACCATTCATAGGTGTTGGCAATCGTGATCAGGATAGGGAGTTGGCGGGCAGGCTCCATCGAGACGATCTCGGGTACGGCGGCATTCTGGCGCATTACTCTGAAATTCGTATCAATCCATGCGTCCACTACATGGACCAGAGCCGCGGATCTCTGCTTGATATCCTGATGAATGGCCTGGGTGTGTTCTTGCGTGCTCTGCGCATAGTTCACATACCAATGGATCCCCAAAGGGACGAGAGCGACTGCCAACATGGTGACGAGGATCTTGGGAAAGAGTGTGAAACGCAGTTTCGCTCGTCTTGCGGCCATATGATTACTCCTTGCAGTGTTGCACATGTTAATAAAAAGTTACTCCCGGACACTCTGAGACACACCGGCAGCCTCTTGCTAAAGAAACGTATCGGCAGAAAGCTTACAAACTTAAGCGCGCCTCATTGTCCTCATTGTTAGGGCCTTCGGCGGCTGCGCTGCAGTCCAACGGCGAGGAACTGCTCGGCGTTTTCTAGGTGCTTCCGGTCCAGTCTTGGGAGCAGTTCCTTGGAAGGATGGAGACAGAGCCCATACAGACGACAACGCCGCCCTCGCCTGTGGCAAGGCGTGCAGAGGCTCGATGTCCTGTGAGCGGTGGCACTACAGGAGCGGCGATGCGCCGGGATGAGTGACGATGAGCGCACTGAAGCGGTTTATGTGTATTGTGTGAGGAGCGGTCTCGTGCCCGTCTCTACGTGACAGTGCTTCGGTTGCCCTGCCTCTAGGCTATCCGTCAAACCAGCACCAGTAACAAATCCTGCGCCTGCACACTTTCCCCCGGCTGCACACAGACTTGCGCAATCACCGCCTCATACGGTGCCACAATTTGGGTTTCCATCTTCATCGCTTCGAGGGACACGAGCGGGCTGCCCTGGCTCACCCGCTGCCCTACGTGCACCGCGATTGCCCCCACTGTGCCAGACAGTGGCGCCCCAATGTGGGCCGGGTTCTCTGGATCAGCCTTTGGACGTGCTGCCAGCGCCGCCGCGCCCGCCTCGGGCACACGGAGCACGCGCTGTTGTCCATTCAACTCGAAGAACAGGGTCACCATCCCGTCAGCATCGGTCGCAGTACGTCCTTGCAAGCGTATCAGCAGCGTCTTCCCGCGCTCCAGGTCAACGCTCACCTCTTCCCCCGCCTGCAAACCATAGAAAAAGGCGGGGGTCGGCAGTCCCGCGACATCGCCAAAGCGCTCTAGATGCTGCGCATAGTCGTCAAACACGGTGGGAAACAGCAGCGACGACAGGATCTCCGTCTCCAGCACTGGGCGTTGCAGGCTGCTCTCCAACTCCTGGCGCTTGGCGGCGAAATCGACAGGCGGTAAGCGGCTCCCAGGGCGCCCGTGCAGGGGTGGCGTGCCTTGGAGGATTTTACGTTGCAAAGCGGCCGGGAAGCCTTCCGGGGGATGGCCGATGTCGCCGCGAAAGAGCGCGATCACGGACTCGGGGAAGATGACAGGACGTTCGGGATCACGTACCGCATCAGGGGTTAAGCCGTTGGCGACCATGTACATGGCCATGTCCGCGACAATTTTTGAGGTCGGCGTGATCTTGACCAGGTCGCCAAACAGCGTATTGACCTCGGCGTACATGTGCGTAATCTCTCCCCAGCGCTGCTCCAGCCCAAGTGTCCGCGCCTGCTCATACAAGTTGGCATATTGCCCACCCGGCATTTCGTGGCGGTAGACGTCGGCAGTCCCGGCCCGCAGGCTAATCTCAAACGGCGCGTAGTACTGGCGCACGACTTCCCAGTAGCGCGACACGGCTTGCAGGGCGCTGAAGTCGAGCCCTGGGTCCTGCTCCGTACCCACCAACGCGGCGGCAAGCGCGCTGAGATTTGGCTGCGAGGTGAGCCCGCTCATGGCGT
>SXND01000174.1 GCA_005777235.1 Pseudomonadota bacterium
GCCTTCGCCGCCCTGCTGGCCTACCACGTGGGTCAGCCGTCGCTGGTGCACCTCGGTTGGCGCACCCCGTTTGCCTTGGGCTGGCAATGGTTGGCAGGATAAGCGGTACGCGGGGTGCCACCAGGGCATCTGCGCGGGGAGAATCGCCCGGGACCATCTACTGCCCCAACGTCGCCATAGAGTACGGTATGGCGGCAGTGTAGCCGTTACGAGGCGACCCCGACAACCGGGATGCCGCCTCAGGAGCTTTGCGTCCTCGAAACGATAGGGTATGTTGAACCTCCCCATGCCTCAAGGCAGGGGATTCCAGACTCCGGATCACTCCGGCTCTCGTGGGCCATTCCGGTCCAGTGGGGGGGGACAGATCTCGCCACCACACCCGTGGCACCCGCCCCCCACTTACCCGCCCGCTTCCCTCGCCACCTCGCCTGTCCAAGCACCAGGATGCGGTTCCGTTCGGGGTGTTGACCGTCAGTAGAGCCGTTCTTCGTCCGCTCGCCAAGGGGAGCTGGGGCTTGCCGCCCCACGCAGCCTTCGTGCGGCGCCCCAACGACCGCTTGACCCCCTGTCTCACGCCAGGGAGTTGCGCGGTCGCTTTGCTCAAGAGACCATCTTGTAGGGAGGCACTCCCCACAGATCGTGGTACACTGCGTCTAGGGACCACCTCGCACGACATGGTGTCACAGGTGCGTGCCTTGGCAGCGGACCAATGCGTAGGTTCTACTAGAGTGTGAAACGACCATGTATACTCATGCTGGATTGCCATCACGGACGTCGTCGGCCTCATGCCTCGGCCCAACGAATCCCTTCATCGTCTTTCCGCCCAAGGCCATCGAGGCATCGATCCCGACGCGCTTCGAGCAGCAGGTGTGCCTGTATCCCGACCGCGTGGCCGTCAAGACTGCACACGAGGCGTTGACCTACGAGGCGCTGAATGCCCTGGCCAATCAGATCGCCTGGGCGCTGCTCGATCGCCTGGGTAGTGGCGCGGAGCCTGTGGCACTGCTGTTTGAGCCGGGCGCACCACTGGTCGCCGCCACCTTGGGGCTGTTGAAAGCGGGTAAAATCTATGCGCCGCTCGATCCGACCTTTCCCGCGCCCAGGCTTGCTGCCACGCTGGCCGACACGCAGGCGCGGCTCATCGTGACCCATAGCGCCCATCGTGCTCTGGCCCAGGCCGTCGCGCCCTTAGGATGCCAGGTGCTCACTGTCGATGCCGAGGTCTCTCACCTCGCCACGGCCAACCCCGCCCTGCCCATTGCTCATGACACTCTGGCGTATATTTTCTACACCTCTGGCTCGACAGGACGTCCCAAAGGCGTGCTCCATAGTCATCGCACCGTGCTGCATGCCATTGCCGGCTTCACCAATGCTATGCATATCTGTAGCGCTGATCGCCTCACGTCGTTCTATGCCTGTGGGGTCATTGCGCTCATGAAAGATATGCTGCAGGCCCTCCTCAATGGCGCGGCCCTGTATCCTTTTGATGTCAAAAGTGCCGGCCTGGTGCGTCTGGCATCCTGGCTCAGGCAGGAAGACCTCACGATGTATCATTCGACGCCCACCCTCTTCCGCCATCTGTGCAGTGCCCTCACCGGCGTCGAAGGTTTGCCGAGACTCCGCCTCGTTCGTCTCGGGGGGGAAACCGTGACGAGGCGAGACGTCGCATTGTTTCAGCAGTCTTGTGCTGCGGGATGCCTCTTGTACAGTGGCCTGGCGACCACGGAGAGCGGCGGGAGCATTCGCAAAATCTTTCTCGATCGGGAGACACGCTTCGTCGGCAGCGTTGTGCCCTGTGGCTATGCGTCTGCGGATATGGACGTCCTCATCCTCAACGAAGACGGTAGCCAGGTGCCTGGCGATGGCATCGGCGAAATCGCCGTCAAGAGCCGCTATCTGGCGCTGGGCTATTGGCGGCAACCCGACCTCACGCAGGCGGTGTTTCTGCCTGATCCTGCCGGCAGTGACGCCCGCATCTACCGCACCGGGGATCTGGGACGTCTGTTACCGGATGGCAGTCTCGAACACCTCGGACGCAAGGATTTTCAGGTGAAAGTGCGCGGCTACCGGGTGGAGACCGCCGAGGTCGAGCTGGCGCTCCTAGATCATCCTCTTGTGAAAGAGGCCGTCGTCGTCGCCAGGGCAGAGCCCGCAGGCGAGACACGCCTGCTGGCCTATGTGGTTCCCGCGGGGTCTCCCGCACCGACCAGGAGCGCCTTAGGGCGCTTCCTCCAGAGCACACTCCCGGACTACATGGTGCCGGCCACGTTTGTCATGCTGGATGCACTCCCGCTGACGCCTAATGATAAAATCGACCGCCTGGCCTTGCCGGCCCCAGCGCCCACGCGCCCGGCGTTGGCCACGCCCTACAGAGCGCCCCGCACGCCGATTGAAGAGCAGCTCGTGCAGATCTGGTCGGACGTCTTGGGCCTGGCCGAGGTTGGCGTGCAGGATGCTTTTCTCGACCTGGGCGGGCATTCCATCCTGGCCATGCAGATCGTGGCGCGGGTGCGC
>SXND01000175.1 GCA_005777235.1 Pseudomonadota bacterium
ATTAAACTAGAGCGGCTGAAAATGAGGACCAAGCTTCATCATTTTGCCCTAAAGTCCAAACTCTACCTCAATGCCCTCCGCTCCGCTTTCGCCACTTTACGGGCCCTCACCCCCGTACAGGGCTCCGCGTAAGGTGAGATGTGATGTTGGAATATGCCGTTGATACGCCCCCACTTGTCTGCATAAAATCGGGTAATACAAAGCAGGTTGTGTAAAGAAGGCCTCCTGTAACGCCTGTGGCGTCAAACCCTGCTCAAAGGGAAGTGTTGGCCCATGGCCTGCGTATGCGCACAGAACGCTGGCCGACACAGGCCCTTGTTTGCCCGCCCGGGCTCTACTGTTCGCAAGCCGCTACATCTACCTGCGCCAGCGCTGCCTCCGTCTGCGCCAGCCAGCACGTCATGTCCATGGCGCGATACTGTGCCAGGGCAGCGGTGAACGCCGTGCGGGCTTGCTCCCACTCGCCGGTCTGGGTGTAGAGGGCACCGAGACCTCTGTGGCAGTGTGCCTGCCACGGGCGCATACCCAGCGTCTCGGCCAGGCACAGGGCCTGCCGGTAGGCGGCGGCCGCCGCGATATCCGGTGGGGTTTGACGCCTGGCTGTCTCGCCCAGGAGCCACAGGGCCTGCACTTCCACGCCCCGCTTGTGACGCTGGCGGGCGTCGGCAAGGGTACGCTGGGCCAGCTGCTGGGCCTCCTCCACCTCTCCGGCCAGGAGATACGCCTCTCCACCCATGGTGTCCAGGTGTGGATGCGGGTGCTCACGCATCCACGCCAGCAGGGCCAGGGCCTCGGGCACACGGCCAGCCAGGGCATAAGCCAGCGTCAGGGCGCGGTAGGCCAGATGGGCCCGGATGGGCAGGTCAGCGTCTTGACTCCAGGCCACCGCCTGTTCGAACAGCGCGATCGCCGTGGGGAGATTGCCCTGGCGCAGATGCAGATAGCCCACCCGGCGATAGATCACCTGGCGCTCGTAAGGAGGCAGGTCGAGGGCCTCGGCGCTCTGCAGCGCCGCCTCGCCATGGGCCACCACCATGGCAAATTCCCCGAGCTCACTGAGGCACCGCACCAGCCAGACCCTCGTCTGTACTGCGGGGGAGAGTAGGCTGCCGAAAGCGGCGGCATCCTGCGCCTCGTGGGGCGCCTGCAGGTTGTGCTGTAAGCAGGTGACGGCCCGCTGGTAGTCGCCCAGATGGTAATAGATTAGCCCCATCTCGTGCTGGACCGCTGCCTGGAGGGCCGCATCGCCCAGGGATGTGGCCAGGTCCTGGGCACGCTGGCAGTAGGCCAGGGCCGGTGCATAGTCCTGTAGCAGGCGAGAGGCGGTGGCCAGGCCGCTGCAGACGCGTCCCAGACGGCCTGGCTCCCCGAGTGCTGCGGCAGGCGTTTCCGCGGCGCGCAGGTGCGTCAGCATCGGCGTGTGGTGGCCGAGGGCGCGCAACACGCGCGCCAGGTCGAGGCGGAGCGACACCTCCTGCTCCAGCGTCGGGTGATCTGGTGGCAGGTCATCCAGAGCCACCAGCGCCTGGTCCCAGCACTGGACGGCTTCCCAATAGGCCAACCGCGTCAGCGCCCTGGCCCCCGCCTGCCGCCAATACTGCAGCGCACGCCGGGCGTCCCGCCCGCGCGCAAAGTGCATGGCCAGCTCGGCTGCCCACTCGCTGGCCCGTGCCGCATACCCCATCTCATGCCGAGCCCCGATCCGCCGGTGCAAACGCACCCGCTGGGCTGTCCCCAGACGCCTGTACAAGACTTCCTGATACAACGTATGCCGAAAGCCGTACCGCCCGCTCAGCGTGCCATCCGGCCACTCGACCAGGCCCAGGTCCGCCAGGAACTGCCCCTGCCGCGCTCACCCCTCACACACCGCGTCAATCGCCTCGGTGGCCAGCACCAGGCCTGCCGCCACACTGGCCACCGCAAATTCTACGCCGACCACACTGGCCGCCTCCAACACCTGCTGCGCCGTGGGCTCCAGTCGCTCGAGCTGGGCTTCCAATAATTGCTGGAGCCCCGGCGGCATCGTCCCTTCGAGTGTCGGCGTCTCTGCTTCGCCTAGCGCCTGTAAGAGGCCCCGCTGATGCAGGTCATCCAACACCTAGACCATGAACAGGGGATGGCCGGCCGTGCGCTGATACACCCACGCCACCGTTGCCGCGTGCGGCGTCGGGGCAGTGGTGCTCTGGGCCATGTAGACCTCAACGGCCTCGCGAGGCAGATAGCCCAGGGGAAGCTCGACCCCCTGCCCGTGCGCCACCAGTTCCTGCTTGAGGGTCTTGAGCGGGTGCTGGTGCACAATCAGCTCCACCGGCCGGTAGGTGCCCAGCACCAGCAGCCGCGCGGCCTCCCGCCGCCGTGCCAGCAGCGCCAGGGCCTCGACGGTGGACACATCGCTCCAGTGCAGGTCTTCGAGCACCAGGATGACCGGGCGCTCGAGGCTCAGGGCTTCCAGCGCCTCTGCCAGCTCCCGCAGCATGCGCTGGCGTGTGGTTCCCGACCCCGGGCGCTGTCCCGCCTCCCCAGCGGCGGCGCGGTGCAGCGCCGGTAGCTGCGCCAGCCAGGTCGGGGCGTACTGCTGTAAGCACGCCACCAGCCGCTCGCCGCCTGGCGCGCGGCCCAGCCGTCCCAAGGCCTCAAGCAGGGGCAGATAGGCTTCGCCCCGTCCGTAATGCTCGATGCACTGGCCGCGCCCCATCCACAGGGCCACCGTGGGGTCTATCTGGTGCAGAAACGCATCCACGACTGTCGTCTTCCCGATGCCCGCCTCGCCCGTGATAAAGACGGTCTGGCGCCTACCGCGCAGTGCCGTCGCAAACCAGGTGTGCAACTGGGCGATCTCCGCCGCACGGCCCACCGGCGCGGCAGGAAGCGTGGGATGGCTGAGCGCCGGGGGAGGCAAGGCGCTGGCAACAGGCGGTGCGGTGGGGACTGCGGCCACAAACCTGTACCCCAGGCGGTGCACGGTGGCAATATAGCGGGGCTGTCTGGCCTGGTCTCCCAGGGCGTGCCGCAACGTGCCCATACAGGCGGTGAGCACCCCCTCACTCGCGACGGTCTCGGGCCACACGGTCTGCAGCAGGGCCTCTTTGGTGACGACCTGCCCCGCCTGACTCACCAACAGCCACAACACGGCCAGCCTTTGGGAGGTAACGGCACCACCTGTGTCTGCCGCCACAGCGGCCCATGCGGGCCTGTAAGGCGGTACGGTCCAAAGCTGATTCCGTGGTCCTGTGGCATATGGCTTCCTCCTGGCTCCTATAAGTAAGAAGGCATAAGAGAAACTGCAGAGAAACTGTAGATCCTCCTCCCAAAATTCCTGGTCTCCGCGTGCCTGCGTGGCATGCCGCTGGTCTCCGACCCTACGGAGCTGCACCCGGCGGATTTTGCCAGCAATCGTCTTGGGCAACTCGGCAAATTTCAGTGCGCTCGGAGAAAGGCCAGCATAGCTTGCGCGATCGCTTCCGGCTGCTCGGGGAGTAAGGCATGTCCGGCATCCGGGAGCTCAAGGAGTTGCACGCGCTCGCCACATGCCTCGCGCAGCGCACGCCCGTTCGCCGGCGGCGCGAGCCTATCCTCTAACCCTTGCATGACCAGGAGAGGAGCCGTCCCGGCTGCCCACCAGGTTGCCGGCGGGGTGGCATGACTCGCGGCCAGATGCGCTGCCGCAACAGCAGGCCACCACCCATGACGCCACACCAACGGGTCCGTGCTCGGGGCAAAAAAGCCCGCGGTTCTCATGGCTGCCACCCACTCCATCTCGGAGAGGTCTGCAGTCAAGGTCCGCGCCAACGCGGCCGAGGTGTCGGGGGATGGGGCGACACGCCCGCCAGCCGCCAACAAGATCACCGTCTTGACCAGGTCTGGGCGATCGGCGGCCAGGCAGCGTGCTATGCGGTTGCCAGCCCCGTGTCCCACGATGTGCGCGGGCGCGGCGTTGAGCGTCTCCAGCAGACCAGCGACATCCGCCGCGAAGTCATGGAGGGTGAGGCCGGTGAGTGGGCCTGTACTCCCGCCAATACCGCGCGGATTGACGGCAATGGCGTGGTACCCCGCTGCCGCCAAGACGCCCATGAGGTCGACAAAGTCCGCTGCCCCACGCGCCCAGGAAGGCAAGAGGACGACCGTTTCACCTGTCCCGCATCGCGTCACGTTGAGTGTGGCTCTACCTACTTGGATATGTTCATGGCTCAGGGCCTGGCTCACGTGCGTTCTCCTTGCGTGCACGACTCTGTGTGTCACACCTCCCTTGTTCCCCTCCGATGGTAGTTCAGACACTGAGCGACTCCTCCAGGAAGAGCTGGGCAGCTTGGTGCACGGCCGTATGCGTGACCGCGAGCTGCTCAGGGGAGGTGGCGTGCTCAGGCAGATCCTCGGCCGAGTGGAACAGCGGGGATCTATTGGTCAAGGAGAGGAGCGGTCTGCTCAGGCGGACCCACTCCTCGGCTTCTCCCAACCACTGGGCTGGATGCGACCTCACCGGGAAGCCAGCAGGGGCCAGGGCCTCCTCCAGGCGTTGCGCGAGTCTTGCCCCAGCCGTGGTGAGCCCCTGGCGGGATGCAAACGTCGCCCCGCTCTCTGGCCCCAGTGTCGTGATCGTCGCCACGCTGGCGCCAAGAAAGATGACCGCGGCGGGATGGAGTGTGTGAGCGGCCAGGAAATGGCGCAGCCCGAGGTAATGGAGTTCGTGGCCCGTCGTCCCGACGACCATCACGGGCCAGCGTGCAGCCAGGTCTTGAGCGAGCTGCAAGGCGATGGCAATCCCGGTGCCGCGCTCCCCCGCACCGCGGAACCAGCCACTCAGCGGGGTCGCCACCACGACCGGGCGCGTGGCGTCGCCCTGACCAAGGTGGCCAATCACCGTGGCGGATGTGCTCGGCTCGAGCCGCGCGTCGAGGTCGAGATGCACGTCTGCCTGCCGCAGCATGGGCAGTGCCGAACCAGGGACCAGCACGGTAGGGAACCCGCTGCCCAGTACTGCAGCGCGGTTGGGCGCCACCAGACGCCCGCCTGCTCCGGTGGTGCCTATGATCGCCGCCTCGGCACCAGACATGCGGGCGCGGGCAACGACCGCATCGAGTTGGGGAGTGTTGAGGTTGGCATCGCAGGCGAGTTCCGCAACATGCAGCCGTGACGAGTGCACTGTCCCGACGGCTTCGTAGTACAGTGGTAAGGCTTCGACTGCAGCGGCATTGGCCGTGAGATGGCAATCGGCCACATAGCGTTCGAACTGGTAGGGAACTTGGTCGACTCGTGCCCCCCGGTTGCCGAGTTCGGTGGCAAACCAGGCCAGCGTCTCCTGGTCGACAGGTGTGCCAGTGCGGTGATCGCCAAGCGCCGCATACGCCTGAACCAGCTGATAGAGGTGTTCTCCGGTAAAACTCATGTGCTATCTCCCTACGCGTTGCTACGCCGTCTTGGTGTTGGCCGAGAGTCTAGCCCGCGCGCCGCCGTGCCACATGACACCAGGGTAGTTTTTGTGTAGTCTTTGCATAGCTTTGTCACCGCATCGGGCTGTTCGCAGTCTGCCGAGGCTGCGCGCGGCAGAAAGGCCAGGGTCGTGCGCTATCACTTTGGCGAGTATCTACTGGACACACAACGCTATGCGCTCTGGGACCAGCACGCCTGGACGCCACTGCGGCCCAAGATTTTCGCTGTGCTTCTCTATCTGCTGCAACATCGGGACCGCGTGGTCGCCAAAACGGAACTGTTGGAGCACATCTGGCCGGCACAATGTATCGGTGACGGCAGCGTGAATGCCTGTCTCATGGCGGTACGGAAAACCCTCGGAGATACCGGCCAGACGCAGCGTTATATCCAGACCCTACGTGGGCATGGGTATCGCTTTGTGGCCCCGGTGCACGAAGAGGCGGATGAGGCGCTGGCACCCCAGCCAGGGATGCCATACGCGGCGCCCGCCGCGCCGCCTGTCCCTTTGGCGCCCCTAGCCAGTGTGAGCCCGATGGCGGGGCTTCCTGACGCGGAGCGCCGACATCTCACCGTGTTGCACGGAGCGCTGGCCGACGCCGACGGTCTGGCAGAGCAGCTTGACCCGGAAACCTTCCGTGAGGTCGTCCAGGCGTATCACCAGACCTGCCAGGCCGTGATGCCGCGCTTCGGGGGCTATGTGGCGCAGCAGCACGAGGCCAGCGTGCTCGTCTACTTCGGCTATCCGCAGGCGCATGATGGGGCGGCGCAGCACGCCGTGCGGGCCGGGCTGGCCCTGCTGGCTGCCTGGGAACCGGTCCAGGCGCGCCTGGCGCAGGAGATCGGACGCCACCTCGCGGTCGGTGTGGGGATTGATACGGGACTCGTGGTCGTTGACACGGCCCACGACGCGGCGCTGCATCCGCTGTTGGCCGTAGGACACGCACCCCACCGGGCCGGGCTGCTGCAAGCCTCTGCCAGCCCTGACACGGTGGTCATCAGTGCGGCGACGCATCGGTTGATCGAGGGCGCACTCCCCTGTGTCGCGCTGGGCCAGCAGACCCTGCGCGGCCTGCCCCAGCCGCTGGCCCTGTATCGTGTCCTCCCCGAGACGGCCCTGGAGCGTGGGCTGGCCCTCCCGACGTCCCGGCTCCTGCCGCCGCTGGTCGGACGTAAGGCCGAGATGGACTTACTCCTCGACCGTTGGACCCAGGTCAAAGCTGGCTTTGGGCAGGTCGTGCTGCTGCGTGGGGAAGCGGGCATCGGGAAGTCGCGTTTAGTCGCCGCGCTCCAGGCCCAGGTGGCGCAGGAGCCGCATGCCTGCCTGGAAGGGCGCTGTACCCCTTATGACCAGCCCACCGCCTGGTCGCCGCTCACGACCGCGCTGCAGCGCTTCCTGCAGTGGGGCCCACACGCGCCTGTGGCAGCGCAACGCGCCACGCTGGAGCAGGTGGTGCAGCAGTACGGGCTGCCGCTGGCCACAACGGTCCCTGGGCTCACCCGCCTGCTTGGGAGCGACCTGTCTGACGAGCCCTACGACCTGCCACTCCTGGACCCAGAACACCAGCGGCACCAGATACTGGCGGCCCTCCTGGCGCTGCTCACTGCCGTGGCCCACCGCCAGCCGCTGCTGGTCATCCTCGAAGATGTGCACTGGAGTGACCGTTCCACCCTGGAACTGCTCGCCCGCCTGGTGGACTCCGGCCCCGCCGCCGCCATCTATACCCTCGTCACCTGCAGACCGCCGTGGCAGCCCGCCTGGGTCGACCGGGCCCACGTCACGGCGCTGGTCGTGCCGCGTTTGTCACCCGTGCAGGCCGCCGCCCTGGTCCGGCGTGTGGCGGGCAGCACGGTGTTGCCCGTCGAGGTGCTGGAGCACCTGGTGCAGCAGACCGACGGGGTGCCGCTGTTTCTCGAAGAGCTTACCAAAACCGTGCTGGAGTCCGAGGCCTTGCACCAAGCAACCGGCCTACCGCTGGATCTCGCCGCCAGGCTGCCGCTGCCCATCCCCAGCACCTTGCAGGATTCCCTGATGGCGCGCCTCGACCGCCTCGGCACTGCCAAGCGCCTGGCGCAAGTGGGGGCGATGCTCGGACGCGAGTTTTCCTATACGCTGCTGCAGGCCATCACGGCCCTGGAGGAGGCCACGTTACACCAGGAACTCGCCCGCCTGGTGGCCGCCGAGCTGGTCTATCAACAGGGGCTGCCGCCGCAGGCGACTTACGTCCTCACCTTACGCGGAGCCCTGTACGGGGGTGAGGGCCCGTAAAGTGGCGAAAGCGGAGCGGAGGGCATTGAGGTAGAGTTTGGACTTTAGGGCAAAATGATGAAGCTTGGTCCTCATTTTCAGCCGCTCTAGTTTAATAA
>SXND01000176.1 GCA_005777235.1 Pseudomonadota bacterium
ACCGCCACACCTGCGGCCTGCGGGCCGATGGCACCGTGGCCTGCTGGTGCCAGAACGACATCGGGCAGGCGACGCCGCCGGCCGGGGCCTTCCAGGAGGTCAGCGGTGGCGGCTACCACACCTGCGGCCTACGGGCCGACGCCACCGTGGCCTGCTGGGGCTGGAACGCCTATGGGCAAGCGAGCCCGCCGGCCGGGGCCTTTCAGCAGGTCAGCGCCGGGGACTCCCACACCTGCGGCCTACGGGCCGACGCCACCGTGGCCTGCTGGGGCTGGAACGCCTCTGGGCAAGCGAGCCCGCCGGGCGGGGCCTTTCAGCAGGTCAGCGCCGGGGCCTCCCACACCTGCGGCCTGCGGGCCGACGGCGCCGTGACCTCCTGGGGGGCGCAAGGGCGCTAGCTCTGGGGATGCCGGGGAGCCACGGCTGCGGCTAGGGCTCCCGCCCCGAGGCGTGCCATCATCAGGGGACAGCGGGCCTCACGTCGTCACGTCAGCCCCCATCCCCTGGCCTAGCGCCTCGCATGTACCCCGCACACGGGCCAGGTGAGGCCGAGAGCCTGCGGGGTCACGAGACGCGCGTCGAGGAGAGCAGGGAGGTCGACACCGGCGTCAATCGCGTCTACTGACCGCGCGCTTGCCCCCAGAGGCCGCGCGCCCCAGGGTCTCACGCCGCGCGGCCCTGCACACGCTGGGCAAGGCCGTCAGTATCGTGCTTCCACTGATTACCTCAATGGTGCTTCCCACCACTAGCGTCGCCGCCTCCTGCCTGGGATTGGGGCAACCCTGTACAACAGGTGCACAGTGCGGCGCGGGATTCTGCCCGGCGGGAACCTGTCTCTAAAGACTGTCCTTCTTGCCTTATGGCGCTGCCTTCAGCAGATGGCTGGTGGCAGTGCCCTCACACGAGATGTCCATGGCGTAAGTCCTGCACCAGTGCCTTGCCCATCCTGTGACTGGTGAGGTCTGTATGAAACAGACATCTAGCGCTGTACCTCCGCCGGTCCACGCTCCTGTTGCACCTGCTCCCGGATGCGGCGCACCTCCACGGTCAGCCTGTCCACCTCCGCCTCGCGTAGCCAGTCCAGAGAGGTGCGCGCCACGCCATCGGCGGCCTCGGCCTCGCCCAGCCTGTGCAGCAGGGTCCACAAGGCATGCGCCGCCACCGTGCTGTCCGGGTGCAGCACGCCCAGCAGGCGCTGGCGTGCTGCGACCACCTGAGTCACCAGCGGGCGGGCCGCCGCCAGGTGGTTCTGGGCCCGCAGCACCTCGGCCAGCGTATACAGGCTGTTCAGCGTGCGCGCATGCTCCTCGCCTAGCGTCTGGCGCAGGGTAGGCAAGGCTTCTGCCAACAACGCCCGCGCTGCCGCCAGCTCGCCTTGGGCCCGCAGCACCTCGGCCAGGTTATGCATGGCAATCAGCGTCGACAGATGCTGTGCCCCCTGCCCCTGGCGCCCGGCCGCCCGCACCTGCTCCAGCATCTGCCGGGCCCGCCCCAACTCCCCCTGCGCCAGCAGGCTTTGTTTGGCCAGGTTGTTCATGCTGATCAGCGTCTCGTCATGCTCCGGGCCATGCACACGCTGGTGCGTGGCCAGGAGCTGTTCCTGCAATTGGCGGGCTGCGGCGACGTCTCCCTGATTGAACAGGGCTTGCGCCAGGGCATTCATGGTGCCCAAGGTGTCGGCGTGGTCGGCGCCTAGGCGGCGTGTCTGTAGAGCCAGCACACGCTGATACAAGGGGATGGCCTCGGCATAACGTCCCTGGCGGCGCGACAAAGAGGCCAGGTGGTCAAGGCTCGTCACCGTATTGGGATGGTCGGGCCCCGATTTATACAGCGTTTGATGGCCTGTCAACACAGGTACCCGTAGGGATTGATGAGGGCCTGAAGCATGCCAGCAGCGTCCACTGCGATGAACTCATTAGTATCCCCAAGACGGCCCTCAGAGCCTCTATTGGGACGCTGTCCTCCGCCAAGATGGTGGCACTTAATCGCGCCCTCGCTGTTGCCGTTGGCCTCGAGGGGTGAGGCGTCTGGATGACCGCCTGCCCCTCGCGGCGCGGTGATGGTCGGGACATCATCCGGACCGAGCCCACCGCTCGGGCAGCCCTGCCCCTTAGCGCGCGTGCGGCAATTCTGGGAAATCGAGCCAGACGTAGTCCATGCGGGCATTGGTACTGCGCACATTGGGGGTGGGAGTCCAGCCTTTGACAAAATTCCAGCGCACGTGATGCAACTCAAACCAGTGCAGCACCAGATACGCCGCGTCATTCATGGCCAGGCGATCCATCTCCCAGATCACCTTCTGGCGCTCGTTGGGATCGACCATGAACTTCTGCTGCTCAAAGAGCTTGTCCAGCTCTGGCAGCGAGCGGCGTTGATACCACCGGCCGCCTTTGGTTACAAACAACTGGCCAAAAGAATCAATCGGATCGTCAAAATCCACCGCCGCGCCCAGCAGAGAGAGTTGATAGTTCCCCGACACCTCATTGCCCCGGTGCTGCGCCACCAGCATGGGTTCGAGTTCGAGGTTGATGTTGATCTTTTTCAGGAGTTGCTGCACCACTTGCGCATTTTCACAGGAGAATTTGATATTCGCGGAGCACTGCATCTTGATTTTGCCCCAGTCGATCTTGCCCTTCTCCTTCTCATAAGCCGCCAGCAGCTCTTTGGCATGGGCCAGGCGTTTGGGCATGTCCGCGCCATAGCCCACCAGCTGTTGCCGCATCTCCTTGGGCATGGCCCACGGTCCCAGGGGATACGTGCCTGTGCCGATGGCCCCGGACTGGTTCCCCAACTCGCTAATGGCCTCGCGACGGATGGCTTCACTGAACGCCTGGCGCACCCGCAGGTCGTCAAAGGGCGGTTTTTCGGTCTGCATCGAAAAGTGCGCCACAATCAGGCTCGGCGTCCCGGCATGGATGAGGTTGGGATTCTGCTGGGCGGTGGATGTGGCCAGATCACGATCCAGGTTCGGATGCGCAAACGAGTCCGTCCAATACACCCGTTTGCTCAACAGGGCCGCAATGATGGCCTGTGGGTCGGTGATGATATGGATCTCAATCTCATCCAGATAGGGCAGCCCTTTGACAAAGTAGTTCGGGTTGCGCTCATATTTCCACAACGTGGTGGTCGGCGCTTCCTTGAGCTTGAAGGGGCCGGTGCCCATGACGGTGGTTTTTAAGGCATTGACCGGGTCTTTCTCCAGGATATGCTTCGGGAAGATGACATTCCAGCCATTGGCAAACAGGGGCAAGAGCAGCGCCGACGGCCCTTTGCCATGCACCACGACCGTATGCGCATCAGGCACCTCGACGCGCGCAATCAGCGCCTGAAACACCGGCCCGCGTGGGCTGACCATGCCCTGCGGTGGCTGCATGATACGTGCGATGGTGTACTGCACATCGGCAGAGGTAAAGGGCGTGCCATCGTGCCACTGCACGTCTTGCCGCAGGCGGAAGGTCACGGTTTTGCCGCCCTCGCCGACTTCCCAGGAGGCGGCGAGTTCGGGGATGAGGTCGAGGGCCGTCGGATCGTAGGGGCTGGTGCGGATCAGGCAATTGTACGCGGGTGCGGTCGCGGCATAGACGCCGCCAAAGGAGGTCTGATGCATATCGGCAGTGGGGACTTCCTCGTTCCCAACGCTAATGAACTTGCCGCCGTAGCGCGGGGTTTCCCCATGCGCCGTAGCCAGAGCGAGGGCGCCCTGCCGTGCCAGGTCAATATCGGACGTGACGGCCTGCTGGGCCAGAGCCAGCCAGGGCATCCAGACCATCATGAGCACACTCGCACCCCATGTTGATGGGCATAACCAGGACTGCACCATGCTACACCTCCATTGTCATGCCTGCCCGTGACGGCAAGCGGGCCTGTATTTCCTGGGTATTCTGAGACCTTTTAGATACCATAGCAGGCCCCTCTGGAGGTTGTCAATAGAGACACCAGGAGAGTCTAGTGCCTTAACCGAGCTGTGTTGCCAGGTGCTGCCCCCTGGGAGCGCCGGGCTCCAGCCCGGCTCCGGAAGCCACGCTGGCGCGTGGCGCTCCCAGGAGACTTCTCACGTGAGCTCGGTTGAGGCCCTAGAGCCGGCATGGCCGTGCCAGAAGCCGGTGGAGTGTCCCGCGACCCTGCCTATCCTGGACGTTGCTTGGGCCATCGAAACGTCGCGTTCTGCCCGATGCCTTTGCACTGGCAGCACACGGGATCTCGCAGCCATCCGTCGTCCTAGATGTCCATTGCATACATACACTGCCAGTTGTACCCCTGCGCGGGCAAGGCCCGCTCCTACAGGGATCCCTCCGGCGCACAGATCTTCTGTAGGAGCGGGCCTTGCCCGCGGGGCACCCCGCTTGGCACAGGACTTACGAAATGGACATCTAGCTTTCTCCAAGCCCTCAGAGCCATGCGACGTTGGTACTCCCTCATAGAGACTAATTATTATCCCTGCCACGTTCGAGATTGGCTCGGGACACTTCGTCCATGCGAGCCACCGTGACGCTGCCGTCCTCTGCCGTCCAGATCCACAGCACCTGGCGTTCCACAATGCACACCGACAGCCGTTGCGCGTTGACCAGCACCGTGCGTCCGGTCAGCGGACCCCACTCCCCCGTGTCATGCCCCCGCACGATGGCCAACAGAGGGAGATCGGCGCGGTCGAGTACGGCATGGGCTTGCACACTTAGCCAGGTTTCACGTGACATGTGCGGCTCTCCTCTCTGGGCTTGACTCAGGCCGTGGGCGGGCCTACACTCGCCCTGCGCCCGAGGAAACACGCGGGCACGCCTCAACGTACCCTGGTTGTCCAGGCCTTGTAAAGGAGAGCGTTATGGCACGGATTAAGCACATTGCCCTGTCCACCGACGATCCCGTCAAGACGGCGGATTTTTATAAAAACGTTTTTGGTCTGACGGAGCTGCGTCGCAGCCCGTCGGACACCGGCGCCGATGGTGTCTGGCTCAGTGATGGCTATATTTACTTCGCGATTCTGCGCTACGGGTGTGAAGATACCCCCAACCTCGGCGAGGGGCCATCCACGGTCAAAGGCATCCACCACATCGGCTTTTATGTCGATGACCTGGAGGAATCCTGCGCCACCATCGAAGAGGCCAGCGCCACGGTGTGTCCGGGGAGCAGCAAGGCCAACCGCAAATACAAAGGCCCTGATGGGGTCATGATTGACCTGCGGGCGCGCGGATGGGACGAGCAGATTCGCGCTCGTATGCCACTTTATCAGTTGACGCCAGCGCCGGTTGAATCCCGTCACGAGTGACACTCTGCTGGGGCGCAAGCCCCAGCAGCTTCTCGGGTCTCAACCCGAGCGACTTGCCCTGTGTCCGAGGGACTACCTGCAACGCAGGTCGCAGGATACTTTGAGGGATATGCCCAGTGGATAGCGTTTGGTACGCTACAACCAGGCCGCATCGCACCGCCAATCCCTATGGTACGGATGTTCACGCTTCCCACCACATCGCGGGGAGCATTGCATCCGCATGTGCACCGATAGGTGCGGCGATGTTGCGACCGTGCGCCACAGACGGGACACGTCTGGGACGTGTAGCGCTCGTCGACCTCAAGGCAGGCAGCGAGCTTGTAGTTGAGCAGGGAGATGATCTTGCGGTTACAGGCAGAAGCGACGGTCTGTGCTTGGACTCTTCGCATCTTTTGCGCGGCATCGTTAAACGGTGCGCCGACGTAGGCTGTCGCGTTCGGGAATACCTCAGCCACCTTGCGCGTCGCTTTATGGCACAGGTCACGTATCTTGTTTTTCGTAGCCCTCAGCATCTGGTACTTGGCCCGTTGCAACCGCCTATGCCGACGCGAGCCCTGGGTGGTGTGCGCTTGCTTGGCTCTGATCTCTGCCAGACGTTTGTTGCGCAGTTGCATGGTCGCTTTGATTGCACGCCCACTCAGCAAGAGTGCTTGGTCTCCGTCGGTCGCAGCAATGAGCGTATTCACGCCCAGGTCGATGCCGATGGTTGCCCCACCCGTGCGCGCTTCCTCAAGCATAGCGCAGACCAGTTCAATACAGCCATAGCTCAGCCGGACTTCCATCAAACGCCCTGGCAGCGCGACGCCTTTTGGAAGACGCACGTGCAGTGTGCCAGCCTTCCCACAGGGCAGGGAAAGCGTATGCGCGCGCAACTTTGCGCCCTGGTTCGTGAAAATCACCTGACGATAACGTGGCTTCTTATGGGGATAGTCGTAGGGCTCCCCATGCTTGCGCAATGTTTCAGCCGAGGCAATAGCCTCGCAGAAATCACCAACGATTTGCTGTGCCGATTGCGAGTGCAAACACGGAAACTGGCGCTTAATCTCCCGTTGCAGGTCGGCCTTCGACGGCCACAGGCCACCTGGTTGCCGAGCGTCCGCATGCCGTTCGACAAGCCAGGACCACAAGCGTCCCGCTTCCAGGCGCGCCTCAGTAAATGTCTTCCATTGCTGGCCAGATTGTGGCAACCAGTCTATTTTTATCGTGCGATAACTCATAGGCTTATTGTAGCACATTGGCCAGAAAAAGCTCTGGCTCAAGCCAAGCAAAACGTTTCATCCACTGCCGTTCAAACGGCGTGGCTTCCACGGGCTAAAGCCCAGAAAAAGCTGTAACACGACCAGGCCGTGGCTCCTGGGGCCATCTTCGGGGGCCATGTGCTGCTTTGCCTGGTGTGAGCCATCTTTCCAAGCCCACCCTCCACGCGAGGATATTGCTATGCCTGACACCGCCTTAGCGTTCCAGACCATCACCGACCTCGCACCGCGGCTGCGCACCCGCCAGCTCTCTCCCGTCGAAGTCACCGAGGCCATGCTGGCTCGCATCGCGCAGCTCGACAGTCGGTGGCACAGCTATGCCACCGTCATGGCCGAGCCCGCCAGGGTTGCGGCACGGGTGGCAGAGCAGGAGATGAGTGCCGGCCAGTACCGCGGGCCGCTGCACGGCGTACCCGTGGCGGTCAAAGACCTGTGTTATACCCAGGGCGTGCGCACGATGGGCGGCACCAAGGCCCTGGCGCAACACGTTCCAACGTTTGATGCCACGGTGGTGCGGAGGTTAGAAGCGGCTGGCGCTATTCTTCTGGGCAAACTCAATCTCACCGAAGGCGCCATGGCAGGGTATCATCCAGATTTTGCCATCCCGCTTAATCCCTGGAATCCCACACGCTGGGCCGGGGGATCCTCGAGTGGGTCCGGTGTGGCCACGGCCACGGGCCTGTGTTTCGGCAGCCTGGGGAGCGACACCGGCGGCTCGATTCGTTTCCCAGCGGCCGCCTGCGGTGTGGTGGGGCTCAAACCTACCTGGGGGCGCGTCAGCCGCTATGGGGTGCTGGCGCTGGCGGAATCGCTCGATCATGTCGGGCCGATGACACGCAGTGTGGCCGATGCCGGGCTTATGTTGCAGGCCCTGGCGGGGTATGATGTGCACGATCCAACGTCGCTGTCTGAGCCAGTGCCCGACTACCTGGCCGATCTGGCCACTGGGGTGCGCGGCGTGCGTATTGGCGTTGATGTGTCCTACGTCACCCGCGAGGTCGATCCCACCCTGGCCGACGCTGTGCTGGCGGGCGTCCGCCTGTTGGAGGAGCTGGGTGCGCAGATTGTCGAGGTCACCCTCCCAGATCTGGCGCCGTACCTGGAAGCCTGGCCCATACTGTGCACAGCGGAAGCGGTCGCGGCTCATGCAGCGACGTATCCGGCCCGGCGGGCGGAGTATGGGCCGTGGTTTCGCGACTGGTTGGACCATGGAGCCCGCGTCTCGGGCGCCATGTATGCGCAGGCCAATACTCTTCGCGCCGCCTGCAACGGGCTGTTGCGGCAGGTGTGGGCCGGCATCGATGTGCTGGCCTGCCCGTCTATGCCTACGCCAGCCTTTCCCGTCAGCGCCGCCGGCTTGTATGGTCCTATGGGGCCTCAGGGGTTTGACATGGCGCGCTTACGCTTCACCGCGCCCTATAATTTTAACGGCACACCCACGCTGTCCGTGCCGTGCGGTCTGAGCCACGATGGGCTACCGTTGAGTCTACAATTCGTCGGTAAACCGCTGGGGGAAGCCATGCTGTGTCGTGTTGGCCACGCTTACGAACAGGCCACCACCTGGCACACCCTGCGGCCCCCCCTGTAAGGAGGAGCCTGCGGCAGCGCCGCGAGGCCGCTACTCCTCGCGCCCTGGCAGCACCTTGGCCAGGAGAGGCAGCGCCGCGCTCAGCAGGTTGTGGTCCACGCCTGGCAGTTCGTGATACGTCACCAGCGTCGGAAACTCCTGCCCCAGCACCCGCCCCATGGTCACTGGGACCACTTCATCATCTGCCCCATGGAGCAGCGTGATCAGCGGCGATGGGTGGTGCTGCGCCAGCAACGCGAGCGCCTGCCGGTTATCGTAGCGTTCGCGCAGCAAGAGCGTCAGGGGCCACACGACAACACTGGCGGCAATATCGTACATACTGGTAAAAGGGGCCAGGAGCACCACATGCTGCGTCACGTGGCGTGTGGCGAATTCCAATGCCACGGCAGCGCCAAGCGAATGCCCCATAACATACAGCGAGCCTTCGACGATCGGGCGTAGGCTAGGGAGGTATTGCTGTAAAGCGATGAGCGCATCGTCAGAAGATGTCCTGATCGCGCCCCGCGAACTCCGCCCGCTACAGTGCCCATAGCCGGGATAATCAACGAACAGCCATCCCGCCCGCGGCGCAGCCGAAGGGCGGAGGTGCCGCAACCATTCCAGCCCCAGTGAACCATTCCCCGCAAACAGCACCCAGAGTACTTTGGGCGTCTTGCCATCGTGCGGTGGGAGATAAAACGCCACTTGCTTGCCCTGCTCCGTCCTGTAGGCGAGTTCCACTAAACGCGGCGGCAGCATAGTCAACATGGCCGGATCATAGGGGCGGGGATGGTACAGCAATGCCCCTTGCCACAACCACACGGCCACGCTAAACATCACGACGAGCACCGCGCCGGTCCCCACAAGAAATTTGGCGAAATACATGCGAGAGGTTCCTTTATGCGACGGCGACGAGATGGCTCAGCCCAACAGCATCGCGTTCGAGTCGCAGGCGGTGCTCGTGAAATTGGCCCAGGGTGGGACGATGGCCAATGCTAATGAGACTCGTCTCCGGTAGGCGTGTGCGTATCAGGGTGTACAGATGCGCCTCACTGGCCTCATCGAGGGAGGCAGTGGCTTCATCCAGAAACAGCCACTGGGGCCGCTGTAACAACGCGCGGGCAAAGGCGACGCGCTGCTGTTCACCGCCCGACAGGATCTGGCCCCAATGCTGCGCTTCGTCGAGGCGCTGTACCATGTGTGCCAGGCCACAATCGTGCAACGTCTGTTGTAACACACTGGTGTCAAAGGCCTCAGCCGCCGCTGGATAGGTCAGTTGTTCACGGAGCGTGCCAATGGTGAGATAGGGCTTCTGTGGCAAAAACAACACCTGGGAGCCTACCGGTTGGGTAATGGTGCCCTGTCCGAACGGCCAGATCCCTGCCATGGCCCGAAACAAGGTGCTTTTCCCAGAACCCGAGGGGCCGGTGACCAGTGTTGCGGAGCGTGGCGCAAAGCTCAGCGCCGTGGAGGCTAGTAACGGGCGCCCATCAGGCAAGTTTAACGTCAGGTCGTCGATGCTCACATGCTCCTGGGCGGCGTTGGTCACGATGATGCCTGCCTGCTGCTGCATGGCGTGACTGGCCTCAACGGTGGCCTGCTGAAACGTGGTCAGGCGGTCCACGGTGGCTTTCCAGGATGCCAGCTCTACATAGGCATTGACGAACCACGACAGAGCGTCTTGCACTTGGTTAAAAGCCGACGCCGTTTGCATCAAGCCGCCGAGCTGAATGGTCTTGCTAAAATACTGCGGTGCGGCGACCACGAATGGGAAGATAATCGCCGCCTGATTGTAGCCGGCCCGAAACCACGTCAGCTTTTTCTGCCGCGTCATGATCTGCCGCCAGTTGCGCATGACCTCGAAGAAGCAGCGGGTCAAATGCCGGAGTTCCCCCGCTTCACCGTGATACAACGCCACGCCTTCCATATTTTCCCGCACCCGCACCAGGGCAAAGCGCAGGTTGGCCTCAAATTTCTGCTGGCCAAAGTTGAGCTGGACCAGCGGTCGACCAATGGCATGCGTCAGCCAGGTTCCCAGCACGGCATACAACAGCGCGAACCACACCATATACCCTGGGATATTGAACATATAGCCGCTGAGGCTGACATGGAAAGCCCCGGACAGGCCCCAGAGGATTGCCACAAAGGACAGCAGCGTCACCACCGCAGAGAGCAGGCCCAGCGTCAGACTGAGCGTTTTGTCGCAGAACAGCGCCAAATCTTCGGCAATACGCTGATCGGGGTTATCGGTGTCCTGTGCCGTGAGTTGCATGCGGTAGTAGGTTCGGGCCCCGATCCACGCGTGCAAAAAGTGCTCGGTGAGCCAGCGCCGCCAGCGAATCTGCAACAGCTGGTTGAGATACAGCTCGTACACCGCCACGATAATGTAGCTGGCGGCTAACCACGTAAAGCGGAGTAACTGGGTGTAAAAACCCTCTTGGTCGAGGTTTTGCAGGGTATTGTAGAACGCATTGTTCCACTGATTGATCAGGACCGACACAAAGACCAGTCCCAGCTTCAGACCCACGACCGCGGCTAACAGTCCGCGCGCAGTCCAGCGCTCGTCGGAAAACCAGTAGGGCCGGGTCAAGGTCCAGAGATCCGTCAAAAATTGCCGCGTCGTCTTGTGCATGCAGGGCTCCAGAGCAGGGTGTGTCGCTTCCCGTTCATTATAGCGCGGATTGCGTCTCGTCCGGTTTTTTGCTGTAATGTGGCCTCCCCCTGCATCGCATGTAGACATCCACGATCAGGACACCAGATACCAACCAAGGAGAGAGACCCATGCGTCACGCCCCCAGACCCACGTATACCCTGCTGGCGGTGCATGCGCATCCAGATGATGAGTCGAGCGGCACCGGCGGCTTGTTACGGCTGACTGCCGAACAGGGACATACGACCGTGCTCGTCACCTGCACCAACGGCGATCTGGGGGATGTGAAAGACCCCCGTCTACGCCTCAAACCCCGCGAACATGCCGCCGACCGCCAGCGCCTCGCCGAGGTGCGTCATGCCGAGTTACACCGCGCGGCAGCGATTCTCGGCGTGACCCATCTTTATGCGCTGGGCTATCACGACTCCGGCATGGACGGCTGGGACACCAATAACGCGCCCGAGGCCTTTGCCCAGGCTGACGTCGAGGGCGTGGCCGCCCACCTGGCGCAGCTCCTACGCCAGCATCGCCCGGATGTCGTCGTGACCTATGATGAGCAGGGCGGCTACGGCCATCCCGACCACATTATGACCCATCGCGTGACCATGGCGGCCATTGCGCTGGCCGCCGATGCTGAGCGGGTGCTGGACGCTGGTCCGCCCTGGCAGGTGCGCAAAGTCTATTACACGGCCTGGGCCCGCTCGGAGGCCCTGCGCACGCTCAAACTCTTGCATCGCTTTGGCCGCAAGACTAGTCTACGCGACCCCGACTTCGATCCACAACAGCTCGGCTGCCCGGATGAGCTGATTACCACCCGGGTGAACGTGCGCTCGGTGCTGCGCCAGAAATGGCGCGCCCTGTTCACGCATCGCAGCCAGATGCGCCAGGGCGATTTCTTCTGGTGGTTCGTGCGTCTGGCCGGGCCGTGGCTGTACCGCTACGAGTCGTTTCGTTGTGTAGTGAGCCCCGCGCCTCTCCACACGCCAGAATCCGATATCTTTGCCGGGCTGTAAACCGGAGGCCTCATAGCAGGCTGGCGTCTGGTCCATACCCTACGGCGCGGGGCCGGTGGTCTGTGCGGCGAGTGCCAGACGAGGGCTCACCTTGTCAGGGGCGGGTAGGGATGCTAGTATCACGCCATACAGCAGTGTCAAAGCCTACCCAGGTCGGGAGCGACCGACCGGTCGCCCCCGACGATGCGGATGGGTCTTTCGATGGCCTACGGGGAGAGGCTCTGAGGCAGAATGTCGCAGCGCAGGGCGCTGTATGAGGAAGGACGACGATGCCACTCATCTTCCCCGGTATGGACCCGTATCTCGAACATCCCCAACTATGGCCAGACGTGCACGCTAGCTTATTAGTGTATCTGCGTGAGTATCTCAGTCCCTTGCTCCTGCCGCGCTACGTAGTGGCCCTTGAAACGCGCGTCTTCGTGGAAGGGCCCGATCTGGAGCATCTGATCGTGCCGGATGCCGCCATCCACCACACACGCCCAGAGCCCCCAGCAGGAGCT
>SXND01000177.1 GCA_005777235.1 Pseudomonadota bacterium
GGTGAAGCACGGGTGGCTCTTGCCCAAGAGCCACAGATGTGGTGGTTGACTTCCCTCTGTACGGTGAGACGCTGCCACGCATCCGTCAACGGACGCCGTTGACGGAGACTGCCGATGAGGCAGTGAGACAAAGAGCCTGGCGCTTTGAGACGTGCGCAGAGGGGGTTCCACACCCGAACCGAGGTGTGGGTCCAATGTTCATCGGCATGCTTCAGGAGCGTGTCCACGTATCCTGGCTCCACGCCAGGTAGTTCCGGCGGACACCCGGCACGTAGCTTGGGGTTTCCCCAAGAAGCTCCAACCAGACCGTCGGTTGGTTGGAGAGTGTCACCACAGACCCCTAGTCCCGTGTGAGTGCCGTCAGCCCGTGCGTATGGACCCAGCCCGCAAACCCGCCGCTCAAACTGGCGACCCGGTCGGCCTGCCAACCTTGCTGGATCATGTAGGCTGCGACATCCAAGCTAGTATGACCGTGCCAACATTGCAAGACAATGTCGGCATCCAGGGGCAGCTCGGTCAGGCGTCGCGGCACTTCCTCGATAAACAGGGACATTGCCCCGGGAATGTGCCCTGACTGGTACTCCCATGCCTGGCGCAGATCGACGACCACGACGGCCTCGCCCTGCGTGAGACGCGCCTGTAATTGCTCTGGAGAGATTTCCGTGATGCTGAGAGGTTCCGCCATGACTTCCTCGCTGGCTCGAAGGCAGACGGTGAGCGTCTGCGGCTAGAAAACGCCATGTGGGGGTCTTATTGCATGGCGAGTAAACGTTCAAAATTGGCCACCATCTGCGGATGCACCCAATCCCGCGGCCCGACGATCTTTTCGACGAGGATCCCCCGCTTATCCACAATAAAACTCTCCGGGACACCCGTGGTCTGATACAGACGTTGCGTGAGGTTCATGGTATCGAGCAACGTCGGGAAGGAGAGCCGCCGTTGCTGCATAAACGGCGCCACCACCTGGGCCCCCAGGGCATCCAGACTGACGGCAAGGATGGTCAAACCCTTCCCATGCAGGCGTTCGTACAGGTGCTGAATGGTGGGCATTTCCTCAATAC
The DNA here is from genome assembly GCA_005777235.1 of Pseudomonadota bacterium. Taxonomy (GTDB): domain Bacteria; phylum Tectomicrobia; class Entotheonellia; order Entotheonellales; family Entotheonellaceae; genus SXND01. The sequence continues at coordinate 1,062 of SXND01000177.1, forward strand.
ACGGTGGGCACCACGTGGCCCAGATATTGACGAACACCACCTGGCCACGTAACGCGTGCAGTTGCACGAGGCGTCCTTGCAAGTCTGGCAAGGTAAAATCCGCCAGAGGCGCCCCTACCCGGGGTGTCGTACTCGTGTCGGTGGCTTCACGCGTGAGCAAGCCGTAGCCCAAGACGCCAAGCAGCATGAGCCCTGGCAAGAGCCACAAGAGCAGCACGCCCCAGCGTCGCTCAGCGGGAACTGGCGGCTCCGGCGTTGGTGGATCGTATGGTGCCATAATACGTCTTGATACCCCGCTAGAGAAGCTCAGCGCCCCTGACACGTCACCCGTATTGGCGGCGTCTGACTACAGAGAATGCCCTCGGTTTTACTGCGCACGAGATAGGCACAGGCGTTGTCTTTGGCAGCCTGCACAGCATTGCGCTCGTCCACGCCAGAGGCAGAACGACACTTGGAGCGTCCCTGGAAATCGAGGCAGACTTCACACGTTTCCTGGTTGAAGCTCAGACTCGCATACAGCACGACCCCCACCAAGAGCACGCCAAAAATGCCCCCAACGATTCCAGCTTTCGGCATAGGGTGTGCTCCTGTCTAGGCCGCCGTAGGTGATGGGGGCGCCGAGCGCCCGGGTTAGGACGCCAACGCGGCAAGGCGTTCCTCGACATTGTGCGGGACTTTATAACGGCGATCCCAGGTGCCAGCCTTCATCACCTGCCCAGGGAGTTCACGGCCAATAAACTCCTGCACGCGTCTGGACACCCCAATCAGGCCATCCAAATCAATGCCAGTGGTGTAGCCCATCGCATGCAGACAATGCACGAGATCCTCGGTGCAGACGTTGCCCGTGGCGCCAGGGGCAAACGGACAGCCGCCCAGGCCCCCAATCGAGGAGTCAAAGTGGCGCACCCCGCACTCCAGAGCTGCGAGGATATTGGGGATAGCCATGGCGCGGGTGTTGTGGGTGTGCAGCGTCCATTCCACGCCGGGAAAGCGCGGCGCCAGGTGTTCCAGCACGCGCCGTACCTGGGCTGGATTCGCCATGCCGGTGGTATCGGCCAGACAAATGCCCTGGAAACCCAGATCGACCAGACGGGCCACAATGGCTTCGAGGTTCTGGAGTGGCACGTCGACTTCAAACGGGCAGCCGAATGTGCACGAGATACCGCCTTGTAACGGCACGCCCGCGGCATGCGCCACCTGCGCTACCGCCGCTAATTTCACCAACGACTCGGCCACGGTCATGTTGACGTTGGCCAGATTGTGGCTCTCGCTGGCCGAGAGCACCGTGTGCAGCCGATCTACCCCGGCCTGCACCGCCCGCTGTGCCCCTTTATCGTTCGGCACCAGGGCAGCATAGAGGGTGCCTGGACGCCGCACAATGCGGGCCATGACCTCTTCGGCGTCCCGTAATTGCGGCACCACCTTGGGATGCACGAATGAGGTCACCTCAATGCGCGGCATGCCTACGGCACTGAGCCGATTGACCGCCTCGATCTTCTGATCAGTCGGGATAAACTCAGGTTCGATCTGAAAACCGTCACGCGTTCCTACTTCACAAATGGTCACGAAATTAGCTTCTGGCATCTGTGTCTCCTTCTCTGTGTCACGCACCACACTGTTAATACGACCGTGGCATGCCCAGCACATGCTGCCCAACATACGCCAGCACCAGATTGTTGTTGATTGGGGCCGTCTTGTACAAGCGCGTTTCGCGGAATTTACGCTCCACATCATACTCGGAGGCAAAGCCGTAGCCGCCATGGCAGTCGAGGCAGGCGTTGGCCGCCTCCCAAGCCGCTTCAGCGCAGAGATATTTGGCCATATTGGCCTCTGCGCCACAGGGCTGGCCGGCATCGAATAATGCCGCGGCTTTGAAACGCATCAGGTCCGCGGCTTCGACGGCCATATGCGCCTTGGCAATGGGAAATTGCACGCCCTGGTTGGCGCCGATGGCCTTGCCGAAGACGACGCGATCCTTGGAGTATTGCACGGCTTTTTCCACAAACCAGCGTCCATCGCCAATCGACTCAGAGGCCACCAGAATGCGCTCGGCATTCATGCCATCCAGGATGTAGGAAAAACCTTTACCTGCCTCGCCAATCAGGCTATCCACCGGAATTGCAACGTTGTCGAAAAACAGCACGTTGGTGGCATGATTGATCATGGTGTGAAGAGGACGTACCGTAAAACCCGGGAGCTGGCGGATGTCGATGAGAAAGACGGACAGACCATCAGTGCGCCGGCGCACCTCGCTCAGCGGGGTAGTGCGGGCCAGGAGCAAGAGCAGATCGGATTGCAGCACGCGAGAAATAAAGATCTTCTGGCCATTGACGACGTAGACATCGCCATTGCGCACCGCCGTGGTTTGCAGTTGCGTCGTGTCCGAACCGGTATTGGGCTCCGTCACGCCGAAGGCCTGCAAGCGCAGGGTGCCATTGGCAATCTGCGGCAGATACCGCGCTTTTTGTGCGTCAGAGCCATAGCGTAACACCGTGCCCATGATGTACATTTGCGCATGACAGGCAGCGGCATTGCCCCCGGAATGATTGATCTCTTCGAGGATGAGCCCGCCCTCTACAATACCCAGCCCACTGCCACCGTAGGCTTCAGGAATCAACGCCCCCAGGTAGCCGGTCTTCGTCAACTCCTGCACAAAGGCCTCGGGGTATTCGCGTTTTTCATCGAGCTCCCGCCAGTACGACCCGGGATAGAGCTGGCACAAATCATAAACGGCTTTGCGCAGGGCTTGCTGCTCTTCGGTCAGTGTATTGCCCATCTCGGTCATAGCTCTCTTCCTTCCTGCTCGCCCTAGCGGCCCTGAAAGCGTGGGGGTCGGCGCTCATTGAAGGCGCGCACCCCTTCGAGGCGATCCTCCGTGTGGATCGTGCCGTTGTAGGCTTCAATCGCTAGCATCATGCCCGTTTCCAGGTCGGCCTCTGTGCCCCAGGCAATGGCTTTTTTGGCTTGCCGTACGGCGATGGGACCGTTCTGTGCGATGGTGGTCGCAATCTCCAGGGCTGTGGCATGCGCCTGTCCCGGGGGCACGAGGTGATTCACCAGGCCCACAGTCTTGGCTTCTGGGGCAGGCACACGGCGTCCAGTAAAAATCATCTCTTTAGCGAATGGCATACCGACAATGCGTGGTAGCAGCTGCGTGCCGCCGATACCCGGGAAAATGCCCCGTGTCACTTCCGGCACGGCAAATACCGCGCGCTCACTGGCCACGACAAAATCGGACAGCACTGCCAGCTCACAGCCACCTCCCATAGCGAACCCCTCGACCGCGGCGATCACCGGCAACGGACAGCGCAAGACGCGAAATGCCGCTTGTTCAAAGATGACATGCTGTTCCCGCCACGCGTCGTCGGTCATACCCTGGCGTTCTTTGAGATCTCCCCCGACGCAAAAGGCTTTGTCGCCCGTGCCGGTGAGAATGACCACCCGCGTCTGCTTGTCCCAGAAGAACGCCTCAAAGCACTGCAGCAGCTCGCGTCCCATGGTGGTGTTCATGGCATTGAGGGCTTCGGGGCGGTGCATAGCGACGGTGGCAACGTACCCGTCGTCAGTATGCGTGACCCGGAGGGTGTCGTAGGATTCAGGCATGCGATCTCCCAAAAACCAAATAGCACAGGCAGTAAAGTGTGCATGGGCAATGAGGGCTGTATGATAGACGAAGCGGGCCAGGCTGTTAAGCAAAATCGTCGCGGCACCCTGCGCGGTGCACCATGACGTCTGGCCCCAGCGCTCAGTGACGCTCGGCACCCGCTGCAGCGGTGAGGCGCCGCAGGCGCCGGCGTTTGGCCAGACACTGGATCAGGAGACCAACGCCGCCGCCCAGGCCCAGCGACAGGCCTGTCGCTGGTTCGGGGACGGTCGTAGCGGACAGGCTCACATCGTCGAAATCGACTTCCAAGTCGGGAGAGGTCGCCTGCGTGTATCCGTCTGGTATGACGTTGAGATTGACCAAACGAATGCCGAGCGCCTGTCCGAGTTGCGCGTGGACGGCCCCGATGCTGATGGAGACGGTTGACAGCGCGAACTCCCCTTCCGCCATTGCCAGGGTATTGAGGTCTTGCGCAATCACCGTATTTCCGGCCAACAGGTCAACGCGATAGCCAGGGAAACCATCCAAGTCAAAGAAGGCGCCGTTCTGCGCCGTGCCCGAGGCGATATTGCCGACTTGGACGGTGAGGGCATAGGTCGTATCGGCTTGCAGCGTGGCAGCCAGCGTTTGCACATAGCCGTATTCGCCCTCACCCTGGCGTTCACTGTTGAACAAAATGCTGACCTTGCTCCCCTCAGGCGCGGTGGTATTAAAAAAATCGGAGCCGTTCGGCTGTAATGTGCCGGTGAAGGTTCCGAGAGACCCAATGAGACCAGTAGGATTATGAAAATTCCAGCCAGCCGGCTGACCGAGGGTAAATTCATTGAACACACTCTGGCCAGAGGTGTCCTCGAAACCCGCATTCACTACAGCGACGGGGCTCGCTTGCGGTGCTGCCACATAGCAGCCCAGCGCCATCAACGAGACAATGACCGAGCGGCCAAGCCTTGCAACGGTTGTGTACTTCATGGATGTGCCCTTTTATGGTTACACGGATACTGGCGCAGTCACTCCGACCCCATCCTGCAGTCCCTATGCCCAGCAGCAGAGTGGGCAAGGCGAGACGGGCTGGCGATTGCCTGTGGCGGAAAGGATACCCCAGCAGCCACGCAAAAGTCTTGAGTGGGCGCGAACAATGCTACAATTATTTTTCCACGATGTGGCGCGGCCAAAGACCAGCAACGTCATGAGAGGAGCACACACAATGGCGATTACCCAAGTCAAGGGCGCTTATCACAATATGCCGGTGATCTTGCACCAAGAGGATGGTACAACGCTCAAGATGACGCCGGGGAATTTCTGCCCCCGCTGTCAGGAGACACGCTACCGCATTATCGACGAAGGCTTCATCGAGTGTCATCAATGCGGTCGGGCCTATTTTGTGCCAAGCCAGGAACAGATCGACGCGATCAAAGCCTGAGACGTCGGGCGTGCGGGGTGGCTCCAGGCTCCCGGGGGGTGTGATGTGGGCCGGGCAGGCAAGGTTGTCCTCTTGCTTTCGCACGGCTGACCTGGCATCCTGCCTGCACAGGCACAAGCCACGGGCTCCGTCGGGGAAGGCAGCGGAGGTTAAGGATATGAAGGTCCGGTTCGGGGTTACATGTCGAGGTCAGGCTGACCTGGCACTCGAACACTTCCCGCAGTTCGTGGACACGCTCGAACGTCTGGGATTTGATTCGCTCTGGCTGCCCGAGCTCATGCTTAACGGGCCGTTTGATCCCCTCGTCGGGCTGACCCATGCCGCAGCCCGCACTACGCGTCTGAAACTCGGCGCGTACCTGATTGTGCCGGGACGCAACCCAGTGCGACTGGCCCGCGCACTCGCCAACTTGGACCGCCTGAGTGGCGGGCGCTTGCTGCTGATTATGGTCCTCGGCCAGCCGCAGGCGCCAGAGATGCTGGCCCAGCACGTGACCCAAGCCGAACGCGGGGCGCTGCTGGACGAAGTGCTGCCCTTGTTACGACGCTTGTGGACAGGTGAGGTCGTGCAGCACGATGGCCCGCGCTACCAGCTGCGTGATGCGTGTATCGCCCCCACCCCAGTGCAGACGCCCCTCGAGATGTGGCTAGGAGGGCAGGCGCCTGGAGCCCTACGTCGGGCCGGACGTTTGGGCGATGGGTGGATTCCCGGTCAGCTCACCCCTACAGAAGCGGCGGAGAAACGCCGCCATATCGAGGCCGCCGCGGCCGAAGCGGGACGTGCGATCGACCCGGAGCATTTTGGGGTGAATCTCACCTATAGCCGTGGCCCTTTATCGGCTGTGGCGGTCGAGCAAATGCGTCGCCGCCGTCCAGATCTCGACCCCACGACGGTGGTGCCGCAGAGCCGTATGGCCTTGCTTGACCGCATTGACGCGTGGCTACAGGCCGGGTTCTCCAAATTTCTCCTGCGGCCAGCCGTGCCTCCCACCGACTGGACCGCAGAACTTGAGACGCTGGCGGCAGACCTGCTGGAACGCCAGACATGAGCGCTGTGCCGTCGCGCACGCTCTACCCGTCCGAGGCGCACCAGGGGCGCACCGGACAACAATCTCACTGACACAGGGGATGACGATGGCTGATGACCTGGCTGTGGTCCGTGCTGAACTCGCGCCCACCGGCACGCTGCGCGTGGCCCTCAACATGAGCAATTTTTTACTTACCGCGACCGACCCCACCACCGGCGCGCCCTGCGGCTTAGCGTCCGATCTCGGGCGCGAACTCGGCGCGCGCCTCGGCGTCCCGGTGGCGCTGGTGCCGTACCCGAACCCCGGTGTGCTGGCGGACGCGGCGGCCACCGGCGTGTGGGATGTCGGCTTTATTGGTGCCGAGCCACAGCGGGCGAACGTTATTGACTTCACCGCCGCCTACGTGGAGATCGAGGCGACCTACCTGGTGCCACCCGGCTCGCCGCTCACGACCATCGCCGAGGTCGACCGTCCCGGCATCCGTATTGCCGCACCGGACCGCAGCGCCTATGAACTCTATCTGAGCCGGAGCTTACAGCACGCCGAACTGGTGCGCTTTCAGGGCGGCGATAACGCCTTCCAGCACTTTGTTGACGACAAGCTTGATGCCCTCGCCGGACTCCGGCCACGCCTCGTTACGGATCAGGACAATCTGCCTGGTTCGCGCATCCTCGACGGCAACTTTACCGCGGTGCAGCAGGCCGCTGGCACGCCCAAAGGCCGCCCGGCAGGTGCAGCGTATCTCCGTACCTTCATTGAGGATATTAAGGCGACAGGCCTGGTGGCACGGACGATTGCCAAGAACAACGTGCGCGGTCTTACCGTAGCGCCGGCAGCCTAACGCGCCCCAGGTTACCCCCGCTGGCACCATCAACCCAGCACGCAAAAGGAGCAGACATGTTCGAGAAAATTCAACACATTGGTTATCTGGTCGATGATCTGGACAAGGCCGTGGCATGGTTCACGCACAAGTTCGGGGCCGAAAATGCCGGGGGTGGCCCCGTGCGCAGCAGCGGTTCTGTGCCCAGCGGCGGGCGCAACGCCTTTGTGCATTTCGGTCAGGTGGAAGCGGAGCTGATCGAGCCTGGTGATGCGCATACCTTACCCAAAGACACGCTGGTCATGCATCATGTGGGCTACGTCGTGGCGGACATCCCTCAGGCCGTGGCGCAGGCGCACGCCAAGGGCTTTGCCTTTATCGCCGCGGCACCTTTCACCAACCCCTTAGGGCAGCAGGTGTTATACTTTGACCCTGCGACGACCAACGGCGTGCTCATCCACCTGACCCAGTTGCCGGTCCAGCCCAATACCGTCGGGGTGGGGCACGGCGTCCAGATCGACAAAATCATTCACGCTGGCTACCTGGTCCGCAACGTCGAGGAGGCGATCGCCTGGTATGTCAGCAAGTTTGATGGCGTGCACGTGGGCGGTGGGACGTCACGGCGTGGCGGGCGCAACGCCTTTGTGAATTTTGGGCGGGTGCAGGTGGAGCTCATTGAGCCGCAGGATGCCAGCACCATGAGTGCTGCCCACACCATGGACCACGTAGGGTATGTCACCGGGGATATCAGCACGGGCATCAGCGATTGTTGCTGTCGCGGCTTGCAGTTCGTCGCCGATGCCCCCAACACCAATGCCATCGGCCAGCAGGTGCTCTATTTTGATACCAATACGAGCATGGGCAGCCGCATGCACCTCACCCAGTTGCCCACGTAGCCGTGTGGCCCGTTGCCGCGCGTGCGCCGCTAGGGCCGCAACGGGCTCCGCGCCTTAATGCCGCCCATATCTTCAATGAGCGTGATAATCGCGGCGTGATCCCAATCGCCACGCCCGGCATATTGCACGGCATGGAACAACTCATTGACCAGGGCCGTGACCGGGAGCGCGATGCGCAGCTGGCGCGCCATCTGCATGACGTAGCGCAGATCCTTGACCTGTGAATCCACCTTGCCGCCAGGTTGAAAATCCCCCGTTAAGACTTTGGGGGCCTTAATATCCAGCGAGCCGCAGCGGGCCAGGCCAGCGCTCATGGCTTCGACCAGCAGGGCGGGGTCAATGCCGGCCTTGGCGCCATACACCAGGGCCTCGCCCATACCTGCCAGGGTGATACCCACCAGGATCTGATTCGCCAGCTTCGCATGGCAGCCCATGCCGACCCGCGGTCCCACATGGACAATTTTATGCCCCAGCACCTTCAAAATGGGTTCGCACGCGGCAAACGTCTCCGGGGGACCGCCGACCATGATGGACAGCGTGCCCGTGCGGGCCCCAACATCGCCACCACTGACGGGGGCATCGAGCATGCCGACTTGGCGCGCCGTAAACGCCGCCGCAAAGCGCGCCGAGTCCTCAGGATTGTTCGAAGTCATATCGATAATCACACTGCCTGGGGTGATGCCTTCCAGCACGCCATTGGCCCCCAGCAACACCAGCTCGACATCCGGGGCATCTGGTAGCATAGTAATGATCACATCAGCCTGCGCTGCGACCTCACGCCCGGAGGTACAAGCCACCGCCCCGCGCGCGGCCAGTTCGTGCACTGCCCCCTGGCTGCGATTGTGCACGGCGACAGGATACCCTGCCTCAAGCAGCCGTGTTGCCATGGGCTTGCCCATCAGCCCGAGACCAATAAACCCTAACCGTGGTGGCATAGTCATCCTCCAGCCGCGTACGATGTCGTGTAGCATGTGAGCGTGGCAAATATGGTAGCACATTTGGGGGGCGCTGCCTTGTCCAGACGCCCCTGGTGATGGCGCAGTCTCTAGTACTTCTATAAGTGGTACAATGGGAAATTTGCTTTGCCTTTACCCGCGGGGTATGCTACGGTTGTGCTCCACGAAATGCTTGTAGTGCGTCTAGAGCTAACAGGTTATGACACTAGCAGGTAAGGTTCCTCTATGGACGTTTTGGCAGGCTTGCAACAGATCCGAAGCGAGATGGATGCGCATGTCGTCGGGCACGACGACGTCAAAGAAGCGATTATGCTTGGGCTGATCGCTCGTGAGCATATCTATCTCGAAGGGCCGCCAGGTACTGCAAAGACCATGCTGGCGGAGATTACCTCAAAGGCAGCAGAGCTGAAGTTTTTTTTCTATCAATTGCATCGTGATACCCGGTTGGCCGAGATTGTTGGGGAGACCGTGATCTTCCGCGAACGCGAAACCTCCGGGGGCGAGCTCATCCGGCAGGCCAACCGCAAGGGTGGCGTCTTGACCGCAGAAATCTGCGTCCTGGACGACATTTCCCGGGCGCCAGGTGAAGCACTGAACGTCCTGCTGCGCATTCTCAATGAGCGTAAATTTGGTGATGACACGATTCCTCTCCTGACCGCTATCGCGACCGGGAACCCCACCAAAGATGAATACTATAATGAGCCACTCGATCCGGCCAACCTGGATCGCTTTACCATCCAGATGCGCACCCTCGGTTTGTTACAGCGCAATCAGTGGGATCACGCCGCACGGGTCATTGACCTGTACGCCGACAACCACATGAGCGATACGGTCGTCCCCCAAGTGCGTCGCGTCATTTTGGATACGGCCAACTCCCTGGTGCCCCAGGTGGATTTGACGAACGAGGTGAAGGAACTCCTGCTCGCCTTGCTCAACGTGCTACTCAACGACTACAACCTCAATGAGAGCAACTCCCTCCTGACCGACCGCACCTTCCTGGTCAAAGCCGTCAAGATTCTCAAATCGAAGGCGGTGTTGGAAGGGCGGACGCATTGTATCCCCGAAGACCTCTTCGTGATGAAATACATCACGACGTTCCGCATTCCCGAGGAGCTGCACAAGCGCCTTGAGGAAATTATTAATGAACTGCTCCGAAAAAAAAAAGTAGTTCCTGAGGAGCAGGAAGACGTTGAGCAGATGAGTCAGTCCCAAGCGGAGGAGCAGACCGAGGGGCAACCACGTACCGACTACAGTGCGCAGGAAGCCACGGCCGATCACCGCAAGCAGCAGTTGGAGCTGGGCGATATGGTGCAACAGACGCTCAGCCCCAATGCTGAAGATGGGGGCGACAACACCGAGCTGAACCTCGATAGCGAAACGATTGAAAATATCGAGGTGTTGCTCAAAGTCCTTAAAGGCCGCATGGACCGCAACATGGCGGAAAAGGTGCCGCATCCGGGCGGGCAACCGCGCCGGTGGCGGCGCATGACGAACTTCGCCGACATTTTGGACACCGATCCGGTCGAAAGCTCCGTCTGGTATGATCAGGTGACGCCGCAACTCCCCCGTGTTTTGTTGCGTGAACGTTTTGATCGCGGTGGGGAGTTGGCCATCCTGCGTGATATCAGCTCCTCCATGGCCGGCATTTACTCCAAATGGGCTTCGTCAGTTATTCTGCGTCTGGTGGAGCTGGCCCGCAAGAAACGTATGCGGGTGGGGTATATCGAGTTCAATCACTTGTCCACGAAATATCAGGTGGGCGGGAAGTTTTTTGTGCGTGATTACGAAAAAATGTCGCAACGAGCCTTGCATCTACATTGCTCAGGTTGCACGAATTATCAGAACTCGCTGGAAGATTCCCTGGCGGAATTCAAGCGGCACGGTTCTGGGAATCAACACATCCTGTTCCTGACCGATGGCGTGCCCACCCAGGGCGATTGGGAAGTGAAGGCAGAGCGCGAGATGGCCAAAGAACTGGGCGTGGCGATCCACACCATTTTTATTGGCAAAAACAAATGCCCGCGCATTCTCGAACTCATCTCGGAAGAAACGGGCGGGGCACAGTTCCAAGCGTCCACCGATCGCTTTGGGGTGATTCGCATTGAGGAACGCAATAAGCCCGAATATCTCGTAGCGGCCCGGTAGTGGGGGCTGGACTCACATGCCCGGCAGCCCTGTGGGTGGCTCTTTCTCTTGGAGGAGGGTGACATGTTACTCGAAGGTAAAATCGCTGCCGTCACGGGTGGCGGTAGTGGGATTGGCCGCGAAATCTGCAAGCTCATGGGGGCTGAAGGCGCCAAAGTCGTGGTCAATGACCTCGGTACGGCCGTGGATGGCGTGGGTCAGTCGCGTTCTGCCGCCGATCAGACGGTCGAGATGATTAAGGCCGCCGGTGGCGAAGCGACGCCGAATTACGACTCGGTGGCGACACCTGAAGGTGGGCAAAACATCATCCAGACCGCCGTAGACACCTATGGCCGCATTGATATTGTGGTGCACGTCGCGGGTATCTTACGCGACCGCATGATTTTTAACATGAGTATCGAAGAATGGGATGCGGTCATCAACGTGCATCTCCGTGGCGCGTTCTGTGTCACGAAGCCCGCGTGTGTGCTCATGCGCGCCCAGAAAAGCGGGTGCATCATCAACTTTTCGTCCATCTCGGCGGCCGGGAACTCTGGCCAGGCCAATTACTCGGCGGCCAAGGCTGGGATTTTGGGGCTCACCCGCACCGTGGCCCGCGATATGGCGAAATACGGCGTGCGCGCCAATGCCATTTGGCCGGCGGCGGATACGCGTATGACAGCGACGGTCCCGGAGTCGGCGCGCCAGATCCGTGCCGAGCGTGGTGTGGGCCAGGCCGCGGCGCCGCAGGCTGGGCCGCGGCGGCCGGAAAGCGTGGCGTCAGTTGTGGCGTTTCTGGCCTCGGATATGGCGCAGGACATTACCGGCTGGACGGTGGGCATCTCGGGGGATCGGCTGTCACTGATCGAAGATCCGCGCCCCGTGAAAACGGCGTTCTGCCCCGGTGGCTGGACTCTGGAGAAAGTGGCCGAGCTGTGGCCGCAAACGTTTGGTCTGGATCTCCGGCATCTGCAACGGGCCGGTCAATAAGTGCTCTGCGCGTGCACGGGGCCTGATGGCGAGACCGCCACGCCCCTGCACGCCAATGTTTAGTCAGGAGAAGTGACGCCCGTGATTCTTGACATGCACGTGCACACCGCGGCCTCTGATGACAGCACCGCGACGATTGCGGGCTATATCAATCTCATCCTGGCCTACCGCCGCTTCCACCCCTTTGATGGGTTTGTCCTCACCGAGCACCGCACCTATACCCCTGGTTTGGATCTGCAAAAGTATTGGGACGACTACGGCGTCTTGGTGTTACAGGGGATCGAGATGGATACTAACCTGGGGCATTTGTTGGTCTATGGCATCAACGACAAAGTGCTGGAGCGTTTCGATTTGACCAAGCGTATGCACGATGGTCGCCGCATTATTGCCGAATTGGACAATCTGGGGGCAGTCGCTGTCCCGTCGCACCCGTTTCGCGAATCTGTTTTTGGCAACATTATAGAGCGCGACTTGACCGAAGTGGCCGGGGTGCGCATTCTCGAACGCTACAATGGCCAGAACACCGAGCCGCAAAACGCGCGCGCCGATGCGCTGTGTACCCAGCAGACGCTGCGTGGTCTGGGAGGCAGTGATGCGCACTATGTGGACCCCAACTGGTTTCTCACCTGTGCCACGGCCTTCGAGGACACGCTGACCTCTACGGCGGACCTGGTGGAAGCCCTGCGCTACAGCGACTATCGCCCAGTCACCTTGCCCCCGGTCGATGCCGCCTACCTACCGATCCCGGCTCCTGTGGTGCGCTGACCCGCAGTCCACGGCCGTGATCGGCGCTCGCACGCCACGGGTGTCAGCGACACATACCGTCACGGAGAACCTCTTCTATGGCACAGACCTCCTACACACTCGGGATGCAACTGCCATCCCACACGCTGCTAGCACACAACGATGCCGCCGCGAGTGCCAATAAGATCCACGACGACGCTGTGGCCCAGCAGTACGGGTTTCGTGGTGGTCTGGTGCCTGGCGTGTCGGTCTATGCGTACATGACGTATCCTCTGGTGTACAGCCTTGGAGCCCGCTGGCTGGCCCAGGGCACGGCGCACGTCCAGTTGAGTAAGCCAGTGTACGCTGGCGACGCTGTGACCGTCACGGGTACCGTCAATGCCGTGGATGACGCCGTGCTGGGATTCGACATAGCCGGGATGAATGCCGCCGGGGTGGCCTGTGGCGTTGGCAGCGCCACACTCCCCAGTGCCGTCAGCACGGTGCCAGCGCTGGCGGAGGTGCCGGCTGGACCCCGACAGGCACCACAGGTGCCGGCGAGCTGGGACGCCATCGTAGTCGGCGAGCCACTGCCCGTGCTGACCCTGACGGTCAGCCCGGCAGAGAACGCGGTGTATTGCCAGAACCATACTGACGACCTCGAACTCTACCGCGGCGCGCACGGCTATGTGCATCCGGGCATGCTGCTGCATCTGTGCAATCGCATCTTCTCGGGGCATTTTATGTTGGGACCGTGGATGCATGTCGGTAGTAACATTGCCACCTATCGTGCCTGCCAGGTCAACGAGCCCCTGGAAGTCCGTGGTGTACCCATCCAGAAATTTGAGAAAAGGGGCCACGAATTCGTCGTACTCGATGTGCTCATCCTGGCGGATGGCGCTGCCGCCCAGCGCGTCCAGCACACCTGTATTTTTCGTCCACGCCAGAGTGCGCCGGCAGGGTGAGAGGTCCAGGGCGTCAGAGACCTGGTCAGCGATGACGTGGGGGTGATGATGCGGAACCCGTACGAGGACACCGATGACGACGAGCGCAGTCTAGCGCCAGACACCAAACCGCGTCGGAGAGAGGAAGCCGGATGGAAACTAATGCCGAGTTGTACGAGCAGGATTTCTACGCCTGGTGCCTGACCAGCGCGGCGCTGATCCGGGACGGTAAGTGGTACGATCTTGATCCGGTGAGTGTCGCAGAGGAGCTGGAAAGTTTGGGTAAAAGTGACCGGCGAGCCCTGGGAAGTCATCTCAAAAATCTCGTACTGCATCTGCTCAAATGGGCTTATCAACCTGGGGGCAGACAGACGGGGCATTCTTGGCGACAGAGCATCCGTACGGCCCGGGCAGAGATTGCCGTGCTGCTGGAGGATAGTCCCAGCTTACACCAAGTGGTGCCCGCACTGCTGGCCCGCTGGTACCCGCTGGCGCGCCAAGATGCTGCCGAGGAAACGCCTCTCCCTCTCTCCACCTTGCCCACCGCCTGCCCGTGGATGCCGATGCAAGTGCTGGATGAGGCGTTTTGGCCCGAGGTGACGGAGCCCCGTCTCCCGGAATGCGTCTGAAGCGCCCGCCTGCCACAGTGGCTGCCCCTGGCGCTCGGCGTGCGCGGCGTGTCGTGGAGGTGGAAGGCGTCGTCCCCGCGCGCTGTCTGAGTGGAACGGGCCTTCTCGTGTAGGTCGCTGGCAGTTGGCGCCACTGACAGTGTGTGACATAGTCACTCGGCGTGCAGGGTGCCGCCGCCCAGCGCGTCCAGCACACGTGTATTTTTCGTCCACGTCGGCGTGAGACAGCAGCGCAGTCGTACTGCCTCAACCGAGCGCATGTGCGACGTCTCCTGGGAGCGCCACGCTCCAGCGTGGCTTCGGGAGCCGGGCTGGAGCCCGGCGTTCCCAGAGGGCACAAACTGGCAAAACAGCTCAATGAAGGAAGTACCATGATGTATGAAAGAGGGTGAGGCTATGACGCGGAGTCCACTGTACGAGTTGCAGCAGAGGTTGGGCGCCACCTTCACCGAGGTGGCCGAGTGGGAGCTTCCCCAGCATTTTGGGGCACCGCAGGCCGAGTACCAGGCCCTACGCCATGGGGTGGGGTTGTGTGATGTGTCGCATCGCGGGCTGGTGCGTGTCTCCGGGAAAGACCGCCAGCGTTTTCTGCATGCCATGGTCTCCAACGATACGCAGCGTCTGCAACCTGGGCAGGGCTGTTACGCCACCCTGCTGAATGTCAAAGGGCATCTTGTGGCAGACTTCGTCGTGTATGCCGAGCCTGAGGCCTATCTCCTGGAAATGGAACCGCAGGCAGTACGCCCCTTTGTCGAGACGATTGACCATTTCGTCATCTCGGAAGATGCGGCGTTCCACGACGAGGGCGGCGTCTGGGGTGTGCTCGCCGTCCAAGGCCCGCGTGCTGCAGAGCTGTTGGCCTTGGGGATGGGGCAAGAGCTACCACACCTCGAACCGTATGCCGGCATCACGGGCGCAATGGCCGGTCATGCGGTGCGTTGTATCCAGCACAGTTATGTAGGGGGATCCGGGTATGTGCTGCTCACCCCGATGGCAGCCCTGCCAGACGTGTGGCAGACGCTGTGGAGCCATCGGCAGGCGTGTGACGCCCACGCCGTGGGTCTGGCGATGCTGGACGTGGCCCGTATTGAGGCGGGCATCCCACTGTACGGTCGTGACCTGACCGAGGAGACCCTGCCTCTCGAAGCCAACCTGGATACTGCCATTAGCTACACGAAAGGCTGCTATATTGGGCAGGAAGTCATCGCCCGCATTGAGGCGCGTGGCCACGTCAACCGTAAACTGGTGGGCTTGCTGCTTGAGGGCGATCGTCTCCCAGAGTCGGGGGCAACCATTGTGTCGCCACAACGCAATGTCGGCTGGATCACCAGCGCAGCGTATTCGCCGGCCCGGCAGCAGAACATTGCGCTGGGCTATGTGCGCCGCGAAGTGCTTACGCCAGGGACACCCCTTGAGGTCCACATGCTGGGCGAGCCCCTCAGCGCCATCGTGACCACGTTGCCGTTTTTCCCAGGCTGAAAGCGCAGGCCCCGATGGGTACCAACACCGAGCTGTATGCGCACGATTTTTATGCCTGGTGCCACAGGACAGCAGCGCTGCTCCGCGCCGGTCAGTGGTATGACCTCGACGTCGAGGCCGTGGCTGAGGAGATCGAGAGCTTGGGCACAAGCCAGCACCGAGAATTGGGCAGTCGGCTTGATGTCCTGAGCCTGCATCTTCTGAAGTGGCGGTATCAGCCCGAGGGACGTCACACGGGCCACCAACCCTCCGTTCTGGGGGCTCCGTCCTTCAGGGCGGAGGGGAAAGAACGGTTGCCCCTGCAAAGGGGCAATTCCCCAAGGCTCCTGAGGCGGAAGATTCCCCTTGCATAGGGCATAATAAAACTGATACGATGAAGCATGTCAACCCTCACATGGCGCGACCGCATCAAAGAGCAGACGACACGGGCACCGCTGCAGAAAATGGCGTCTGCCATCAACTATGTGTGGAATTATTGTAACGACGTGAGCCTGTTGGCGTTCCGTCGAGACAAGACCTGGCTCACGGCCTACGATCTGCACCAGCTGACGGCTGGCACCTCCAAAGACTTGCGCCTGTCTGCCGAGACGATTCAGCAAGTGTGCACCGAATATGTCACCAGGCGACGCCAGTGCAAGCAGGTCAAGCTCACGTGGCGCTCGGACAAGCGTTCGCTGGGATGGATCCCCTTCAAGGCGGCGTATATCACGCTCCAAGGCGACACGGTCACCTATTGTGGGCATCGGTTCCGCCTGTGGCTGTCGCGGCCCGTTGAGGGGGTGATGCAGACCGGGAGCTTCACCCAAGACGCGCGTGGGCGCTGGGATGTCAATCTGCATTGCGACCTGCACTGCGACGTGCTTGACGCTGCAGAGCCCGTTGGCCATCTCGACCTCGGGATCGACCTGGGGTTGAACAGTCAGATCGCCTGTTCGGATGGCATCATCTACCGCCGTGCGAATCTCACCCGTACGCATGCGACCGCCCTCGCCATGGCCCAGCGTGCGCACAAGAAGACACGCGTCAAGGCCCTGCAGGCCACGATCGCCAATGCCCGCCGCGACTGGACACACCAGGCGACCACGGCCATTGCCCGACGTGCCACACTGATCGTCATTGGCAATGTCTCCAGTACGCAACTTGTCAAAACACCCTTCGCCACCTCAACGTATGATGCGGCCTGGCACCGCGTCAGAACCCAGTTGACTTACAGAGCCAAGAGGCTTGCTGGGGTCTGTGTGTCAGGGCGTGAAACCTTCTCCAGTGTCACGTGCTCGGACTGTGGCGCACGCTCCGGCCCGCAAGGACTCCGTGGTCTGGGGGTAAGAACCTGGGTATGCCCGTGCTGCGGGGTCTCGCATGAGCGGGATGTCAACGCCGCAC
>SXND01000178.1 GCA_005777235.1 Pseudomonadota bacterium
GAGCCGTCGGATTTCACCACCACATCATTGGGCGAGTTGAGGCGATGGCCCTGCCAGCTGTCCATCAGCACGGTGAGGCTGCCGTCGTATTCCGTGCGGATAAGACGTCGGCCGCCGTGCTCGCAGCTAATCAAGCGCCCCTGCCGGTCGCGGGTGTGGCCGTTGGCATAGTTGGAAGGTTTGCGATACACGCTGACCGCGCCGGTTTCCTCTTCCCATTTGAGGATGCGGTTGTTGGGGATATCACTCCACAGCAAGTAGCGCCCGTCACCACACCACACCGGGCCTTCCGACCAGCGGCAGCCGGTGTAGAGGCGCTCGACGGCGGCTTGCTTAATCCAGTAGGGCTCAAAGCGCGGATCGAGGGCGGTAATGGCCGGGTCCGGGTAACGTGGATGCGGACGCCAACCGGCGGTGGCGGGGAAGACGGTAGATGCATCGGTCGACATAGTGCACGTCTCCTATGGCATGCGAAATGTTGGGAGGCGACCATGCGAGCAGTATGGCGTATCATCAGGGCAGGATGCAAGATGCTCCCATGCGTTCGCCCTGTGTCGGGAGCATCCACGTGGCGCTTTGCGAGAGGAGATGCCCCCATGACCGACCGTGACTCCGCGCACCTCAACACCCTACTGGCTGCGGTGGATCGCCTTGCCCCGCTCATTCGGGCGCACGCCGACGCAGCCGAGCGCCAGCGCCGTCTGCCGCAGCCCGTGGTCACGGCGCTCGCTGAGGCTGGTATCTGGCGCATGATCACGCCCCAGGCCCTCGGTGGCATGGAAGTGCACCCGCTCACCTTCTACCGCGTGATCGAAGCCATCGCACGCCTGGATGGCTCCACGGGTTGGTGCGCCTTCATTGCTGGGTGTAATCCACTGATGGGCGCGTTTCTGCCCATCAATACAGCAGTCGAGGTGTTTGGGACAGACCCCCAGGTCGCCGTGGCCGGGGTGGTGCTGCCCTACGGTCGGGCGCTGACGCGGGACGGGGGGTATATGGTCAGTGGGCACTGGCAGTACGGCAGTGGCAGCCAGCACTGTGCCTGGATATTTTGCCTGTGCCACGTGTTCGACGGCGACCGGCAGCGCCTGAACGGACGCGGCGAGCCGGAAGTACGGGCGTTATTTGTACCGACAGCGCAGGTGACCATTCTGGACACCTGGGACGTCAGCGGCCTTGCGGGGACGGGCAGCCATGATGTGGTGATAGAAAACGCATTCGTGGAGGCACGCTACACCTGTGCCTTTGCGCCGGGCATGACGCCGGTCAACGACGCGTATCAGGGCCTGCTGTATCGCTATCCCCTGTACGTGATCTTTGCCCTACCGATCAGCGCTGTGGCCCTGGGCATAGCGCAGGGGGCCATTGACGCCTGTCTGGAGCTGGCGCAGACCCAGCGGCCCGGCGGGAGTGCCTCGCTGCTGCGCGAGCGCCCGCTGTTCCATCTACGCTTGGCCGAAGCCGTGGCACTGGTACGCTCGGCGCGGGCCTGGCTGCATGCCGCGGTGCAGCAGCTCTGGGAAATTATCCAGGCGGGTGGAGAGGTCTCGCACGCCGACCGCGCGAACATCCTGCTGGCCGCTGCCAATGCCACGCACAGCGCTGCCGCGGCAGTCGATCTGTTATACACCGCCGCCGGGGCCGGGGCCAACTACCGGCGCAGTCCGCTGCAGCGCGCCCTCCGGGATGTGCACGCCGCCACGCAGCACATGGGCACGTCACCGCAGCAGTTTGAATCCGCTGGGCGTATGCTGGTCGGGTTGGCACCGCTGCAACCGCAGATCTTATTCTAGAGCATTTTTTATTTAAGTGTGCCCAGCTTGGTTATAGGTTTGTCCTGCCTATTGCAGGAGGGGCCTGTACAATCCTCTTCACAAGATTGACGGGACAGGGTACTGCGCGCACTGGAGAGCGGAGACCGCCCCACCGATATTGCCGAGCGTTTTGCAGGCAGTCGCGCATGGGTGTCCAAGGTCAAGGAGCGCTTTGAGCCTGGGGGTTTACGCCACAGTTTTCCGAGAGGCGGTCATCGCACTTCCTGGGTGGCCGTGTTGGCATCTGAGATTTGCGGGTGGATCAAAACGCCGCCTGACTCGACGCTGGCCGAGATGTGCGAGCGCTTGGCGGAGCGTGGGGTAGCCATCAAAGTGCCGGCGGTGTGACCTCAGTTGAACGGGTGGCATCTGCGCTTTAAAAAAACGCGGTACGCCAGCGAGCATGAGCGCACAGACGTGCAGGCGGAGCGGGCGGAGTGGAAAGTAAATCCATCGTCCCTCGCCGTGAACAATGAGATCTTTTTTATTAGACTTTCACAAACTACATCAGGACGCGTCCCCGGGGCCGTGCCCCCATCGGCGAGCGCTGCATCGCTGCCGTACCGCACGGGCCCTGGAAGACGACCACCTGCAGCGCGGGCTGGCGTGTGAGGGAAGTGACGGCGCCGATGGGGCGCGAGGGTGCGATGGATGGCGAGGCGTTCCTTGTTTAGGTGCGCGAGTGGTTTTCTCCGACACTCTCGCCAGGCGACATGGTCATCGCGGATAATCTCTCGGCGCATCAAGTCACTGGTGTCTGTCAGGCCATTGAAGCCACAGGCGCAGCACTGCGCTCTCTGCCGCCCTCTGCGCCCGCTCTGCACCCCATCGACAAACGCTTCTCCAAGCTCAAAGCCTTGCTCCGCAAAGCCGCCCATCGCACCATCGATGCATTCTGGAAAGAGCTCGGTATACTCCTCCAATCCATCTCCGCAACCGCATGCGCCAAGTACTTCCAATCATCGGGATGTGTGTCTAATTAAATTAAAAATGCTCTAGAGTGACTTGGGATTCGCCGCGTATGTCTAGGAGCAGCACGCGCTCAAAATCGGCGAAACCTATGTGGACGAGGAGCACATGGTGCTGTGGTTGCAGCGCGTACCATGACGGAGAGGCGTGGCAGGCATGAGGTGGTACCTGCGGCATGGTCCCGCCACCGGCGCCTGCGCTCTCCTGGGAGAGCGCAGGCGCCAAGTGCGTGGCACGGGAGCGCCGTCACAGGGCCGTGAGGAGCGCTCGTGTCACGAGAAGCACGACGAGCCCGAGGGGCACGCTCCAGCGCAGGAAGGACAGCACCTCCGGCATGACGTATGGGTTGGACAGTTTGTCGGCCACCTGCGGGTTCAAGACCGTGATGGTGACCGCCACCATCATGAGCTCGTAGGCGAAACCGATGGTGACGATCTCCGCCACCAGGCTGCCGTTGCCGAGGTAGGGATAGCGCAGCGAGAAGGTGAAGTTCAGGGCTACGAGTGCCAGGATCGCTCCAGACCACGTGGCGAGCCGAGACGCGGCGTCGGTCCTGGCGTAGAGCGTCAGGAGGGTCGGGATGAACAGTACGCTGAGGAACGGCAGGAGGATCGAGAAGAGGTGCGCCGAGGCGTGACGCCGCACGAGGAGACGCGCTTCGATCGCTGGTAGCATATCGCCATTCCAGGCCCGCGTTGTCGCGCTGGCGAAGTCCAGCCGCAGCGGTGTCCAGCCCGCGATGACGAGGCCGTCGCGGACGCCCGAACTGTGGAGGTCACGCTGATCCTGGGCAAAACGGATCTGATCCTGATCATAAGTGGTAGAGATGAGCCGGACCGTGAGGTCCTGGGTGTCAAAGGGGAACCCGGCCAGCCGGTATGGCGTCTCGAACACGGCCTGGAGCCGCTGGAAGAACACCACCGAGCCGTCGGCGTAGACGAAGAGCCCCGCCTCGATCCGGGCCGCTTTATCGGCGAGGTTCGTGATGGCCACCTGCGGGGTCCATATCGTGGCGAGCTTGGCGGCGGCCGCTTCCTTGCTAAACTCCTGCCGATCGGTGCCGGCGGACTTGGAGTTGAAGGCGAGCCGCTGGTCGCGCCACCGGAGCTGCACATCAAGGTTGCCTTCAAAAGTGCCCGCCGCTTCGTTGAGCTTGGCGACGCCGTTCACGTAGACGGCGACGTAGACGCTGAGCGGCGTTGGCGCGTTCTCGGGGAACGAGGGGGTGACCGGCGCCTGGGCCTGCGCCCGCGGGGGGCAGAGCAGCAGGAGGGCGAGGAGCGCCAGGCGCAGGATACTATTCGCAGGGCTACGCATCGGCTGGCTTCTCCCTGGCTTGCGCGGCGCTGGACGGCGCGAGCGCGACCAAATGCTGCGCCATGGTGCCGATCTCGTCGCGGCCGGTGACCAGCTCCGCCAGGTCGGTGGCCGGCTCGCCCTGCGCCAGCAGCGCGGTCTGCTCGACCAGGGCCGAGAGGCGACGGATGAACAGCGCGTTCTGGACGATGAGTACCGCACCCGTCAGCAGCCCCATCTGCAGAAAGGCAAACGCCAGCGTGCTGACCAGGGCCCTCTTGGTCTGGCTCTGGAACATCTCGAAACTGCGCGTCGCCACGATGGCCCCGATCGGATGTTCCTTGAAGTCTTGTAGCGGCACCATGACCAGGCCGTAGTCTATGCCGCCCACGTTGAGCAGTTTGAGCACGACGTCGTTCGCCGCCCCGCTGAGCAGATCAGCGGAGACAAGCGACCGGAGCACCTGCCAGTTGGTGGCCTCGAGGTTCAGGAAGCCGCCGACGAGACGCTCCGCGTCGTGTCGTGGGAGGTGGGTCGCGATCGCCGTCAGCCGCTTGTCGTCGACGAAGACGCCCAGCTCAAAGCCGGTGCTCTGCTTCGTCTCCTCCAAGACGGTGTGGAAGCTCAGCCCGACCTCGAAGCTCCCAATCGGACCCTCAGCGTCCTTGACTGGGTAGAGGCCACGGATGCTTAAGCCGCCCTGCCCGAGCTCGATACCCTTCTGCGGCTGGTGGTGTCGATTGCCCATGAGCACCATCTCGCGGAAGTCACTCTGGTCCTCACCAGGCTGCTCCGTCACATCGTCGAGGTTCAGAAACAAGCTCGCCGGCGGCAGGTGGAACTGCGAGATGAGGACGCCGAACTGGTCGCGCTGCTTCAGGAACGCCGGGACGAGCCACTGGAAGAGCGCCTCGCGATCGCGGGCACGGAAGGCGGCTTGGACCGCCGGCAGGCTGGCGACCAGGGCGGCCAGCGCCTCGGCCTCACTCGCCTGTTCTATGAGGGCTGTCTGGATCAAGAGCGCGATGGCCTTGAGTTCTCGCTGCTGCGCGCTGTCGATGATGTGCCGGGTGGACGAGAAGGACGAGTAGGCAGCAATCCCCGAGGTCAGCCAGCCGACGGCGATGAGAATGAGCGGGGCCTTCAGCTTGATGTTCATGCCAGCCCTTTCGAGCGTCGTGGTATCAGGGGGGTGATAACGGCTATGTGGTCCTAACATCACAGGCGAACGCGGCGGCTGTCTGTGATAACGTCGCGTTGCACTTGGGCCCGCGTGAGTATACGCTCAGTGGCGCAAAATGCAAGGTGCAGGAGAGGACACGACTCGACTCGATGGAGGAGGAAGTCGCCTATGAGTCAGTGACGCATGCAGGCCAAAAATGGGGTCATATTAGAATGGCTCTTCCTGGAGTCTAACATATAGTTGTACTAAGGAGATAGATAGTAGACAAGGTAAGCCCACCTCGTCTTTCAGAGAGGGTGTACGCTCCTCCTCAATCGACCAGGGAGCCTACCATGAGGCATGCTATCGGACGGACGGCTGTGGCACAAGGACAGAGCCTGCTCCGCGGGTTTTGACAGGACGCCTCCGTACCCGGTGGCTTTGGGCTCACCCTCCAGGCCATCGTCGACCTGAGAAGCCAGGAATGGGTCGAGACCTGCGACCGCCTCTGCACGCCCGTGGTCACGCGCTGGACCTTCTTGAGTCAAATCCACAGCGATGCTCCCTC
Organism: Pseudomonadota bacterium; assembly: GCA_005777235.1. Taxonomy (GTDB): domain Bacteria; phylum Tectomicrobia; class Entotheonellia; order Entotheonellales; family Entotheonellaceae; genus SXND01. The sequence continues at coordinate 5,810 of SXND01000178.1, forward strand.
GTGCCGTGCCGCGGGCGCGCGCCTCAACGCGACGCGTGTCGCCCAGGGCCTAGCGCCGTGTGCAGCACGCACCGGCGGAGACTGCCAGGCACGCCACCGTCTGCCTGCGAGGCGCCTGCACCGCCTGATGGCCCGGAGTGGTCAACGACTCCAGCCGCAGACACCCCCGGCCGGGCGCTGGCCCGGACGCGCGGGCAAGAGCGTGGACGGCGCAGGGGGCTCCAGGCCGGACACCGAGGCGAACCCACAGGACTCTCCACCGCCTGGCAGCCAGAAGCCGGGGCGCGGCTTGCCGGTGGCCCGCCTCCTGGGCGTGCTGTCCGTGGCCTGGGGCACGGTGTTGGCCGCGGCGGGCGGTCCGCTCCAGAGCAAGCCGACCAGTGCGCCCAGGCTCTGCCATGCCCTGCAGGACCAGCGGGAGCGCGGCGCTGTCGTGCTGGCCGACCGTTGCTCCTGTGCCTCTTGGGAGGGCGCCTTAGTGCGGGGACGGGGGAGCGCTCTCGTGAGGCGGTGGCCTCAACGGCGGCCGGTGGACGTGCGGTGCGGCCACCGCGTGGGCCGGGAGGAGCAGGTGGTCCCCTGGAGCAAGCCCAAGCGACCCGTGTGGATGGACGAGGCCACCTCTGCGGGGTGGCCTCGTCCATCCACGTGCGGGCACGGCGGGGACGCGTGCTGCAGCGAGGCTGCCGCATCCGCGTGGTGCGTGTGGCGACGACCTTGTGGGCCGCCCAGACGTGCACGACAGAGGCGCTGGCGGGGCTCTCCCGGGCGCGTTGGCATGCGGCGCTAGATTGGCGCGCGATCAAACAGACCATGCCGATGGACGTGCTACGCTGTCAGACGCTGGCGCTGGTGCAGCAGGAGAGCTGGGGCCATCGGTTGGTCTACCCCCTGCTCTAGGCGGCCAGCGCCCACGCCGCCCTGGGTCAGGGGCGGTGGCCGCGCCAGGTGAGCCTGCAAGGGGCGCGCCAGACGCTGGCGGCCTTGCACAGCCAGTGGGATGAGGCGTGCCCTGCCCGACGGCAGGGCGTCCTCCAGATTGTGCTGCATGCGATCGCCAGTCATCGCGGAGGGAACCGGCCAGATCGTTACGAGCCGCGTGTGCGCAAGCGTCGTCCCAAGCCGTACCTCCTGATGACCGTACCGCGTCCGCAAGCCCGCGCGGTTGGCGCAAGCCGCATGAGACTCCAGAAGCGCTCTGCGACCCTGGCTGCGAAATCGAGACTGTATATAGCTTTATTTTGCAATCTCTTAGGGCTTAGGAAGCGCCATTCGGGTCAGAGTCGAATGGCATTAAGTTAAGCTCCAGTACCCTGTTGTATCAAGATCTTACGGGCTTCACGTCGTGGTTGTGTGAGGAGCGGATACGGTTTGGGCCGGCGTGTGACGGCCCGCGGCTCCACGCGGCCTGGACGGTGGGGATTGACGTCCAAGGGCGGCAACGTCTCCCCCGGACGCGCCGTGCTGAGCCACCGCAAGGCCTCGACGAAGCTGCTCCGCTCCAGGGGCACACGCTGCCGCTTCGCCGCGGTCAGCCTCCCCACGCGGACGAGGTTGGAGACGAGCGCGAAGACGGCCAACTCCTTCAGGACCCCGACGACGCGTTGGCAGCTAAGTCTACCTAGACCCATAGTTTGTTTGAGGTGCCGGAGATGGAGCGCGCCCTGCCACCGCGTCCCGTAGAAGGCGGCCAAGGCGTCGGCGGGATACCGGTCGACCTCCAGGAGGGTGGTGAGCAGCGGCACCGTCTGCATCCGCAAGCTGGCGTGGGTCAGACGGTAGCGCAGTGCCCGCACGCAGAGGACCGCTAGAAACGTTTGGAGCCGGAGGGATGGCGCCAGAGCTGACGGGTGGGGGGGCCTCGCGTCTCGTGTGTGGCGCCGCGTGCAGCGGCGAGGCGTCTCTGGCGCACGGCGCCGCCCGAGTGCCCAGGGGCCGCGCGGACCGGACGGCGGCGTACACACGGCGTCTCGCTCAAGGGTGCGGCGCTCTGGCCCCCGCGCCCGGCCTCGCCGGGGTGCGCGGGGGCGCCGTCCGGGCTCCGCGGCTGCGCGCCGCCTCTCCCGGGAGGCCTGCATTGTAGGGGATAGGCTCTTAGTACCCCATGACCGTGCCTTCACGGCGTGGATCAGCCCCCCCAACATAGCCGTGTGGCGTCTTGACAATGGCCGCAAGCCCACTGGTGAGATCCAGAAGACGGACCTGATGCCCACGCGCGGCGAGCTGGAGTCCCAGTGATTCAAGACCCTGGGAGCGCTCCAGCTCCGTCGGTCCATTACGGCTACCATAGTGCGGTAGGCTCACCGCTTGCTGCGGATCCAGGTGCCAGTCCAGCACGGCCAGCAGGGTCTGCGCGACATAATTAATGATCGTACTGCCGCCTGGCGACCCCACGGCCATCTGCCAGGTGCCCTGCGCATCGAACACCAGCGTTGGGGCCATGGCACTACGCGGGCGTTTGTACGGCTGGAGGCGATTCGCCACGGGCCGCCCGTGCTCTGTCGGCACAAAAGCAAAATCCGTGAGTTGGTTGTTGAGCAGATAGCCGTTGACCATAATGCGGCTACCAAACGCCGCTTCAATCGAGGTGGTCATGCTAAGTACCTGGCCCTGCGCATCCACAATACTGAGATGGCTGGTGCTGGGCAACTCTGGGGCCCAGCCATCGCCTAGGGTGGCGGCCTCGGCCCCAGGCGGCTCACCCGGCAGGGCGATGCCGAGGGTGTGCTCCAGGCTGATACCGCGGCTGCGAGCCGCCAGATACTGGCGGTCGAGCAGCCCAGCCACTGGCACGGGGACGTAGGCGCTATCGGCCACGTAGCGCGCCCGGTCGGCATACGCCAGACGCCCCGCTTCGGCGAACAGATGCGCACTCTCTACGGCGAGGGGCTGATACTGTTGGAGATGAAAACGCTCCAGCAGGCCGAGGATTTGCAGCGTCGCGAGGCCTCCGGCACTCGGCGGTGGCATGCCATACACCGTGACGTCGTGGTAGGTCTGGCGTAGAGGGACACGTTGCTGGGCCGTATAGGCGGCGAAATCGGCGGCGTGCAGATCCCCAGGATGGACGGGGTGCTGCCTGACCGCCTGCACCATCGCCTCCACGAGCGGGCCGTGATAGAACGCTGCGGCTCCCTGGCTAGCGAGGAGACGCAGGGTCCTCGCATAGTCCGGGTTGCGCAACAGGGTGCCGATGGCCTTGGGGCGACCATCCGCCTCATAAAAATAACTTCGGGTGGGTTCGTGCTGCGGTAAATGGGTGTCCAACGTCAGCAAGAGATGTAAACGTCGCGAGATGGGAAAACCGTCTTCGGCCAGTCCGATCGCTGGCTGGAACAGGGCTGCCCAGGGTAATCTCCCATAGCGCCGATGGGCGAGGTCGAGCATGTGTAACACCCCGGGAACCCCAACGGATCGGCCACCAATCACTGCCTCGCGGAAAGGCACTGGGCCACCCTGGGCATCGAGGAAGCGTGCTGGAGTGGCGGCACCTGGCGCCGTCTCACGCCCATCAAAGGCCACCACCTGCCTGCCGTCATAGAGCAGGAGAAAGGCCCCGCCGCCAATGCCCGAGGACTGTGGCTCGGTCAAGCCCAACACCAGTTGTGCGGTAATGGCGGCATCGACCGCGGAGCCGCCCTGCTGCAAGATCGCCAGGCCGGCCTCAGTGGCCAGGGGGTGCGCCGTGGCGATCATGGCGCGTGGGGCTTGCACCACGGCCTTGTGGGTAAAACCCGTCGTGTGTTCAGGGGGAGGTAGCATCACTCGTGTCGTATCTCCAGTATCGCTTTCCCACGCTTGCCGTGTGGTACGGTGGCGGCGGCGGATTGTCTCCAGACGATAAGATGCGCTTTGGTGAGTGCTGTAGCGGCCAACAAGGTAGCAGCTGTGCCCCACGCTTGCCGTTTCCTGGGCTTGCGGCAAGGCGCAAACGCCGACAAACCCTCCGGCATCGCCAGCACCATACGACGACGCCACGCCACGCGCTGCTCGGTCTTGCCGGAGCGCACCCACTGCTCTCACACCGCTGTATCCTCCGCCGTTACCGCCAAGGCCGCGTTGTGTCATACCATCCAAGCCAACTGGGACAGTATCCATAAACCATGAAGACTGCAAGTCAGCCTCTCTGCCAACCAGCAATGCTCATGTCGGCACCTGGTGGACAAGTCACGCGTTACGAGGATACTTACTCCCGAGATCACCTGGCTCTCTGCTCTCGCAAAGGACACCGCATGCCGCACGACTCAGCCTTCGGAGCCCAGCCCAGCCGACCGACCATGCCCCGTCTGTATCGCTATTGTCCGTGTTGTGGCACTCCATTTACCCGTCAGCCGCTCCACGGGCGTGACCGCATGATCTGTGCGTCGTGTGGGTTTATCTTGTGGCACAATCCCGTGGTCGGTGTGGCCGTGATCATCATGCAGAATCACTATATTGTCCTGGCACGGCGGGCGCGTGGGGTGTATAAAGGCGCCTGGTGTATTCCGTGCGGCTATGTCGAGTACGACGAAGACGTGCGGGAGGCGGCGCAGCGCGAGTTCCAGGAAGAAACCGGCTTGCTGGTGGACGTGGGTGAGGTCTACGCCGTCCACTCCAATTTTCACAACCCGGCCTCGCATTCCGTCGGCATTTGGTTTCGTGGCACCGTGCGGAGCGGGACCATGCGTCCAGACGATGACGTCGACCAGGTGGCGTATGTGTCGCTGCAGCAGTTGCCAGACAACCTGGCGTTTCCGACTGACCGGCTGGTGTTAGCGCAATTACGGCAGGACATCGGAGTCTAACAGAAAGGCGGGGATGTGGCCAAAACACTGTGGCTCATTTGGGATGGTGCGTCGTACCCGCTCATCATGGATCTCCTCCAGCGTGGCGTTTTGCCGCATGTGCAACGTCTGGTCACGCGGGGGGGGCTCGTACCGATGCGGCCCTCGGGACCGAACACGGAAACGCCACCGGGGCTCATGACGCTGTTTGCCGGATGTGAAGAGGCCGACCACGGCGTTCCAGGGTATACCGGCCCCCTGTCCGCTGCCACGCGGGAGAGCGTGACCGCATCGGTGAGTGGCTTTGACGCCCGCTGGTTACGGCGCCCACCGGTCTGGGTGGACGTGGCGGCGGCGCAGTGCAGCGTCTCCTTGATTACTACGGCCTATGCCCCGGACCCCGCGCAGCAGACGCCCTATTCCTGGCCCTATCCGACCACCGCCTATCGCTGTGTGATTGACGGCTATAATCGTGAGATTGGGCCAGCCCAACTGGTACATCTGCGGGGTCAGCGCACCCAACTCACGCTGGGGCAGCAGACGTACGAGGTCAGACAGACGCCGCAGGGCTATACACTGGAAGGGTCTCGTGAGACACCCGTGCCGTTCATCCCGTATCGGCAGCCAGAGGATCTCCAACCCCTGTGGTTGGATCGTCTGGCGGGGATTGGTACCCATCTGGCGTGGTTACAGATTCCTAGCAGTCCGCCCAGCGATTGGCTGTGGTGCTCCGCCGTGCATCAATGGACCTCCCATCCGCCACAACCCTGGCTCCATGATCTGGGACCGTTCCTTGGGGCAGGCATTGGCCGCGCCTTCAGCCGGGGCCAGCTTGGCAAAGGCCCACGGTTGCCCCTGGAGATGTTGCAGAGCCTTACCTGCAATGTGGCGCGGTTTTTTGGTGAGCTGGCCGTGCAGGCCATCACGCAGCAGCCCGCGGATCTCATGCTGTGCTACCAACCGGCCATTGATGAAATCGCCCACCAGCTCATGCGTGATGCGCTGGCTGATTGGCCTGCGGGCGCCGCGGCCCAGGCGATGATTGCCATCCATCGCGCCGTGGATCACGAACTAGGCCGTCTGCTCGACAGGCTCAGCCCGGATGATACGCTCTTCATCTCGTCCGATCATGGGCACGAACCGATTCAGCGCTGTATCCGACCGAATGTCGTGCTGCGACAGGCCGGTCTCCTCAGCGTCCAAGGCGACAAAGTTGATCTGGAGCGCACCCGGGCGGTGTTTCACAGCAGCGGCTGGGTACTGCTGAACACGACAGACCGCGCTGGGGGTATTGTGTCACCGAGCGCCTACGAGGCACTCCTGGCGGAGGTGGCGCAGTGTCTCGATGAGGCGGTGGATCCCGTGACGCAGCTGCCACTGGGGCTGCAACACAGTCGTCACCTGTGGGACGGCGAGGCGCCAGCGCCCGGGGATCTGTTTCTCTGGGGACCACCAGAGTACGAACTGCGCTCCTACCTGTTTGGGGCAGTATGTGGTCCCCCAGACATTGGCGGCAATCATCAAACCGCGCTGCATCCCTCGCCGTATCTCCAAGCCATCCTGGCGGGGTGTGGCCCCGGCTGGCCCACTGCAGGCCTGCCCACACGTAATAGCGGCGTCGCAGCGCTGGTCCGGCGCAGTGTCGCCCGCCCCGCCGCGAGGTAGAGCCTATGCCTGTACCCGCCGTGTATGATGCTATTGGCCAGGCCTATCACCGTACCCGCCAGCCTGATCCACGCCTGGCCCAGGCTATACGGACAGCGCTGGGTGATGTGCGTACCGTCCTCAATGTCGGGGCTGGTACGGGCTCGTATGAGCCTGCCGATCTCCAGGTCGTGGCGCTCGAACCTGCCCTGACGATGATCCGGCAGCGGCCCGTGGGCGCGGCGCCAGCGGTCCAGGCGGTCGCCGAACATTTGCCCTGCGCCGATAAGGCCTTTGACGCCACGCTGGCTGTCCTCACCATGCATCACTGGCAGCATCGGGCTGCCGGGCTGGCTGAATTACGGCGTGTGACCCGGCAACGTATCGTCATCCTGACGTGGGATCCGGCCTACCAGGAAGCCTTCTGGCTTACGACCCACTATTTTCCGGCCATCCTGGAGCTGGATGTGCCACGCTTTCTCAGCCTTTCCGAGCTGGCCAGAGGTTTAGGGGAGATCACTGTGCAACCCTTCCCCATTCCTCATGACTGTCAGGATGGTTTTCTCGGAGCTTTCTGGCAACGTCCAGAGGCCTATCTCGATCCCACCGTGCGCCACGCCATCTCCGGCTTTGCGCAACTCCAGCCCGCCGTGGTGCAGGACGGGCTGGCGCATCTCGCGGGGGATCTGGCCTCGGGTCATTGGGAGGCCCAGTTCGGTTGGCTGCGCCAGCAGACGAGCCTCGACCTCGGCTATCGATTAATCATTGCCTCGCGTTGAACCTCAGAGGAGCACAGAATGAAAGCGATTCGCTTACATACCTTTGGTGAGCCAGAAGTCCTCCAGCTGGAAGAAGTCCCAGACCCGCAGCCTGGGGCGGGCCAGGTGATTGTCCGGGTGCACGCCGTGGGCGTCAATCCCGTGGAAACGTACATCCGCTCGGGGATATATCCCAAGCCACCGACACCGTACACGCCCGGCAATGATGGCGCTGGGATTATTGCCGCCCTCGGCCCAGAGGTCACTGGTCTGCACGTCGGAGATCGCGTCTACATCGCGGGCTCGGTGAGTGGCACGTACGCCGAACTCGCAGTGTGCGCCGCCACACGCGTGCATCCGTTGCCACAACCGGCGTCCTTCGCCCAAGGGGCGGCGATCAATGTTCCCTATGGTACGGCGTACCACGCCCTGTTCCAACGAGCGCACGGTATGGCCGGTGAGAGCGTACTGGTGCACGGGGCCAGCGGCGGCGTCGGGATTGCCGCCGTGCAATTGGCACGGGCCGCGGGCATGAGGGTGATTGGCACCGCGGGGACTGAGCGCGGCAAACAACTTGTGCTCGATCAGGGGGCGCAGCACGTCCTGGACCATACGATGTCAGGTTACTCACCTTACGCGGAGCCCTGTACGGGGGTGAGGGCCCGTAAAGTGGCGAAAGCGGAGCGGAGGGCATTGAGGTAGAGTTTGGACTTTAGGGCAAAATGATGAAGCTTGGTCCTCATTTTCAGCCGCTCTAGTTTAA
>SXND01000030.1 GCA_005777235.1 Pseudomonadota bacterium
ACGCCACCCCCAGGAAGGCGGGGCACGCTGCGCGACGACACGGGGTGGCGACGCGCGCTCCTCGCCGCCGCTGGGCGGCGCGTGTCGGCCCACACCGGCGCCGCAGGGGGCGCGCGGCGAGACGGCGTGACGATCCAGGCGTCTGGGGCAGGACGGGGTCTGGACGAGAGGGCGACGGCCCGACGCACCGGGCACGACCGGGCGGCGCCAGACCGTCGGGGCCCCAGGCCCACCGCCGGGGCCCCTGGCCCGACACGCCCGCTGGGCAGGCCCCCCGGACAAGCCCGCGTCGTCCCCAGGGCGCTCCCGCGCGTCATGGCCCCGCGGTGTGAGGCGGACGTCCTCCCCTGGGCCGTGGGGTCTCGTCCGCGCCAGACCCCACGGCTGGCCCTCCCGCCCCTGGCCCAACGCCTCAACGCCGGGTGGCACCATGGCGTCAAGGGGGATCGCCAGGCGTCCTGTGCCCCGATCGCCCAGGCCCGGCGCCGCGCGCGGGTCGGCACACGGGTCGGGGCGGTCCGGGTGAGACGGCGGAGGCGGGCAGGGCTGCGTGCCGGGGTCCGCGCCGCCGGTGTGGGTGCGTCCCCCATGGCGTAGCACCCCCCACGGGGGCGTCCGTTCCCCCGTCTTGTCCCCCCGCGTTCGGCATGAGAGGGCGCAGCCGTGGTGCGAGTCCCCGCCCCCCTCTGACCACGCGCCGGGGCTCGTCCGCTACGTGGATGCGAGGGGGCTGCGGACCCAGACCGCCTCCGAGGCGCAGCAGGGAGGGGCACGCCTTCCCCAGCCGTAGACGGGGCTGCCTGGGCCGATCCCTCCGGCCAAGCGTGGCGTGAGGCCCCGCGCGGCGGGCGGGCGGTGCCTGGGCTTGCAGGTCCAGCAAGCCCCGGGAAGGCGGCGGGAGCGGTGGCCCGGTGCGCAGGCCGGTCCCCACGCGCCGCCACCGGGTGCGCGCTGGGGGGCACGCGGTTCCCAGGCAGGCCCCGCGGACGACCGTGATGCCGCCCGTGCATCCAGGGCGCCTGGGGTGATGCACCGCGTGTCGTGTCGGACACCGTCCCCGCGTCTTCCCCACGATCGCCTGGGCGGTCCGCAGTCCGGTGCCGCGCTGGCTCCGGCGGCACGAGCCGTGTGGCGGGCAGGCGGCCATGCACCGCTGGCCGTCTCCTGGCCAGCACCCATGCTGCCGTCGGGACCACATGGTCGGGCAGGTGCGCCCTCTGGAAGGCGGAGCACGCCCGGCGCTTCCGGGGCGCGATCTTCCGACGTTTGGCAGCCACACGGAGGCGCGGGCTCTGGGAGCATGGGCGCGGCACGTCCCTCGCTGCCCTGGTGTTACGGTCGGATCCCAGAGATGCACCGCTGGCGACGCCGGCGGGCGCGGACCTCGTCTGGCAAACGTCCGGCATCGACCCCCACCCGGTCCTGCGCACCTGGCTGCGCGTCCATGATGAGGCCGCGTTGCTGCACTATGTCGCGGAGCACGGCACGGGCGTATCCGCTCTTTGCTCCGCGGTCTTTCCTATCTCTTGAAGAGGCTTTGGAGGTCTATCACCAGGAGTAGGACTCGAACACCCGCCTGGTTGCCGATGGATTAGACCCTGCGTGGGCCCCTCAGTGGTGGCCACTCTGCCAATTCGACGGGACGACGTATCTAGTGGTGCCGTGCACCCCCACCACCCAGGCCACCGCGCCCGTCTACCGCGTCTCTCTCCATGCCGACGACGAGATCACGTTCGCGTATGACAGCGTGCAGCGTTTATGCGAGACGGTCGTCGCGGCGTATCACACGGGAGGCTATCACGTCGATGCCGACGGGTTCGTGCACGCGGAGCTGCGGCGCACGGCGGCGGTGCTCCTGCACGACAATCCGCAGCGCACGGTGTAGTGGCTGGCGCACGTCCCAGGAGCGCACACCGTGGAAGACCTCCCCGCGTGCTTGGTGGACACTGGCGAGGAGGACGAGGAGGAGGAAGACGTGCACACGTGGGAGCACGCCTCCGAGGCGCTCAGAGCCCTGCGCGATCCGCGCACGGTCCCCCCACTGCTCCGCATGCTGGCCGATTCCGACCCGAAAGCACGCCGGCGGGCAGCCGAACTCTTACAGGATGTGGGGGACTCGCGTGCCCTCGCTGGCCTCCTCCATGCCCTGCGTGACCAGGATCCACGGGTGCGGATGGCTGCGGCAGGCGCTGTCGATGCCCTGAGCGACGCCCACGCGGTCCCGGTGCGCCTGCAGGCCCTGGATGATCCGGCTCCGCGCGTGTGCCATGCAGCCGCCTATGCGCTGGGCAAGCTGCGGGAGCCACGGGCGGTGGCTCCCCTGCTGCGACTCTTGCAACGGGCGGTGCAGGAGGCGGAGCCGGGGCCGTTGTGCTGGGCGTTGGGGGCTCTGCAGGCGAGGGAGGCCGTCCCCACCCTGCGTGAGGCCCTGCGGAAGCCGCAGCCCTTGTGGCAGGACGGTGCGGTACGGGCGCTCGGCCAGATTGGTGCCCCGCAGGCTCATGAGGGCCTCGTCCCCCTCCTGCACGCCGCGTGGGCCACGACGCGGCAGGCCGTCGCTACCGCCTTGGGCATGCTGGGAGACCCACGCGCGGTGCCGGGCCTCCTAGCGGCGCTCCAGGATACCGCCCCCACGGTGCGCGCCAGTGCCGCGCAAGCGCTGGGGCAACTCGGCGCCGTGGCCGCCCTTGCGCCGCTGGCCCAGCTCCAGCAGCACGACCCCGATGACGGCGTACGGTAGGTGGCCGCACAGACCTGGACCCAGCTCCACGGGCTCGCCAGCGCCCGCCCCCGCCCAAGCTCTGAGCCGCACCGGGGGGCTCCAGGCGAGGTGGGACGCCGCTGTCTCCCTCGCATGCCGAGGGCGCACGACCTTGGCCTTGTCCATAGAAGGAGTGACGATGCTACCCCTCGCAGAGACTCTGGAGCGTCTGGTGACGCAGGCCAGCCGGTTCCAACCCACCCTGCGCGGCCACCTGTAACCCGGGCTGTCGCCGGCGGAGGTAGGGGCGCGTCTGGAGCACGCCGGGTTTCCCTATCAGCCCGCCCGCGCAGTGTTGACCTTGTACGCGTGGCACAATGGCACCTCGGGACATAATCTCCTGGAGACCTTCGTCAATTATCACTTTTTTCTGCCCTTGGAAGAGACCCTGTGGGAATATATCTTGCTGCAATTGCCCACCCGTAAAGCGGAGCGGCAACGGCGCGAGACATTGGAAGCAAACCAGAGGGACTATACATTGAAGAAATAGTATTATATAGATCTTATTGACCTCTTACCCTTCTTCCTCTTCGAGGGCGAATATTACATGGTGCAGTGTGGGGAGACGGCAGTAGAGGAAGCCCCCGTGTCTCATGACTACCATAGCACGGACTATGCCTATGACAGTCTGACGCGGATGCTCGCAGCCGAACTCGCCTGCTATGAGACCGGCGCCTATCGGCTCGCAGGGGGCGAGCAGCTCCGCGACGACGCGCAGATCGCCGACCTGAAGCTGCAGTGGAAACCCGGCCGGGGACCGGCCGGGTTGGGAGCCCATCATCATCCCTGAGCCTGGTGCCTGCCTGGCGCGGCGCACGGGCTCGGCCAGGGGGGCATCCGCATGCGCGCAAGTGGGGTCGGAGTCGCACGGCAGGCAGTGAAGCCCAACCTGCGGTTGTCTCCAGACCTTCCGGGCTGTACGCCGTGGGGTCGAGCAGGGCCCATGGCGTCAGCACACCTGGGCGCGTCTTGGGCCACCCCCAGGGCCGCCACAGCGTCAGGGGGCCCCCACGGTGGTTGCGGCCCGGCGGGAGACATGGCGACACCAGCCACCGCCCAAAGGCTGTAAAATGTTCCAAGCGCCCAGAAGGACAGCGCCGCTTGTGCATCCGGCCTCACACACGGGGAACACGGAGGGGCAACGTGGGGGCTGACACCTCCCACAGTCTGCCGTCAGGAGGCCAGCCCTGTCCCGTTGTCTACAAACCTCCCCTTGTAAGCCCACCCCCTCGGGCTCCGCCTCGTGACCTTCTCGGCCGCACCGCACCGGCCTGGGACGCCCACCTCCCCGCCCCAGTGCGGACCTCCCCCTCCCGATGCACAGGGCCGAACGCCGGGCTTCACCAGCGCCGGGGCCCCCGACACCCGCCGCAGGCCACAAGCCCCACTCCCCGGCGTCCGGTGCATGCCCTGGTTCAGCCCCGAGCCGCCCCCGCCGGCCCGCCCGCGTCACCACGAACACGCCCCGGACAGCCGCCGACGCGCCGCACGGCCCTGGCGGGCGCCTGGGGCCTGCCCCCACCTGCCTGCCTCCAGCCATCTTCCCCCCGCACGGAGCCGAACGGCCGCGAGCTGAGCTGCACCCCGCGCCCTGCGCGGGGCGGAGCCCCGGAGCGTCGCGCAGGGGTGTCAGCTCCAGCGAGGAGATAGGCGGACGTAGGCCGCTTATCTCTGTATGCGACGACTCCGCATCATCCGGCACCGCCAGCAGCAGGCTTTTACGACTGAGAGCGGTCGTTAAGTACTCCTGGATGCCAGGTGATGACGACACTGGGTCGTCGAGCATGGCTCGCGGCGAGTTTTTCTGACACCGCGTCGGCTGGGGACGCCTTTTGTGCCGTGCAGTCGTCGAGCGTCGGGGTAGCGGAGGTGGGATGATGCCACGCCGTCCAGCACACGGGATGTCAGGACAAGGCGATCTCAATCAGCGGTTGCCATGCGCCCCGAGATATGCGACAACACCACCGTGTTGCTCGTCCACTCTACGGGTTCCGAGAGAGGGGGGTATCCCCTACCAGGAGACATCATGACGGGGACTGTGCAGATTTGTAGTCAATGCCGGCGAGAAGTCGAGGTGTATTGCGCGGAGCATCCTGAAGTGCGCGTTGAGGTCATCCATGTGGAACAGGCTGTGCATCTACAGACCTGCTCTGATTGCGGACAGACCCTCAGTGCGGTCAACATTCGACTGGCGCTTGAGGATATTGGTGGGGGGCTCCCCATTGACAAAATCACCCTGTGCTGCCCAGGGCATACCGAAGGGGTTGGATGTCCGAGTTATAGCGTCGTGGATCGTGAGAGCATGGCGTATTGGTATATGATTTGACCGCCTCCCCGGCTCGGAGACCGGAGAGGTCGGACCCCACACGCGGGCGGAGGAGTTGGCCACGATACCCGCTGGGCTGCCGCCAGGTCCGAAGCGTTCTTCCGGTGCGTGGTCGCCCTCAACGGTCTGGGGCAGACCAGCAAATTCCCCGATCTTGGTGAGACGACCATCCTGGTGAATGTGCCAGGCAGCGACAGCGCCAGACCCAGGCAAAACGTTGTACAAAAAGCGTCCATCACCACTGATGGCCAGGTCAACAGGGGTCGATCCCTCGCTTCTCTCTGCAGCATTGGCTGGGGGCCCGGCCAGTCATTGGTGGTCCCGGCCACGGCCTCAAGCAGTTCCAAACGGCCATCGTAATGGATACGGAAGCTCGAGATGATGCCGGAGGTGTAATTGGCCCCATAGGCATAGCGCCCGTTCTTCTCCAGCCAGCAGGTATCCCACTGGGTGTCTTCCACCACCGGCGTGCGTGGGGTCAGTGAGCCATCGGGGTTAATGGCGAAGGATCCAGCGGCGGCAGTGAGCTGCTGTCCACCGAATCTTCGGGTTAGCTATGCTGGTCGTCTTTGTCGCCGAACTGGCTCACCTGCTTGAGGCATTGCTCACAAATGTTTTCCAGGCGTCACCCTGCTCACTCCCATGGCTGCACAGGGTGACGTATTCCTGACGCCTTGGTGCAGTCTATGGCAACGCCAGCATGCCGCAGGAAGGTCTCCCCACACACGACGATACCCGCGCTTTCACCTCGCCCATCTGCCGGACGCGACTGGCCACGCCCATACGGGCATGCTATGCTCCCGCGTTGTCTCTACATCGTCACAACTGGTCAGGAGCAGCAGCATGAAAATCCATCGACTCTACACCGACGCCCAGGGTGAATCCCACTTCACCACCGAAGACATCGCCTATGTCGAGACCGGCCCAGCCGGACGGCTGTCGCAACGCCTGCCCGCCACGGGCATTATTTTCCGGGAAGTTCCCCCCACCTATGACCTGGATTGGCATCCAGCGCCACGTCGGCAATACATTATTAACCTGGATAATGGCGTGCAAATTACCGCCAGTGATGGCGAGGCGCGCGTCATTAATGCTGGGGAAGTCATTCTGGTGGAAGATACGACCGGGAAGGGCCACTTGAGTAAGGCCATCAACGACCGGCTACGGCACTGCATCTTTGTGGCCATTGACTGAGGGTTGCAGCGCACGAGACGCACTGCCCAGCACCACGACCCCGCCAGCCCTGGTGGGGTCTGCCAGGTTGCCCACGCCCAGCATGGAGGATCACCCCTATCATGGTCGCCCCAACGCCCAACCCCACACGCCCTCTCGAGGGCGTGCGTGTCCTCGAACTCGGTCAGCTGATTGCTGGGCCGTTTGCCGCCTGTCTTCTGGCCTATTTCGGCGCCGAAGTGATTAAAATTGAACCGCCAGGGGCGGGGGATCCGTTGCGGGTCTGGCGGGTGCTCGATGAGGGAACCTCGCTGTGGTGGCGCAGTCTCGGACGGAACAAGAAATGCGTGACGCTCAATCTGTACACCGAACAAGGGCGTCACCTGGCCCGGCAACTGGCGGATCGCGTGGACATCTTGATTGAAAATTTCCGTCCCGGCACGTTAGAAAAATGGGGTCTCGGTCCTGAGGAGCTCAAACGCACAAACCCCGGCTTGATTTACACGCGTATTTCCGGCTATGGGCAGACCGGGCCGTATGCCTCACGTCCCGGCTTTGCCTCGGTGTGTGAAGGGCTGGGCGGCTTTCGCTATATCAACGGCTTTCCGGGGGAGGCACCCGTGCGACCCAATCTCAGCCTGGGCGATACCCTGGCCGGACTGCACGCCGTGATCGGCATTCTTCTGGCCTATATCCAGCGTGCCAAGCCGACGGCAGGGACGGGTCAGGTGGTGGATGTCGCTATCTATGAAGCGGTGTTCAGTGTGCTGGAAGCGGTGGTGCCGGAGTACGATGGGGCTGGCGTCATACGGGAACCCTCGGGCTCGACTCTCACGGGCATCGTGCCCACCAACACCTACCGCTGTCGCGACGGCAAGTATGTCATCATTGGCGGCAATGGCGACTCGATCTTCCAACGCTTGATGCATGCCGCCGGTCGGCCTGACCTCGCCACGGACACGCGCCTGGCGCATAACGCCGGACGGGTGCAGCATGAGCGCGAAATTGACGCGGCGATCTCGGCCTGGACGGCCGCCCAGGATGCGTCCGTCATCCTGCAGCATTTGGAGGACGTCTCCGTCCCGGCGGGGCCGATCTATAATGTCGTGGATATGATGCAGGATCCACATTTTCAGGCGCGTGGCTTGTTTCAGGAGGTGGAGGTCAATGGCAAGCCGCTGAAAATTCCGGCAATCCCGCCGTTCTTACAGGAGACACCAGGCGGCACCACCTGGCCCGGTCCAGCGGTGGGAGCCCACAATCGCGAAGTCTTTGGCGATTTGCTGGGGTTGTCCGAGGCTGAACTGACCACCTTGCAGCAAGACGGCGTGTTGTGAGGCGCAGCCTGGGTGCGCCTACCAGAGAATCCCACGACGCACGAGCTCGGCGATGATCATGTCCACACTCTCCTCGGCGCTCTGTGCATCTGTTTGTACTATAAGATCTGGGTGTTGCGGCGCCTCGTAGGGTGAAGAGAACCCGGTAAAATGGCTGATCTCGCCGCGCCGGGCCCTGGCATACAGCCCCTTCGGGTCACGGCGCATACAAACATCCAGATCACATTGCACGAAGATCTCCAGAAAACGCCCCGCCGGAATCAGCGTCCGGGCAAAATCACGGTCCCGCTGAAAAGGCGAGATAAAGCAGCACAGGGTAATGGTGCCATGCGTAAAGCCGAGTCGTGCCACTTCCGCGGCCCGGCGGATATTTTCGGTGCGGTCGGCGTCAGTAAAGCCGAGGTCGCCATTGAGGCCGTGGCGCAGGTTGTCGCCGTCCAGATATGTGGTGTGACAACCACCGGCAAATAGGCGTTGTTCCAGCATGGTGGCCACGGTGGATTTGCCGGCACCGGACAGACCAGTAAACCATAACACCGCGGCGCGATGGCCGTGACGTTGCTCGCGCATGGCCAGGGAGACGCCCCCCACCTCCCAGGTCACATCACTGGAGCGGCGGCGTTGCACTGCCACCGTGGTGGCCTTGGAAGTACTCTCGATCAGGTCATCCAACTGGCGCGACTGACCGCGAATCATGCCAGCAGCCACCGTGTGCTTGGTGGTGGGGTCAATCAGGATAAAACTGCCGGTGACCCGATTCATCTGGTAGTTGTCGTACCACAGGGGTTGCGTGGCTGTGAGCTGTACCCGGCCAATGTCGTTCAGGTGGAGGGTGTCGGCAGACTCACGGTGCATGGTGTCCACGTTGATACGGTAATGCAAGCGCGACACAAACGTGTTGATCCGCCTGGTAGTATGTTGCAACACATAGGCGCTGTGCAGCTGGCAGGGTGTAGCGCTCATCCAGCATAAGGTGGCATCGATCTCGTGGCTTTTGAGAGGCAGGTTGTGCGCCCGGACCACCATGTCACCGCGGCTGAGGTCAAGCGCATCCTCCAGAGTCAGCGTCACCGAATCGCCGGCCACGGCTTCGGGCAGCTCGCCATCCGCCGTGACAATGGCTTTGATGCGGCTGCGGGTGCCGGCGGGTAAGACCACGACGTCAGCCCCAGGTGTAATGCGGCCCGAGGCAATCTGTCCGGCAAAGCCGCAAAACTGCTGGTGCGGGCGGATGACGTATTGCACGGGAAAACGAAAATCCACCAGATTGCGCGTTGCCCCTACGTTGACGTGCTCCAGATGGTGCAGCAAGGTGGGACCGTCGTACCACGGCATATGCGGGCTTTTGTCCACCACGTTGTCGCCCCGGAGCGCCGAGAGCGGGATAAAGACTAAGTCCTGCACCGCCAGCTTGGTGGCAAACTGTGTGTATTCCTGGACAATCTGCTCGTAGACCTGCCGATTGTAGGCCACCAGATCCATCTTATTGACCGCCACCACGAGATGCGGGGTATGCAGCAAGGTAGCCAGAAAGCCGTGGCGTCGGGATTGCGTTACGACCCCTTTGCGTGCATCAAGGAGGATGACGGCCAGTTCGGCAGTCGAGGTGCCAGTGATCATATTGCCCGTGTACGGTAGATCCCCTGGCGTATCGGCAATGATAAATTTGCGCCTAGGCGTGGCAAAATAGCGATAGGCGACGTCAATGGTGCTCTTCTGCGCCCGTTCGGCCCGCAGGCCGTCGGTGAGCAGGGCGAGGTCGACATAGGCGTCGCCACGTGCCTGGCTGGCCAGGGTGACGGCTTCGAGCTGATCGTCACAAAGAGCCTTAGCATCGTACAACAAGCGCCCAATCAAGGTGCTTTTGCCATCGTCCACGCTGCCCGCTGTGCTGAAGCGGAGCAATTTGCTGGGCATGGGAACCTCCTAAAAGTAGCCCTGGCGCTTGCGGTCTTCCATGGCGGTTTCCGAGCGCGTGTCGTCAGCGCGGGTGCCGCGTTCTGTGACGCGGGCGGACGTCACCTCCTGAAGAATGTCGTCCACGGTCGCAGCCCGCGACTCCACAGCCCCGGTGCAGGTCATATCGCCAATGGTACGGAAACGTACGATTTGGCGCTCAATGGCTTCCTGGCCCACCGGATACACCACCGCTGACGCGGCCAGTAGCATGCCCCCACGGTGGATGACGTCGCGCTGGTGCGAGAAGTAGAGCGACGGCATGGGAATGGCCTCGTCGTGGATGTACTGCCAGATGTCGCGTTCCGTCCAATTATTCAACGGAAAGACGCGGAAACTCTCGTCGGGGTGCTTGCAGCCGTTGTACAGTTGCCAGACTTCGGGGCGCTGATGTGTGGGATCCCACTGCCCAAAGGCGTCGCGGTGCGAAAAAACACGTTCTTTGGCGCGGGCCTTTTCTTCGTCGCGCCGCGCGCCGCCTAGGGCGGCGTCACATTGGAGTTCCGTCAGGGCATCGAGCAGGGTGACGGTTTGCAGGCCGTTGCGGCTGGCATAGGGGCCGGTCTCTTCGACCACGCGACCCTGCTCAATGGCATCTTGCACCGAGCGTACCAGCAAACGCGCCCCTATCCGCGTTACGAGTTGATCGCGGAACACCAGGGTTTCTGGAAAGTTATGGCCGGTGTCGATGTGCAGTAAGGGGAAGGGCATGGGGCCTGGATAAAAGGCCTTGGCGGCCAGGTGGACCATGACCAGCGAATCTTTGCCGCCGGAAAACAGCAGCAGCGGGCGCTCAAACTGGGCCGCGACTTCGCGCAGAATAAAGATGGCCTCGGACTCCAGTTGCCGTAGATGCGACCGGACATACGAAGGCGTTGTGCTTATATCCATATAGCGTTGTCCGTTTGGGGGAGTGTTGCGTGCTGTGACGTTGAGGAAATAGTAGCTGCCAAGAGGCATTCGCGCAAATGCGGCGGGCATCAGGGCCATACAGTTTTCAGTGTTAGCCTGGCTGGTGCCTGGGAGCGCAGGCGTCTCGCCTGCTTCTGGAGCGGGCGGGACGCCCGCGCTCCCAGGAAAACTCCGCCCGTTTTTTGCCCCACGTGGACAACTGCATGACCCTGGACGTGCATATGGAGGCCACGCGGACGGGCCAGGTGCCACCACCCCTGGGAAAAGTGGCCACCAGGCTCTTAGGAGGTCAGCTCCTGCAAGAGCCTGGCCCATGTGTCCTGCTCACGCGCCGGGCACACCAGAGACGCCAGGCGGGTGCAGCAGGTGTGGAGTTGCTGATAGAAGACGGCATCTTCTTCCGCTCGCTGGAGCACACGGGCCAGTGACTGCGTGTCTTCGACCGCAAAATAGCCGGGATAATCGTCCCCCAGCAGCCCGACCGACCCGGCAATGCGTGATGCAATCACCGGCACACCGAGCGCCAGGGCCTCAGAGACGACATTGGCGCCCCCTTCCGTCAGCGACGACAGCACTAACACATGACTCCGTGCCAACACGCGTAGGGCCTGCCAGCGTGGTAACTCCCCGAACCAGTGATAGCGCGTATTGTCCGCCATTTCCGCCTGGGCGCGTCGTGCCATATCGTCGCTGAGGGCCTTGCCAACATGCCGCACGCGCACGCGGGACGTGGAGGGGAGGAGGCGGGACGCTAGCGCGGTACGCCACGGGTCTTTGACCGGACGCAGATGCCCCAGCACACAGACATCAAAGGTGTGTTTGGCTTTGGCAGGGTGAAACGTGGGACGCGGCACGGATTGATAGATGACACGGACTTTAGCGTGCAGATGTGCCGCCAGCTCCTCGATGCCCTTGGGCTGCAGCAGGATGAGACGGGTAGCGTACTCCAGGGCCTGCTGCGCCGCGGTACTGGTGTGAATGTCGCCGTACAGGTCCGTGCCCGTTAAGGCCACCAGCAACGGCCGCTCTGGGTAGAGGCGGTGAAAGCACGCAATGGCGGCGAAACTCTTGAGGGCATGCAAGGCCAGCATCAGGTCGTAGGGTGTGCCGTCATACTGCTGGGCAATGGTGACCCGATGCCCCAGAGCCCGCAGCAGGCGCGACCAGCGCACCGCGGTGACGCGATTGCCCTGCCGGGACTGCGCCGGGACGGGGGTGATGAGCGCGATGTGCATGGCGCGTTCTCCTCTTACCTGGCACAGGTGCGAAAGCCAGCGTAGACATCCTGACGCGCTGGAGGGAAGAAATTGCGGTAGGTATTGTACGCCAGACGGCTGCGTGTGGCCCAGGCGCCACCTTTGAGCACCTGACGATAGCCGAACCACGGCGCCGAATACTCGCGGTACGGATAATCCACGAGATAGCCGGGGAAGGGATAGAACGCCGATGCGGTCCATTCCCAGATATTGCCGGCCATCTGGCGACAGCCAAAGGCACTCTCACCGGCTGGGAAGGCCCCGACATCGACACAGCCCATATACTGGGTATCGAGATTAGCCTGCTCAGGCGTCGGCGGCGTATCGCCCCAAGGGTAGCGCCGTTTGCGGGCGGTCATGCCGTGGCCATCAGCGCTCGGTTCGGCGCTGGCAGCCAGTTCCCATTCGGCTTCCGTGGGCAGCCGGCGTCCGGCCCAATGGCAGTATGCCTCGGCCTCGTACCACGTCACATGCACCACCGGGGCATGTGGTGGCAGCGGCACCAGCGTGTCAAAGGACCGCTGTACCCAGGCCTGGCCCTGGCGTTGCCAATACAGCGGGCACTGTGCCTGGGCTTTGCCGCGCCACACCCAGCCCTGCGTGCTCCACAGCGCACGGCGTGTATAGCCCCCGTCGTCGATAAAGGCGGCAAACTCACGATTGGTGACCGGCGCCCGGGCTATACGGAACGGCGCCACCTCCACGGGATGGGCCCATTTTTCGTTATCAAAGACAAACGGTTGTTCTGGCGTCGCCCCGAGGTAAAACGTGCCGCCTGGGATGGCGACATCGCCAGGCAAGGGACCGCCACCCAGATGGACGGGCAAGGCCGTGGGCGCGGCACTACCGAGTGGCGGCGCCGGGTACGACAGGGTCTGCCGCATGTAGACGCACGCTTCGCCATGCATGTCTTCGTGTAGGACTGAGAGCAGGTAGAGATACGTCTCCTGCGCTGTGGGCGCCCGTCCCGACAGGCGCTCGACCAGGGCATCCTGCACCCGCTGTCTGTACTCGCGTGTCTGTTGCAACGATGGGAGGGGCAAGGACCAGCGGTCGTCGTGATCGACCTTGAAGGAATCGTAGAGGTCTGCCGCGCCTTGCAGGAGGGGGGACGTCTGCCCGAGCATCTGCAAGACAAACGCCTCGTAGAAAAACGTCACATGGCCCAGCTCCCAGCGCAGCGGATTGACCAGGGAGTGCAGCGGCACGTCGAACTGCGCCGGGCTGAGGTCGGCGACTAACGCCTGCGTGCGGGCGTAGGCGTCGTGCACCAGGCCGATCAGGGCGTCGTGGGCGAGAGTGAAGTGTTTATCCTGCAAGGGGTGCATGGGCGGCGCCTCTCTCTGTATGTCTTATCCCAATAAGATAAAGATCTTTTATCGAGATATCCTATGCAAGAGCGCGCTGCTTGTCAACCGCTGCAGTGGCGGGAGAGTGGCCTATGTTGGCGAACGCCTACCCGGCGCGGGCGTCTCGCCCGCTCGGGAAGCGGCCATGATGGGCGCGCTCCCGGGCATGGGCAGCCTCTGCCATGCACAAGAGCCCACGACCAGCGGCAGTGTGCTAGTGCCTCAACCGAGCGCATGTGCGACGTCTCCTGGGAGCGCCACGCTCCAGCGTGGCTTCGGGAGCCGGGCTGGAGCCCGGCGCTCCCAGGGGGCAGCACCTGGCACAACAGCTCGGTGAAGGCACTAGGTGAGCAGCGCCAACAAGTCCTCGCGGGTGAGGCCAGCCGCCTGATCCGCCCCGGCCAGGGCGGTGTCAGCGAGGTGGCGCTTGTGTTCCTGCAAGGCCAGGATGCGGGTTTCTACCGTGTCTTTGGTGACTAAGCGGTGCACCAAGACCGGGCGCGTCTGGCCAATGCGGTGCGCGCGGTCCGCCGCTTGGTCTTCGACGGCGGGATTCCACCAGGGATCGAGGAGGAAGACATGATCGGCGGCGGTGAGATTGAGCCCTGTGCCTCCGGCACGCAGGGACACCAGCATGATGGGCGGGCCAGTCGGCACCTGAAAGTCGCGCACGACACCAGCACGGTCACGTGTACTGCCATCGAGGCGGGTAAAGGCCATGCCGGCGGCGCGTAGGTGGGGCTCGACACGGTCGAGGAACGCGGTCCATTGCGAGAAGACCAAGGCTTTATGCCCATCGACCACGGCGGAGTCAAGATGCTCCATCAGTACCGCCACCTTGGTGGAAGTCGCCGCGTCATGGCCGGGGAGCAATCCGGGATGGCAGCAGGCCTGGCGCAGGCGCAGCAAGGCTTCGAGGGCGGCTAAGACGTTGCCACCGGCATTGAGTAGAGCGACCACGTTACTCAGGGTGGCGGCACGCACGGTATCGTAGACCACCCGTTCTTCGGCACTGAGCTCACAGTGCAGGACGATTTCTGTCCGGGGAGGGAGTTCTGGAGCGACCTCGTGCTTACGACGGCGCAAGACAAACGGTTTTAACTTCTCGTGCAACGCGGCGGCGGCGCCGGGCAAGCCGCCGGCGATGGGTTTGGCGTAGCGCTCCTGAAACGTCTGCCGTCCACCGAGCAGGCCACGATTGAGAAAGTGCAACTGACTCCACAGCTCTTCCAGGCGGTTTTCCACCGGGGTGCCGGTGAGCGCCAAGCGAAAGCGGGAGCGCAAACCGTAGGCGGCGCGTGCCACCTGACTATCGGGATTTTTGATGGCTTGGGCTTCATCGAGCACGGTCGTATCCCAGCGCTCTTGCGCCAGCGCCTCGGCATCCAGACGCAGAATGGCATAGGTCGTCAGAGTGACATCGGCGTCGGCATCCAGCGCACGTTGCGGACCATGATAAATGGCGACACGCAGCTGTGGGCGAAACCGGCGTAGCTCATCCTCCCAGTGGTACAGCACGCTGGTCGGGGCCACCACCAGGGTGCGGCCACGCAGCACGCACAGGGCCTGGAGCGTTTTGCCCAACCCCATATCATCGGCCAGTAAGGCCCCAAGGCCGGCCCGACGGACAAAGGTCAGCCAGTTCACCCCTTGCTGCTGGTAGAGACGTAAATGGGCCTTGATGCCGTCAGGCAACGGGGCCTCCGGAATGCCCTGGAAGTCTTCGATAAGCGCGTGGACGCGGGCTAACTCGGGCGGAGGTGGCTGCTCGAGGTCGTCACACAGGTGGGCCAGATCCGGCAGGGCATAGCGCCGCAGCGCCCCCGTGGCGGCGCGTGCCGCCAGCAGATCCGCCACGCGCTGTCCAAAACGCTGCAACCAGTCCGTCGGCAGTGGCGCCCAACCACCTTCCGCCAGAGGCACCAGGGAGGCACCCTGGCGCCAGGCACGCATCACGGCCTCAGCACTGACACGGGACGCGGAGTCAGCAGCGCCGCTGCCCGCCCTGTCGGCCTCAAACCACACATCAAAGGTCTGCACATCCAGGCGCATCTTGGGCACGAGCGGCGGCGCCATCACAAAGGTCCGGTGCGCATCGCCGCGAATTTCCCCCTGCCAGGTCTGTAATTTGGCGCTCAAGCCGATAGCCTCTTCGGCAGGCACGCGCGTGCGGTGGCCCGGCGTCAGCCCGAGGGTGCGGCGCAGGTGCTGCGTCAAGCGTTGCTCGGCGCTTGCATCACGCCGTGGCAAGGCACCACCGAGATGCACCAGATGCCCGGCATCAATACGGGCCGTTGGTGGCTCGCCGTATACCAGCGTGGGCAGGACCACGAGGGTCTGGGCGTCACGCTGCACTTCGAGCAGGATGCGTGGCGGCACAGTGACGACCTCGGGCAGGCGGGTGGTGCGGAGCTCCACGGGGAAGCGCGTACGCAGGGCGGGGAGGATGTCCGTGACCAGCTCCTGGGCCTCGGCAGTGCTATAGAGACGGCCCGTGGCAAAGTCGGCACGCTCACGGGCGTTCAGGTCCGGCTCAGCGATGAGGCGCAGGGTATCACCGCAGAGCACGACGTTGTGAGCAAACATTTCCGTCAGTGTCGTTTCTGGCTCAATAAACAGGCGCAGATGCTGACCCTCATCGGCCACGCACATCCGCCAGCCCAGGGGCGCGTTGGAGACGGTGACCGGCCTGTCATCGAGACGCACGTCATTGCAGTGTCGGAGTGCCGTAAACAATTTGGGCAGCACCGCCCGCGGCACCACGCCCTGAGACCGAGGACCGAGGGCCAGCTCAACCGCCATATCGGCTTGCGTCGTCACCAGTGGCGGCCCGGCGTGCTGGCGTCCAGCCCGTCCGGCTAACGTGCCCTCTAAGGGTTGGATCTGCGCGCCGTGGACCACCAGGCGGGTCAACAGCAGGCCGTTGGGGCTCCGGCTGAAACCGTAGCGTAGGCTGGCGGCCTCCGTACGGAGGGGCGGCTGACCTGGCGCCGTCTTGGGGGCGTGGTGCAGCGCAATCACGGCCGCCGCCACATGCGCGCAGGCCTCGGCAATACTCCTGCAGGTACAGTTCCATTCTCGGTCTTCCGGCCACAGGGTCACGGTGGGCGATAGCATGCCACTGGGGGTGGCAATACGCAGGAGAATCTCATCCTTGGTGGCGTGGGCCACAATGGCGGCGCCGCCACGGCTCAGTTCCACGCCACGCGACCAGTCGCCCGGCGTACAGGTGTTACGGACGGTATCAAACAATGCTTGCATAGATGTGTCTCTTGATGACAGGGGTATCGGGTCCGCGGCCGTATGGAGTCTACGTGGCACTCCGTGTGGTGACGATCCCACGCGTCGCCGCCGAGGTGTTGAGATCCTGGCGCGCGATCGCCGCGGCCATTATGTTGGGAAACTGGTCCGGCGTACAGGCAAAGCACGGGAGACCCATACGGGCATAGGCAGCGGCCACAGCGTGATCGTAGCTCGGCGCGCCGTCGTCACTCAGCGCCAGCAAAGCGATGCACTGCACCCCAGACTGCACCAGAGCGGCCATGCGCCGCAGCATCTCCGGCTGATTGCCGCCTTCATACAGATCGCTAATTAGCACCAGAATGGTCTCCGCCGGGCGCTCGATGTGCTCCTGACAATAGCCCAGGGCGCGGTTGATGTCGGTGCCGCCACCGAGTGGCACCCCGAACAGCAGATCGACGGGATCGTCGTACAAAGCGTTGGTCAAATCCACCACCGCTGTGTCAAACACCACCAGGCCTGTGCTCACTGCCGGCAACGAGGCCAGCACGGCGGCAAAAATGCCCGAGTAGACCACCGAGGCGGCCATGGAGCCGCTCTGGTCGACGCAGAGCACAATATCGCGCAGGGCAGTGCGCTTGCGTCCAAAGCCCAGGCGCGTTTCCTGGATGACCGTGTGGTACTCAGGCTGGGAATGCTTGAGATTGGCGCGGATGGTGCGCGGCCAGTCAATTTCGTGGTAGCGCGGGCGGCGATTGCGCACCGAGCGATTGAGGCTGCCAACCACCGCTTCGCGGGTGGGCTGGGCTAGTTTACGTAGCAGCTCTTCGACCACGGTGGCCACGACCTGACGGGCGGTGGCTTTGGCTTTGGCGGGGATGACATTTTTCGAGACTCTTAACTTGAGATATTTTGAAGAAAGAAAACCTATGCGAAATCAAGCAGTTATTTTGCCTGGAAAGCTCGCGAATCTATCTTGAGTTAAATGTCTCCATTTTTCAGGGAGATCAGGGTGGACACCAGATGCATATCGGGCTCGACATTGCCCAGTACCTCCGGCTCCAGGAGCAGCTGGCGTAAACCCAGACGCTGAATGGCGTCATGCTGCATCACCTGCACCACCAAGGACGGAAAAAACTGCCGCATATCGCCCAGCCATTGCGCCACGTTGGGCGGCGAGGCCCCCAGACCGCCACGGCGCGACTGCGACCGTGCGCCACCGTCCTGCTGGTCGTCGCCAGTGCCGTACAGCGCCCCGAGCCATTGATCCAGGCGCACGTCCTGGCCCGCCAGGGTGTAGTGCACCGCCTCAGCGGCAGTGCTGCCCAGGATTAAGCGCCAGCGGCGCCGGCGTTCGTCTGTGGTGCTCATCCACACTCCTCTTAGGGCTTATAACTGTACTACCGGGGCGACCGGCTCTTGGGCAATGTCGCCCTTAGCCGGATGGCTCTAAGCCCAACAATTGTACCAAGAAGGGCAGCACCGCTGCGGCCCGGGCGTGATCAAAGTTGCTGGGCTCACCCGGCGTGACACTATGGACCGTACCTGGCCCCTGTTGCAGGCGTTCGCCGAGTTGCCGGCGTTCTGGTGTGGTAAATGTCCCAAAGGTGCGCCGCAGCAGCGGCAACAAGGCAATAAAGGCATCGGCGGGGAGATGCGTCATCCAGGTATCAAGCATAGACCACAGCGTGGCGTCGTGCACGAGAATCTGGCCGCTCTGACGCAAGAAGCCATCGAGCCAGGCTGCAGCCTGAGCCGGCGCACTGGCCACGGACAGCGCCAGGCTCAAACGTTGCGCCGTGTCGGCGGCGGTCAGCAGACCGGCGTCGAACAGCAGCCAGCAATTCCCGCTCATAGCCTTGCAACCTTTTCCTTTCATGTCAATAGCGTGACCTGCGTGGGGGTGATGATCCATTTTGCCTCGACGCCCGTTGCCTGGTGATCAAAAGGGGAGTAGTAACGGGGTGAAAACAAGCCCATTGCGTGATCTGGGCAGACAATGCCAGTGACGCATGGGAGTCGCCGGATTCATCAATAGAGACGTCAGGGTAACAGGCGGACATTACGAGGAATCCATGATCAAGATCGGGCGATGCTTCTGATAGCCGTACAATAGGGCTTCCAACAACTCGCGCATGGACAAGAGGTGATAGTCAGAGAACAAGGCCCGCAGGCGCTCCCACCACAGGCGCTTGCTGCCCAGTTTCGCCCATGCGGCTCGAAATAAGGCACAACACAACTATTGGGCTTGGTCCACCAGAAACGCCAGCAGCAGCGTGGCAAACACCACGGAAAGATTCTGCTGGCCATGCCCGTAGTTAGGCTCAAAGTGGTAGCCTTGATTTTTCAGGGTATTGAACGGCTCATTTTCAATTTTCCACCGCGCCCGTCCACCGCGCATGAGTTGATAAACGTTACGCTTACTCACGCGCAAGTCCGTCACCCAACTGAAGTGTGGGACCTTGGCCGTGCCCATTGCCCAAGAGTCGATAAAATTCACTCGCACGTCCGCTCTCGATGCATGAAGGGGCACGTCGTTGACCAGGGGAAACTGATGCACGACACCCGCGGCGCGGTCATGCCGCTCGTATGCGGTCACGCGCCCAGCGTGTTCGGCCGCCTGCCCCTGTTTGAAGAGAGAGGCATGATCGCCGTCTTGGACCCCGAGGATATCATGCCGCCCATGATCGTGTAAGGTCTCGATGTGGGGGGCATTGGCACTCAGACTGTCTTCGGTGATGATGCACGTGAGGTGGGGGTGGTCTTGGCGCAACTTGGCCATGAAGCGTTTCGCCGCCTGGCGTTCACAATCATTTGTGGCCGTGCCATCCTGTTTGATAATCGGTTCGGGCATCAGCGGCAGGACTTCCCGCACGTCCGGAGGGATAATCGCTGCGCCCAACAGCTGGTGAGCATAGGTGAGCGCACCGTTGCGGTGGACCTTGGGCAGGCACGAGGCGCAGTGAACCGTCGGGGAGGAAAAATACCCCGTGCCATCAAGGGCCACTACCTAGTGGCCATCCAGAAACACCATCGCTTCAAGCGCCTTGCCGCGCTGGAGTTGCCGAAAGACGCTCTTGAACAACGGCCGTAGCGACTCCGGGGACACCGGATCGCGTCGCTCCCGCATGTGCGTGTCGCAAGGCACATGTGCAAGGCCGTAGATCGTCCCCAAATTGCCCTCTGCCCGTTGCTTGTCAAAGGCGAGCAGCGAAGGGGCTTTGAGCGAAAACATGGCGAACGCCGACATGAGGGCATCCGGTAAGGAACTCTCCGCATCGCCATAGCGATCATCCGCGATGTTGGCAAAGCCGCTTCGCACCAAGCGGAAGAGCGCATCGGCCCAGAGATACTTGCGTGCTTTGGGAGCAACAATCGCCATGGCACACCTCATCATGAGGCCATCAAAAGGTTCCAGTCAGAGGCGTATTATCGTATGGATGTTTACGAAAAGCTAACTGGGAGGCCGGTGTGGTTACTGGGTTTGGTCGCCCTCCGGGAATTGCTGAACAGCAGCCGACAGCAGCGCCCTTGCACCACGCCCGGCAAGCTGGGCAGATCGGCCAGTTGGCGCAGCGTGCGCTGCCAGTCGGCTAGGAGTGCTTCCTGGGCCAGGAGCGTGGTGGCGTCGTGGGCGGTGCGCAGGTGCTGGACCATCGCCTCTGCCGCCTCGTCGTTCAAGCTGTGACAGGCATGCGGTAGGCCGACGCAGATACGCGTCAGCATACTGGTAACAATGTGCTCTACAATACCGGCGTCGGTCTGGCGTACATCACCATAGCGCAACAAACGCGCCAGGGCGGACAAGGCCAGCATGAGGTGCGTCAGGTCACTGGGCAGCGCCGCTTCCGCTTGCAGGCGCTGCATCAGGACCGTGATGGCGGCGGGGAGATCGGCGAACATCACCTGGCTGGTCAGCACGGTTAGTTCGAGCAAGCTGCTGTGCTGTTGCGCGGTCTGCACCACGTAACCCGTCGCCGCCGCGTCGATGGTGTTGCCCCACACGCCGGCTTCGATCAGTTTGACGGTAAATTCGGGCTGGCACTGCAAGTGCCAACTCTCCTGAAAGGTGCCTTTGCCGCGCACACTCTCGGCGTTCTGCCTCCACGGGATGTTGAGGAGTTGTAAACGGCGTAGCAGGCTACTGCGCTCCAGATCTCGCGCCTGGCGCAGATCTAGCACCACCTCGCGCTGCGTGGCCTCCTCGCGCAACCGTAAGCGGCACTGTTGCTGATGCAGATCGGCCAGTAACGGTGTGGCGGGCGTTTCTGGCAGAACGCGGCCCAACTCCTCGCCAACCAGCAGTTGCTGCTCAATCAGTTGCAGCGGCAAGGCATCTCCGGCCAGGAGCACAGCGTGGGTGGCTTCGGTCAACTCTTCCAGACCCGGTAGGGGGCGATCGCGCAGAGCCACCAGGGTGTCGGCCAGGCGCACCGCTTCGATGAGATGGGCCGAGGAGACATCCAGGCCGCGCCGCCGTAACAGCCGCGCCACGCGAGCTAGCTAGCGCACGGAGACGTGTGTGGGCCTGCCCCACAAATGGCGATACCAGCCCGGAGCGCGCACCCCGGCGCCGTAGCCGCTGGCGCTTTGCAGGCGTCCGTGCGTCCAGGGAATCCAGGTGCTCGCCATGTTGATCTGCGGCAGGTTCTTGAGTAAAGCGGCGTCCTCGGCAATGGCAGAGCGCTCCAGCAACGCCGGCACATGCCAGGCGCCACATACCACGGCGATGCACGTATGGCCGTCGCGCTCGGCGGTGCGGATGGCGCGGCGCATGGCGGCTTCGCGTTGGCGCTCACGCTGGCGTGTGGCCGCATCGTGCTGGTATACCTCCTCGCCCAGGGACTGGCGCAGCGCCGTCATGGCCTCGGCAATGGCCTCGAACAGCGTCGTGCCATCGCGGTGTTCCTCCACCATCTGCTCCCACCAGCGTTCGCCGTCGTCGTACCCGGCGGCCTGGGCCAGATACAGCAGAGGGTTCTGCTGCAATCGGGGCGTCCCCGGTGCGGCTTGGTCCGCTGGCGGGCTGTCGGGGGTCTCCGCGTCCGTGCTATCCTCTGCCGGCGCTTCCTGGGCCAGATGCACAGCCATCGGCAAATCCATAAAACGCACCGGAATGTACTGCTGGCAGGCAAAACGCAAGGCCTGCCACTCCGGCGAGAAGACCGCAAACGGGTAATACACCGCCCGCGCTGGCGCGTCCGAGGCATAGACCAGCAGTGCCACCGGCGGTTTCATGGCCGGATGCGCCGCCAGGGGAATCATCGCATCGGCGTCCGGTGGGCTGATCGTCTTTCGTTGCAGGAGGCGTGTGCGCTGCCGTAGGCGGATCGCGCATGTCCACGGGATGGGCCTGCCGCCCGGCCCCAACGCCGTCCCGCTGGGCCTCCAGCGCGGGCGGTGCTCCCAGCGTTAGGCTTTTAGGCATGAATCACGCGGAGTGTATCGGGCTTGGTCAGGACCATAGGCAAGCGCTTGGGCTTCCGCGCGCGGACCGCGTCCATCGACTCGACCGCTTGGTGCAGGACGGCCTTGTAGAGAAACAGCAAAGCACTCAGGGCCTGATTCTGTGTGGATGCTGGCACAGGGCGCTCCACGACCACGTGCGGCGTCAACGCTTCGATTGCCGCACGCCCCATCTCTTTGGAATGGCGTTTCTGATGAAACAGCATAAAGCGCCTCGCCCAATCGACGTAGGTATCTTCCGTACGGATGGAGTCATGTTGCGTGTGCAAGACGTCCCGCATCTGGTCGAGGAGCTTCTTTGGTCGTTGTTCCTGTAGCACAGAGGATCGAACCTCCGTGCACTTTCCACAGACGGATGACGAGATTATACTATGGAGCAGTTCCTGAGAAACTCCCCGTGGATCCTATGCAGAGGTTATTATACCGGAAAAACTTCCTGGGAAAACCCTCCTAGAGGGGATTCGCAGGAAAGGTCTCCTACTATCTATAGGGGGTTAGAGTAAAAAAGTTCCGACATAAAGGTTTATTCAGGAAGAAGTTCCGGTGAAACAATTGTTAGCCACTCACCTTACGCGACTGGAACGAAAAAAGTGTAGAATCGCCCGTATGAAATCACAACCGATAGCAGATTTGTATTCCGACTACTTGCTGGCGTCGTTTGGGGCGACCACGGCTACCGGGCTGAGCGCACTGCTGGA
>SXND01000179.1 GCA_005777235.1 Pseudomonadota bacterium
GATGCGGGCGTCTCGTCCGCGCTCCCAGGGTACAACCGATCCAGGATCGACAATAACATGGCGTTGCCCTTTCACTGGCTGAGGTTGACAAACTGCACCCGCCGATTCAGCACAGCGCTTGGGTTCTGCGGTATATACGGGGCGCTAAACCCCTTGCCCACCGCTGGGAGCCGCGCCAGGGGAATGCCATGCTGCGTATGCAAGTACTGCTGCACGCTCCGGGCGCGTTGGGCTGAGAGGCGCTGGTTGTACAGCGCCGTGCCGATATTATCCGTATGGCCCTCAACGCGGATCACCTGGTTGGCCATGTAGGGATCCTTGAGCGCCTCGGCCAGGGTGTCTAGCGGTCGGCGGGAATCCGGGGTGAGGGTGGCGGAATCAAAGGCAAACTGAATCAACGTCGTGGCAAACGCCGGCGGGACGCCGGCGCGGGCTGGCGGCGGGGTGGTGAACACAATCTCTTTCGTCGGGGAGGCGGTGCAGTCTGGCGGCATGTGCCCCCGCAAAGCCTGGATAATGGCGCAGCGTGACAGCCCGTCGTTTAGAATCGGCACGCCCTGCGCCACGGCGTGCGTGGCGGGGGCCAGGAGCAGGAACAAGAACACACGGCGTGATGTCTGATGTCGCATACCGACCTCTGAGGTTTGGGGGCGCGGGCGCGGACGCCCGCGCTCCCAGGCGTAGGTTACTTACAAGCAGGGTTGTCGCCAATGGTGCCAATTTCCTGACAGGCCTTGCTACGGGCACCCAGCGCCACGTTGAGCGCCGTGCCCGTTTTTACCGTCTGCTTGACATTGCCACCGATTTCCGTGCTGCCGTGGATGGTGCCAATGCTTTGCCCGGCTTGCGACCGGGCGCCCAAAGCGACGTTGAGGGCGGTGCCGGTATCGACCTTTTGCTCGACGTTGCCTTTGATCTTCACGCCACCGGCCTCAAAGGCCACAGCGGGGCTGACGACGAACCAGGTGGTGAGGGCGGTGACGGCGATGGCGTTCAACAAGCGTTGCATCGTCTCGGCTCCTTTGGGTGATGGTGTTGGCGGCGCTCTGTGCGCTTGTACTTAGCAACACGCAGCAGCTCCAAAAGTGTCAGAAAAAAAATGCGCCGCCACTGCCCGTGCTGGCTGACGCCATGCAGGAGGGCCATGCCATCGTTGGTTTTGGCTTGGCCTGGGCCTGGGAGCGTGGGGTCTCGCCTGCTTCCGGAGCGGGCGGGACGCCGGCGCTCCCAGGAAGATTGCGTCTGTGGCTTGCCCCACGTGGACACCTGCATGGCCCTGCCGTGGCGGTGCGCGTTTGCCGGACGGGACCGTATGCGGTATGCTGTCCGGGGCGTACGACTGGCAAAGGTTGGACTGGCGCGGGGAGACAGCATACGTGCAGGGGCTACGGCAACTTGGTCAACGTGGTGTGTGGGCGCTGGTCCGGCTGTCCATCGCCTTCCCCTGGCTCACCCTCAGCGTGGCTGTGCTGTGCGCTGTGGCGTCCATCTGGTACACCTCTACCCATCTCAAATTTCTGACCTCACGCAATGCCCTGGTGTCGCAGCAGGCGCGCTATATCCAGCGGGCTGAGGCCATTGATAAAGATTTTTATGAGCTGGATGCCTTAATGGTGGTGATCGAACCCGAGCATCCAGAGCGCGGCAAGCAGTTTGTCCAGGCCCTGGCGCCCAGATTGCGGGCTGATACACAGCATTTTGCCCGGGTGGTGGAGACGATCGACACCTCCAGCCTGGAGGGCAAAAAGCTGCTCTTACTCGCACCGGCGGATTTGCACACTCTGCGGCAGCGTCTCGAAGATGCCCAGGATATCCTCACCGCCCTCGCCGAGGCGCCGGGACTGCAACAGTTGCTGGTGTCGATTAACCAGGCCATCAGTCAGGCCTTGGTCACGCACATCGCCACGGCCTTCCTCGGCAGCAGTGCATCAGAGCCCGAAGCGGCCCAGGCGCTCGATGTCACATTCCTCGCGGCGCTGTTTGGCGAGATCGCCCACGCCCTGGCGGAGCCCACATCCACCCTGTTTCGTTCCCCATGGGCCAGCTTTTTCCTCGACGAGAGTGACGTGTTGGCCCAGGAAGGCTATCTCAGCTCGAACCATGAACGCTTTTTCTTCGTCTTGGTCGAAAACCGTGACTCCGACCAGAGTTTTGTGAAACACGCGCCCGCACTCCAGGCGCTGCGCGATCACCTTGCGGCCCTGCGGCGGGACTTCCCTGATGTGCAGGCCGGAGTGACCGGGAGTCGCGCCCTGGCCAGCGATGAGATGGTCAGCTCGCAACGCGATACGGCGCTCGCCGCGGTGCTCTCCCTCCTCGGGGTGGGACTGCTCTATGTCGCCATTTTCTGGGAGGTGTGGAGTCCACTACGGGTGCAAGTCACCCTGCAACTGGCCATTTGTTGGGCCCTAGGCTTTGCCACGCTCACCGTGGGGCATCTCAACATCTTGTCTGTGACCTTTGCCCCGGTGCTCATTGGGCTGGCGGACAATCTCGGCATTCACCTGGTAGCACGGTATAATGAAGAACGCACGGCAGGCCACGATTTTCGTACGGCTCTGGAGATCGCTGCCCGCCAGACCGGCCCAGGGATTTTGACCGCCGCCTTTGCCGTTATTCTGGCCTTTTATGCCGTCATGCTGGCCGACTTTCCTGGCCTGGCGGAGTTGGGCTTTATTGCTGGGAGCGGTGAATTCCTCTGTTTACTGGCCAGTTTTACGGTGCTGCCCGCGCTGTTGGCCATCAGCCCACGCGCCCTGCCGCCACGCCGCGCGGCCTGGCAAGCCCGCCCTCACCGCACGCCGTCGTGGTGGGGGCGTTCTCCACGTCTGCTCCTTGGGGGCATTGGCGCCGTGACGCTGCTGGGCTTGTACGGCGTACCCTGGCCACGCTTTGACTATAACCTGCTCAATTTGCAAGCTCAGGGAACCGAGTCTGTGGTCTGGGAGCACCGTCTCCTCGACGCCTCCGATCGCTCCTCGTGGTACGCCCTCAGCACCGCAGCCTCCCTCGACGAGCTGCACCGCAAGAAGGCGCAGTTTGCGGCGCATCCGCTGGTCGAACGCGTCGAAAGTCTGGCCTCGGTCCTGCCGACGGATCAAGAGGCGCGTCTGGCACGTCTGGCCGAGGCGGCGCCGTTGATTGATGCCGTGACAGGTGCCTGGGAGAAGGTGGCTCCGCTGGCGGTCGACGAGTTCAGCGCCATCCTCGACAAAATCCGTTTCAAGCTGCAGCGCCCGCCCACCGACTGGGATCCACACAAGCGCCCGTCTGAGACAGCGCTGGCCAACGCGCGCACGGCCCTGATTGCCGTGCAGGAGCACCTCCGGCGCCTCCCGGCAGCCGTTGCAGAGCAGGTGCTCGACCGTTTCCAGCGCAGCTTGATGGCCGACTTCGCCACCAAACTGGCCCTCTTACAGCGCAACAGCCATCCCGCCGGGCCAGTGACCATCGACGAGGTGCCAAGCTACCTGCGTGAGCGCTTTGTGGGAAAAAGCGGGCGGTATTTGCTGCAGATTTTCGCGCGTGGCACGATCTGGGAACGTGACCCGATGCAGGCCTTTGTCGGCGAGATGCAGCGCATTGACCCCGATGTCACGGGGCCGCCGGTCGTGGCGTATTACTCCATCCGCAATATGCAACAGGGTTACGTCCGGGGTGGGGTCTACGCCTTCCTCGCGATTGTGGGCATGACCTGGCTGCACTTTCGGCGGCTGAAACCTGCCCTGCTGGCCCTGGTACCGCTCGGCGTGGCGGCGCTGTGGATGGTGCCGCTCATGGCCTGGTTGGACGTGCAGCTCAATATCGCCAATCTTATTGTCATCCCGTTGTTTATGGGCATGGCGATGGATAATGGTATCCACTTGGTGGACCGCGTGCTCGAGTCGCAGGGCACAGCCACGGAGCCTCAGACCCACAGCACGGGGAAAGCGGTGCTCCTGGCGACCTTGACGACGATCGCCGGTTTTGGCAGTCTCATGGTGGCGCATCATGCGGGCATCTTTAGTTTTGGGCTGCTGTTGGCCGTGGCGGTGAGCAGCAATCTCCTGGCCGTGTTTACCATCCTGCCGTTGCTGCTGCGTGTGGTGCGCCTGGAACGCCCTGCGGCCGCGCGCGGGATGGTCCCTGCGATAAGGAACACTTAGATATGCCAGCGAGTACCACGGGGGTCATCATCGTCTCCCAGGGCCAATGGTTTGCCGAGATCGCTGGGGTACCCCTGTTGCAGCGCATGCTCTTGAGTGGTCACAAGGCGGGCGTGCGACGCTGGATTGTCTGCGTGCCGCATGGTGGCCAGATGGTGCATTCGAGTCTGGCGACCGCGCCAAAGCTGCGGCACCTCACCTGGCAGGTGTACGATGCCACCGACACCGCGGCGGAGACCCTGCGTGAGGCGCTCCCCCACGAGGACGTGCTGGTGGTGACCATGCCGGTGGTCTTTGATCACCGCCTGCTGCTGGCGTTGCAGGACGCGCCCGCTCCGACGCTCGGGGTGACGACGGCCCTGGCCGCGACGCCAGCCGATCTCGTCGTGCATGAGGGCTATGTCGTCGCCAATGCCGCACATGGGGCTCCAGCCTACCGGAGTACCGGCATCCTGCGCTGCGCCGGCTCCCTGTTGAGCCCACTCCTGCCCGAAGGGCTGGCCGCAGCGGCCCCGCAGACGCTCCTTCTCACGCGCCTGATGGCCCAGTCCCGTGTGCACGCGCTCGATGTCAGTCAGCGGCTGTGGTGCGTGATCAGCGAGCCGTTGGCACCAAGCGTCAGCACGGCGGAGGGGCAACTGCTGCGCAGCGTAGGGCGTGACGGCGACAGTTCGGTGCTGCGCACCTTCGATCGGCGCCTGTCGCAAGCCCTAACGCAGCGCCTCATGCGCACCGCCATCACGCCAAATCAGATTACCGTGTTGTCGGCGAGTATTGGCCTCGTGGGGGCCTTGCTCTTGGCCCAACCGTCGCCGGTGTGGCCAATCCTCGGAAGCCTGCTCTTCCTGCTGTCCACCATTCTGGACGGCTGTGATGGTGAACTGGCGCGGCTGACCTTCCAAGAGTCCGAGTTCGGGGCCAAGCTTGATCTGCTGATGGATAATGTGGTGCACCTGTTTCTCTTTCCGTGCCTGGCCCTGGGGCTGTATCGCCGTGAGTATGACATGCTGTACTTTATACTGGGCGGCTTGACCTTCGGCGGCATTCTGGTGTCCATGGCGGTGTATCTGCCCTATTTGTTACAGCGTCAAAAAATGCCGCGTGCTCTCGTGCGGGTGCACGAGCATCTGGCCAGCCGCGATTTTGCTTACCTCTTGCCGGTGCTGGCGCTGTTCGATAAGCTGCACTGGTTTTTATGGGCCGCCACGCTGGGGAGTTATACGTTTGCCGTCGCCTGGTGCATCGTCACCTCACGGGCCCGGCGCCAGCCGCCGGATGCCGCGCGGCAGTAGGATCCGTCACGGCAGGCTGTGACCGGCGCCTGCGTCAACCCGCCGGAGGGTATCCTGCCGCTTGGTGGTGTGCGTATGCCAGGCATACGCCAGCAGGCCAAGCCCGTTCCAAACCATGATCTGCAGGCGGGAGAGCAGCCCAAAAGCCAAGCCGTACACCTGGGCTACACCTACCGTCGCTAACATCGTTGACCGGATACCTTCAAAGGTGCCCAGTCCCCCAGGCACCAGGAAAAACATCTGATCCAATATCCCACTGGTGACCGTCACCATGATGGCATCAGGCAGTCCTGGAGCCTGCGTCCCGAGCAACAAACGCAGCAACAGATAGTTCTGCACATTCCCACACGCGAAGGCCACGAAATGCCAGCCCAGTGAGCGCACAAAACGCCAGGGATGGGTGGTGTAATAGGCCGTCATCTGCGCTTCGAGGGGGAGGAGTTGCTGGCGCCAACGTTGGAGATGACGCGGCGCCATGTTATACCCACTGAGCCATTGCAACACGTGGGACAATAACCCGTAGCGTTGGAAGGCGACAAAGCCCACCAGGCCCAAGGCAATGAGACTCAAGGTCAGCACAAGAGACCAGCGGAGTTCAGCCGGGAGTTGTAAACGACTGGTGAGATACAAGGTGCCCAGGGCAAAGTGCATGATCTGGGCAATGGTAAAACTGGCTTTGCCAATGATGACCGCGGCGGTGGCGTGTTCGCGCGGCATCGTGGATTCCAGCAAGACCACCTTGACCACCTCGCCGCCGAGGGCCGCGGTGGGCGTGACCTGGTTGATCGCACTCCCCGCGAGGCGGACCAGGCACAGACGCCAAAATGACACCGCGGGGTGGCCGGTCGAAAAACAGGCCGCCCAGCCCGCAGTATGGCACAACACCGGGATACTCTCTAACATGATCCATGGCACAATCCACAGCCCAACGGCCTGGAAGCTGGTGAGCAGGTCAGTCACGCCGACGCGCCACACCATGCTCCCGAGTAAGCAGAGACCGGCCACGAACAAGAGCGACAGAATATACTGCGAGACACGCATGCCATTGCCGCCATGGTGGGAGGCCTCTTCTTGACATCCTCCCCGCCCTGAAGGACGGGGATTCCTAGCGCTACGTGCGTAGCGCGAAGGCGTTTAACCTCTCTCTCTGCCCGAGAGCGAGGATATTCTGGGCGGCGTTGACATCGGCATGGGATGTGTACCCACAGTCGATACAGGAGAACAGGGCTTGTTGCAGGCGATTCTTGGCAGAGAGACAGCCACACTGGGGACAGGTCTGGGACGTGTAGCGCGGGTTGACCGCAAGTACTATGCCACCACGCCAGGCTTGTTTGTACTCCAGCATCTGCCGAAACATGCCCCAACCCTGGTCAAGAATCGCTTTGTTCAGCCCAGTCTTCTGCGCCACGTTGCGTCCAGGGTCTTCCACCGTGCCCCGTGCCGTCCGGGACATGTGGCCTATCTGCAAATTCTCAACAACAAGCACCGCGTGGTTTTTGCTGATGGTGGTGCTGAGCTTGTGCAGAAAATCCTTCCGGCAGCGGGCAATGGTGGCGTGGATACGGCGTATCACCGTCTGGCATTGCTGCCAGTTCTTGGAGAACTTCACCTTCGTAGACATACGTTGCTGCGCCTTGGCCAGCTTCGCTTGGAGACGAAGGTAGGCGTGCAAGGGCGGGTACAGCGTGCCATCGGACACGGCGGCAAAGGTCGCTATCCCCAGATCAATGCCGAGAGCGCTTGTGCTGGGGTGCACGGGGGTTTCAACCTCGCGTTCCGTCTGAAACGCGACCGTCCAGTGGTTCCCGTCCCTGCGTATGGTGACGTTCTTTATGGTGCCTTCAATCTCCCGACTCTTCCAAAACCGCATCCAGCCTATCTTGGGCAACTTGAGCCTATCACCATCACGTTGAAAGTCCGTAGGGAACCGGAAGCTGTCCGACAAGAATTTCTTGCGAAAGCGCGGGGGGGCGGTACGCCCAGCACAGAGATTGGTGTACGCCCTTTCCAGGTCACGCAGGCAGTGCTGCAAGGCATGGATGGAGACTTGTGCCATCCAGCCATATTCCTCACTGTGCCGCCATTGGGTCAACAACCACGCGGCTTCGTAGTAGGTCAGCCTGGGGGCGCCAGCGAGGTAACGCCCTTCGTTCAAGGCCAGCACTTTGTTCCAGACAAAGCGGCATGCGCCAGCGTACTGCGCCAAGGAACGGCGCAACGCGGGCGTCGTCTTCAGCCGGTAGTGGTAGCCTTGACGCTGGATCATTGCACGCCCTCACGTTTCGCCATCGCACGTATGGCCAGCTCAAGAGCAGCGGACTGGCTCATACGAAGCGTATTGGCCAGTAACGCTCAGAGGCGCTTCGCTTCTGCACTGAGGCGCACGCGGGTTCATAGCTTCGTTTCCCTAGCAGAAAGTCTAGCGGGTTTTGCGCTATAAGTACACACTCTTGTCGCTGCGCGCCCATTGGGGAATTGGCCAGCGGACTGGCCAACCTCTTTCCTCTCCGCCCTGAAGGACGGAGTGTCGCGAGGTCTTTTGATGACAATTCCAGCCGTCATCCTGATGTCAGACGTCCCGGCAGCGCAGGCGCTGGTTGGTGGATTGCCCTTAGTGGCGCGGCACATCAAGGAATTATACCGACGTGGGATCCGTGCCTTCTCCTTGCATGGTGCCACGTCTCTTCCCGAGGTGCTGCAACAGTCCCGGATACCACACGATGCCCTGCTCCAGGTCATGCCACGTGATGACCGCCCACTCCCCGTCCAACTGCGGGCCCAGCTGGGCCCGCCGGGCGAGTGCCTCGTGGTGCGGGGGGATTGCCTGATCGATCCGCGCCTGTTGACGGAACTCCTCAGCAGGCCGTCCCCCCATTGGTTGCCCGTGCCGCAGGCCCCAACGGACACGCTGCCCGCGGCGGCGCGTCTGTCGTCCACTGAGCTTGACCTGTGGGCCAGCGCTGGCCTGGAGGCCTGGTTGCACCATAGCCCCGTGCTACGGACGGAGACCTTAGAGGAGTATAGTCCCGCCCAGCGTGGCCTGGTACCGTTCTACGTCCTGCCGGTGACGACCCCCACCACCGTCGATGCCGCCACCCATACACTCATTCGGGCGTCCCAAAAGCGCGCTCTGGATCTGCCGGCGCTGCTCATTCATCCGATCTTGGAGAATCGTCTCGTCTTCTGGCTCTGCAAGACCCGCATGACCCCCAACCAGGTGAGTCTATGCACCGGCCTGTTGGGCTTTGGCATTGCCTGGCTGTTCTGGCATGGCTGGCTGCGTCTTGGCATCAGCCTCGCCTATGCCGTTGCGGTGCTTGACGGCGTGGATGGCAAACTGGCGCGCACCAAACTGCAGACCTCACGTCTCGGCGAACTGGAACATGTGCTCGACTTTTTTGTCGAACACGCGTGGTATCTTAGCATAACGGCGTTTCTCGCCACCAGCACCCATGACCCGTCCTGGTGGTGGATAGGTGGGGTGTTGATGGTCAGTGACGTGCTGGACAACCTGCTCTATGCCGCCGGACAGGCCGTGTTCCACAAACAACTCGACGAGCTGGGCACGTTTGACCGCACCTTTCGTCTCATGGCCGGACGGCGCAATATCTACGCCTGGATGATGTTTGGTGGCTTTTGGGCCGGATGGTCGCACGCCATCTTTCTCGCGTGCATGCTCTGGGCCGTCGTCACGGTCCTGATCCATGGCCTGCGTCTGGGGTATCACCTCGCACAGCGGGGCGCTGTGGCGTAAGCTGCGCACCACGGCGTGTTTTGCACTTGACGGCACGGGCGATATGGTCTATCATATATAATAGATAGCCAGCTGTGCAAGGGCATTTTACCGGGAGGCCGAGGATGGGAACAGGCACATGGGCCGTGCAGACGGTCACCGACGCGGTGATGACGTGGCACTACGACGTCGAGCACCCCGAGTTACGCGCCCTCTACGAGAAGGCCAAGCGTGAGCAGTGGAATGCCACCACGCAGCTGCCGTGGGGGCAAGACGTGGACCCGGAAGGCATCATCCTGGACGATGACATCAATCCCCACGTGGCGCTGTTGCGCGATTCCGACATCTGGCGCCGCATGACGCCCAAGGAGCAGACACGCCTACGCTACGAAACGCTGACCTGGAACCTTAGCCAGTTCCTGCACGGCGAGCAACTGGCGATCTTTGTCGCGAGTCAATTGACCTCGGCGGTGCCGTGGATCGACGCCAAGCTCTACGGCGCCACGCAGGTGGTCGACGAAGCCCGTCACGCCGAAGTGTTTTATCGCTACATCCACGAAAAGCTGGGCCAGGAATATCCCCTTTCGGACACCACCAAAGGCCTCTTCGAGATGATCCTGCACGAGTCGCGCTGGGATCTGAAATATCTCGGGCTGCAAGTGGTGCTCGAAGGACTCGCTCTGGGGTTGTTCTCACGCATGTATCAGGCGGCCCAGGAACCCCTGCTGCGCGAGCTGTTCCATTTTGTGCGTCAAGACGAAGCGCGGCACTTCGCCTTTGGGGTGCTGTCGCTACGCGATATCTACCGCGACGCCCTGTCTGAGGCCGAACGCCACGAGCGCGAAGACTATGCCTTTGAGCTGTGTGCGGTGCTCCGCGGGCGTACGTACCCCAAGGAAGCCTGGGAAACCATCGGTTTGCCAGTCGACGCCTGCCGCAAGGCCATGGGTGACGCCGCCCGGCGTAGCCAGATGCAGCTGTCGTCCTTTACGCGCGTGACCTCGGCATTAAAGACGATTGGCCTGTTGGGCGAGCGTATGCGTCCGCACTATGCGCAGATTGGTTTACTGAAGTATGAAGATACGCCGCTCGAAGAGCTGGAAGCGGTGGGAGCCGCGTCGTAGGGCAGCCGCACGGCTACGCCGCCCGGAGTGCGTGGCCGCTGGCACTGCGCTGCCAGCGGTCATCGTACACCCGCGCCGCGCTCTCCTTGTGACAGCGAGAAGCTCGACGTCCCGGCGGCGTGGCGTCTGCGTGAGCGCTACCGTGCGTGCGCCTCAAGATGACGCAAGGCCTGCTGCGCTGCCTGATGGGCTGCGACAAACGGGTCCGCCTCTCGGTGCACGCCATGCGGGCGGGCAGTGGAGCGTGGCAGGCAGGGTGGGATGAGCCCTCCCAACGCCTGGATCAGCAAAAAACTCCAGACCGCCAGCGCGGAGTTGCTGCTGTGCCGAGAGGTCCACAGACCAGCGGCCAGCCCGAGGAGACACAGCAGGCCGTGTAACCCCGCAGCGACGAGACTGCGGCTGGCGACACAGGCCCGCACCGCCCACAGCAGCGCGACCGCCAGCAGTACGACCGTGGACCAACGTGTGGCCCACGCCACGCTGCCCAGCAGGAGCATGGCGCTCAGCAGCGCCAGCGTGACACGACCCGTGGTGCGGCCACTTCTGGCCAACGTGTAGAGAATATAGGCATAGACAAGCACGGCCACACTGGCTTGTGCAGCGAGGGCAGGACCGAGGAGCAGACCGAGACTCAGCGCCAGCGGCCCCATCACGACACTGCCCAGCAGTGCCACCAGCACACCTTCCATCACCGTGGGACGCGTCATAGCTACGCTCCTTCTGCCTGCGGTTGTCTGGCGCGGCGACGTTTTTCCTCCAGAAACGCCAGTTCCACCGCCTCCTCCGTCACGCTGCTATGACGCCCCCACGGCGCCGTCGCGGGCGGAGCACTGGCAGGCTCCTGGCGTGTGGCGCTGTAGCGCTGGTATTGTACGACCACCGCAGCGAGTTGGTCGCGCTGCGCGGCGATGGTCCGTTCGCAGGTGCCGCACTGGGCTTGCACGTCTTCCAGCGTGCGGCTGAGTTGCTGTGTCTGCTGCCTGGTGTCCAAGCGCTGGCGTAGCAAGGTCCGCGCCAGGGTTTCATTGCCAGCCTCGAAACAAAGGTCGATGTTATGGTCGATCTCCGGCGCGACGCGGGCGAGGTCGTGCTGCTCCGCCTGCAACCGCTGCAGTCGCGTGCGCAAGGCGCTCAGGTGGTGCTCTTTCTGCCCCAGAACTTCTTCCATATCGCGGATGGTCTGCTGGACAATGTCCTCGGGGGCTTCGAGGCTATCGAGCAGTCCATGCAAATCGGCCTTGATAAAACGTGTGAGGCGTTGCACGAGCGTCATACGAGGGCTCCTCTCGGGGACAGGCTTAATATGAGCGCTGCCCTTGGAACGATTTTTTGTGTTGCTCTTTGGCGGCACGGTTCCGTTTGGTCGCCTGTTCCTCCGCCGGTCCGGTAAAGGCGTTGCCGAGGTCTTTTTCCATGTCGGAGAGTTTTTGCAAACTTTCGGGACTGCTCATCGGCACCCCGGTCCGGGCTTCCTCTTCTTTCAGGGCGTCGCGATACTGGGTAATTGCCGCCTCGGCTTTCTGCTTCTCACCACGGCGCAACCAGGTGCTCAGCTCTTTCTGGGTGCGTCCCAGGTTGTTGGTTTCCCAGATGTGACGTTGTAAATCTTTGTCCATGGACGACACGGCTTCGTCACGGCGGGAGGCTTCGAGGATAGCCACCTGCAAGCCCTCGGCGGGTAGAGCAAGACGCGCCGGGCCCTGCGTGGTGGTGTATTGTAAGGTCGCGGCGCCCAGGCGCACATCACCGACATGGGTGGTGGGCACCTGCAAGGTGACGACAAAACGTTTCTGCGTCCCACCGAAGAGTTGTCCGGTCATGACACGGACCGTCCCGGCGTCGGTGGTCTCCAGTGGATACCCCCCAGCATCGGTGATGGTGACCCCTGCCCCAAGCGTAAACTCCACGTGGCTGGCGTTGGCATATACCTGCTGTGCAGCGCTCACATCCTTTTGCAAAATATCCCCGAGCGTGGCCAGGTGTTCGAGATACGCATAGTGCCCCATGCCATAATCAGCCAGCGCGGCCATGAGGGTCTCGTTGAACTCCAGCCCCATGCCAATGGTCGAGAGCACGGCGGCATGCGTGCTGAAGCTGGTCGCGATCTTGCCCAGCTCTTGCGGATCAACGATGCCGACGTTCGTCTCACCGTCCGAGAGCAGGATGACCCGGCGGCTGCGTGGGCCACCGTCGCCTGCAAGTAAGGCCCGCGCCGTCAACAAGCCGGCACCAATGTTGGTGGAAGCGCCCGGACGCAGACCCTGCACGTGCCGGAGAATCTGCGCCCGCATATTCTCGGTGATTGGGCTCAGGGGGATCTGCACGGTCGCGCTGCTATCAAAGACCACCAGCGCGAAGCGGTCGTCGGCTTGCAAACGCCCGACCAGGCTACGCACCGCTTCCTTGGCGTACGGCAACTTGTTATCTGCGGCCATGGAGCCACTGCGATCCAGGACAACCACGATATCGGTAGCGCGCCGGACTGGGGCCGCACCGTCATTGGTAGGCGTCGCAATACTGATGTCAAGGTAGACGACGCCATTGCTGCCCTGGAGGAGCTTGGACTGGGCGAGGGCCCCAGTCAGTCGGATGCCCTGCGGATCGGGCTGCACCACGACCACCGGCGGGCTGGCCGGTGGCAGCGGGGCTGCGGGCTCGCCGCCACCACGAGCGAGATGGGGCGAGAGTCCCGCCGCCACTGTGCCGAGGGCGAGGATGGTAAAGAGGCCAAGCGTGGCCCGTGGGGAGCGCATCAGGTGCGTAAAACGGCTGCCAAGTGGTGTCATGGGGAAGCCTCTCTGCGAAAGAGTTCGGGTGACACGATCACGAGGCATCAGTGTAAAGCGGCAGGCCGCCACGGTGTAGACCGCCATGTGTAAAAAGACTGTTGGCACATTTTACCGAATTTTTACTTAGAACAATACGTTCTTCATGTGGCATGCCATGGGGATTGTGCCTCTGGGGTGCCAGTGCTACCATCGCATCTGCACTCAGCCTCGAGGATGCCCGAGCGGACGGCCTGGTGCATACCGTGACCAGGCGCGCTCCCAGCATCCCCTGACGTACGCCGTGGAGAGGGGTCATACATGCGCAAACTCCAGCTCCTGATTATCGAAGACGAGCCAGCCATCCTCACTGGCCTGACCGATCTGTTTATCTATCATGGCTACGCCGTGGACACGGCCGAGGATGGGCGCGTGGGACTCGACAAAGCCCTGGCGGGGAGCTATGACCTGATCCTGCTGGACATTATGTTGCCGACCATGGACGGCTTTGCCGTCTGTAACGCCATTCGGCAGCACAGCCGCGAGCAGCCGCTGATTATTCTCACCGCGAAAACGACCGACGAGGATATTATTACCGGCCTGACCCTCGGCGCCGATGATTATGTCGGCAAGCCGTTTAGCGTGCGCGCACTGGTGCTGCGCGTAGAAGCCGTGCTGCGGCGCTCCAGCAAATTACGCCAGCAGGAGACGCACGTGCACCTAGGCGGCGACCTCCATATCGACACGCAAAACCTGGTCGGCACGCAGGGGCAGCATCCCGAGCCCATCGTGTTTACACGGCGGGAAATCGAGATTCTGCTGTATCTCAAACAGCACAGTGCGCGCCCGGTGTCACGCGAAGAGCTGTTGGCCGCAGTCTGGGGCTATGCCAAAGCCTCGCATCTGGAGACACGCACCGTCGATATTCATATGGCGAAACTGCGCCGCAAAATTGAACCGCATCCCAAAGAACCCCAGTTTCTCCTCACCGTGCGCGGGGCAGGCTATAAACTGCTCACCCAACCGTAGACGCGCCGCCATGTGGTCACTCCGCAACCGATGGCGGCAGCGCCACCGCCGCACCCAGCCGCTGCATCGTGGGACCCGCGCCGCCGCCCGCCGCCGTCTCCGGCTGCTCGTCGTCAGCGCGTTGTGTTGCGTGGCGCTGCCGCTGGGGCTTCTGCTCCATCGCGTCTATACCCACTTGTCACGCGAAATGGTCTATCAGTACCGCAGCGCCGCGCAGGACGTGTTGTCTCACATCAACCAACGGCTCGCCGAGGTGCTACAGATCGAGGAGAAGCGCGCCTTTGATGAATACAGTTTTCTCAACATTGCGACGAATCCGCTATTCCAGGGCACGACGGTCACGACCTCGCCGCTGTCGGCGCTGCCGCTGGACAGCGCCATCCCAGGCCTGCTGGGCTATTTCCAACTTAATCCCGATGGCAGTGTGCACTCCCCTGTCCTGCCAGAGTTGAGTGCCGCCGACCTAGCCGCCAACGCCTCCCGCT
The DNA here is from genome assembly GCA_005777235.1 of Pseudomonadota bacterium. Lineage (GTDB taxonomy): Bacteria > Tectomicrobia > Entotheonellia > Entotheonellales > Entotheonellaceae > SXND01. The sequence goes on from SXND01000179.1 coordinate 14,577, forward strand.
TCGGCTTTGGGGCTCCTGAACTGGAAAAGCGCCTGACCCTACGGCGCCAGATCGAGCAGATCTTGCTGTCCGGCACCCCACGCGATCAAGCCACACCGCAGACGGCGGTGCCGTCAACGCTGCCGCCGCGTCCCACGCCAGAGGCGTTCGAGCGGCGTGAGGGCTTGGATGCGGGGCGGCGCTTGTTGGAGGAAGAGCGCGACCAGACGGCACCAAAACTCCGCAAAGATGCGACGCTGCGCGATAGCCAGCAGGCCCCCCTGCCACCATCGGCTCCTACGGAGCCTGCCGCCCCAGCGCTTGGGAGTCAGAAAGCCGTCGCCACGAAAACCGCCGCCGGGCGTGGGAGCCGGAAGGAACAGGTCGCACTCCCGGAACAAGCCACCGCCTCACAGGTGCAGGGCGCGCTGGAACGTTTGAATACGCTTCCCGTGCCCAGCGAGCGCAGCCGTGCGAGTAGTGATGCCGGGTATCAGCCAGGCCCCGCGCTGCCTGAAGCTCAGGGAAAAAAGCGCCCAGGCGCCGTACGGATCCTGACGTTTGAGAGCGAGGTCGATCCCTTGCGCTGTGCCGTGCTGCCGAGTGGACATCTCGTCTTCTTCCGCAAAGCCTGGCGCAACAATCTGCGCTATATCCAGGGCTTTATCGTTGAAACCACGGCGTTTCTGCAGCCGATACTGACCGCCAGTCATCAGGGCACCAGTCTCGGTCAACTGACGGCCCTTACCGTGCAGGCGCAGGAGACCGCGCTCGTGGTGCTGTCGCCCGCGGACCCAACACGTGTCACCAGCCTGGCACTCTATCGCGCCCCGTTCGACACGCCGCTCGACGCTCTCGAAGCCGTGTTCAGCATCGCCCACATGCCACGCGGGACGGGAGCGACCATTGTGGATGTGTTAGCACTCAGCCTGGCTGGCGTCTTGCTCGCCGGGCACTACGGCCTCTATCGTGTGGGCATGCAGCATATTGCCCTGGCGGCACAACGCAGTGACTTCGTGTCCGCGGTAAGCCATGAGCTCAAAACCCCCCTGACATCCATTCGCATGTATGGGGAAATGCTGCGGGCCGGGTGGGTGACTGACGAGGCCCGCCGTCAGACGTACTACGATTTTATCTTCTTTGAGAGCGAGCGTCTGTCACGGCTCATCACCAATGTCCTGCGCCTGGCCCGTTTGACTAACCACGACGAGCCCTTGACGCTGCACACCTATACGCTGCATCAGCTGCTCGATCTCGTGCGCAGCAAAATCGCTACCCAAGTGGAAGCCGCTGGTTTTGCTCTGGTGCTCGACGCACCTGGTGACGCCGACGCCACCCCCGCTCTCACGGTTATGGCGGACGAAGACGCCTTCGTGCAGATGATGATTAACCTGGTAGACAATGCCCTCAAATTCGCGGCCCAGGCGGCGCCCAAACGCCTCGACGTCGGGCTGCGCCTGCGCCCAGGCCGCGAACCCCAGGCGGCTTTTTTTGTGCGCGATTACGGTCCGGGTGTGGCCCCAGGCCAGATGCCGCACATTTTTCAGTTGTTCTATCGGGCGGAAAACGAGCTGACCCGTCACACGCAGGGCACGGGCATCGGTCTTGCGCTGGTGCAGGCTCTGGCAACCCAAATGCAGGCCAGGGTCGAGGTGGAAAATCGACAACCGGGCGCAGAGTTTCGTGTCCTGCTGCCCGTGCTGCCCGCAGCAGTCCAGGCCACTGCGCTGGCCGGCAGAGAGGCGCCATGAACAGACCATCCAGGCAAGAAAGTCGTACCGTCTACTCCACAGACTCTGGCACGATGTGTCCCACATGTAGCAAGCCGTTCACCGCCTGCACCTGCCGTACACGCGCTGCGGTGCCCGCCGGAGATGGTGTGGTGCGCGTCAGCCGGGAGACCAAAGGACGCAAGGGCAAAGGCGTAACGGTGATTACCGGCGTGCGCCTGGCGCCTGACGCCCTGCAACAACTCACCACACAACTCAAACAGCTCTGTGGGGCGGGTGGCACGCTCAAAGACGGCGTGATCGAAATTCAGGGCGACCATCGGGAGCGGATTGTCGTCGCCTTGAGCGCACGCGGCTTGCAGGTGAAGCGTGCTGGCGGCTAGCTTGGCAGTCTGCATAGCCGTCCCTAGACCCGCATGTTCGGCTCCAAGGACACGGGGGAAAAGCTTCAAGAGCCGCCAGGCAACGCCAAGGCCAACTATCGCGTGTAACGCTTGAGCAGCCCTGGGAAGTGTGGGAGGCTGTCGGCATGAGGCGAACGCGTTTACATCTCAAACCAGGCTAGAAATATATGAAGCAGTTGCTCTCATAGTATAGGGACCGTCTTGTCTGCGTGCGCTAGCGCTACGATGCGCAGCGGAAGAAGCGGTGCAAGACTGTGGCATTACTTGTCGCGGAATGTGCGTGGGAACCGCCCCCACCGCGTGGTGCTGCGGAGGCGATGGTGGGGGTGCGCGTTGACTTTGCCGAGGAGACGCTGCGGGAACAGGTGCAACAGATGGGTGGGAAGTGGAATCGCCGCCGTCAAGTGTGGGAGCTGCGCGACGAGTACGTGGTAGCGCTCAAGTTGGCAACCTGTATTGTCGAGGAGAAAGCATCTCATAGTAGATACCAATGTTAAGAGAAGAAGCATCTATATGTGGATGCTCATGTTGTCTCTACATATAGATGCTTGCATCTAGTATTGGATGCCTGCATCTTATCATAGATGCCTATATTTTCAGTCGAATACAGAGTTAGGCTCCTAGAGGAGAACACGATGATGTTGGTCATTCGGGCGAACGATAGGCACTTCAAAGACTTTCGGTGGCTCCAAACCTATTGGTTGTTCTCCTTTGCCGAGTATTATGACCCTGAGAACATCCAATTTGGAGCACTACGGGTCTTCAACGATGACGTAGTCCAGCCCCAAACGGGATTTGGAACCCATCCGCATGAGGAAATGGAAATCATCACGCTCATTCTCGAGGGGGAAGTCACACACGAGGACAGTCTTGGGAATATGGCCGTCATTCGGGCTGGTGATGTCCAACGCATGTCGGCAGGCACGGGTATCACGCATTCTGAGTTCAATTTGGGTAACGTCCCTGTCCACTTTCACCAGATATGGATTTATCCCGACACGAGTAGTCTGGCACCGAGCTATGACCAGAAGACGTTTGCCGGAGTGAATCGTAAGAACCGCCTGCTCCCGGTGGCCTCCGGGCAGGGGCTTCCAGATGTCGTCACCTTTCACACGGATGCAACCATTTACCTGTCAGAGTTAGAGGCCCATCACACTTTGATGTTCGAGACAGAGCGTTCTCGCCGTGTGTTTCTCTACATCGCAGACGGTGACTTGGAGGTGTTGGGAGAGCAGCAATTCCCGCTGTTGGTGCTATCGCCTCAGATGTCCGCTTCGAGAAACGAGTTTTGGGTAGTTTGGCCATCCATTGCGCTCTGCTACCGGTGTTTCCGCAAGCAGAGAAGGCCAGGTGTCTCCTGGAAAAGGACACC
>SXND01000180.1 GCA_005777235.1 Pseudomonadota bacterium
ATTAAACTAGAGCGGCTGAAAATGAGGACCAAGCTTCATCATTTTGCCCTAAAGTCCAAACTCTACCTCAATGCCCTCCGCTCCGCTTTCGCCACTTTACGGGCCCTCACCCCCGTACAGGGCTCCGCGTAAGGTGAGATGATAAGACAAAAGTGGATGTCTCACTGAAGGACTTTGTAAAATATAATATTATTATAGGATTTATTCATTATCTAAAGCTACAATTTGGGTTACTTTTAATCTCTTCCTTAGAATTTGCCAGGAATTATACCAGGGCACATGACAGAAAAGAGAAGATGCGGCTCACGCCACGAGACATTACTGATATGCAACAGCAAGAAGAAGAGATTGTAACGAATGATTATGTTTTTCGCCCCTCCTTACATATCAACAATGACTTGAGTACCTCTCCTGGGAAGGCTGCGATGTATCCCAAGGCAGCCTCGTTATGCCTGCCACTGCTCACTGACCCCAAAAATGGTATCAAAACGATGGGCAATGTTGGAGCACGAGTTGATATTATCTCAAGTTACTTAGCACAAAGAAATCCAAGTGTCAGTTTTGTATCGGTTGATTTTCAGTCGAACCTTGTAGAACTCAATTCCCTCTTACCGCAGAGCGATAATTGGTCTTTTATGAGTGGCTACGCACTGGATCTATTTGAGCAGGGCAAACTCCAGGGTGATCTTGTCCTCTTCTCCTCAACTTCAGTACTGTTTACCAATAAAGAACTGCGTCTATATTTCAACGCGTTATCAAAGTCTACAAAATATAGTATCCTCAATGAAGGATGGTGGCCTGCGGCAAAATCACCCACATTCTTTCGAGTAATAAAACCCGAAGAGATTGATCCCCACAATTCTTTGATTATATTAGGACCTTATGATAACTATCTCCATAATTACCCTGCAATCCTGAGTGAATACGGATTTGAGATCGTTTCGTCAGAAATTGGAGAAGTTCCAAACAGATTCTACTGGTGTTTACAAATTGTCGCCAAGAATCGTGCTATAGCCTGAAAAACATGGTGCACTTACGCTCATAGGCGCGGGGAGAATTGACCGCGAAGAAATCATTCTGCAGGGTGAAGTCCCCTCGCCGATCAATCCCCCCAGTGGTTGTCGCTTTCACCCGCGTTGCCCTATGGCCAAGCCCGAATGTTCCGTCGTGGAACCCGTGGCCAAAGAGATGACGCCAGGGCATATGGTGGCGTGCCATCTCTACTAAGCTCGACGCCAGTACTGCCCGTAGGCAATGCGGCACACGGTACTGGCGTCCCTCATACACAGGTGTGCCGATCCGACGCCAGGGTCAGGCCAGCGTAGGCACAAGCCCTGCATTAATGATGCGCTGATCGTGCGTGAGTAAGGTTGCGCCGAGCATCTGGGTGGTCGCCACGATAATCCGATCAGCGGGATCACGATGAAACCGGGGAGGCAAGGCCGCCACCGCTGCAGCAATAGCCGGAGAAATGCCGACGCGTTGGACCAAGGGAGGTGCGGTCGCGGCTTCCAGCTAGTCTCGCAAGGGCATATATAGGTTAATACGACCCAATGTGCACAGCGTCGCAATCTCCCACAGGCTGATTTCTGCCACCCACAGCGGATTCTCCGGGCTGACTTGCTCCATGAAGGTCGTCTGTGCCGCTGCAAGGCGGCTCTGAGCATCAATCCAATACAACAGCATATGGGTATCGAGCAGCCCCCTCATCCTGCGGGCTCTCCCTCTACTTCCCAGGCATCAGGCGATAAGACAGGTGCCACAAGATCCCCATGAATCGGTAAGGTGCCCCGCAGTGCCTCTTGGGGCAACTCACACGTTGTCGGGACAGATGGCGTAATTGTTTTCATATGTCCAGTCTCTATGACCAGTCATCTCTCCGTCAAGGAGGCTGTGAGGGGAGGTGATCCCATGTCCGGCGTATCGCCGAGGCGTTTGCCTCTGGGGAGTTGCGGCAGAAGGTCACGCAATTCAGCAGACCAGGACATGGCCAGACCAGGCAACATGGGCTGCATGACCGTGCCAGTCGCGCACGCCATGCCCTGCGACCGTAGCGGGAGCACGCCGACGCCCCGTCCCACGTGACCGCAGTACTTGGCGGACTGCCGCTGGCACGGTATCATAAGCACAGTGCTCTGGCCGATGTGGTACGTACGCGTGGGCTACCCGATGTGCGGTGCCCGCAGGGGGAACGACCGTGGAAACACAACGTCTCGATCTGTCCATTGGCGGCATGCATTGTGCTGGATGCGTGGGCCGCGTCGAAAAAACCCTGCACGACCTGCCCGGTGTGATCGAGGTGCAGGTCAACCTGGCCACCGAGACCGCCACGCTGCACTACGAGCCCGCCAACCTGAGCCTGCCGCACGTGGTCAAAGCCGTACAGGACAGCGGTTATCAGGTGCGCCTGGAGCATACGATCATCCCCATCCAGGGCATGCACTGTGCGGGCTGCGTCGGGACGATCGAACGCGCCCTGCGCCGTGTGTCCGGTGTGACCGAGGCGCAGGTGAATCTGGCCACCGAGCAAGCCACAGTGACCTACGCGGCCAGCCAGGTGGAGCTGCGGGCGCTGTACCAGGCCATTACCCAGGCGGGCTATCAGACGCTGGCGACGCCCGCGGACGACGCCCTGCCGCTGGAGCAGAGTCTCGACCAGGCCAAGGCACGTGAACTGTCGGCGCTGCAACGGCGTTTGTGGGTCAGTCTGGGGCTGAGCCTGCCTGTGGTGGTAGGGTCCATGGGCAGCATGCTCTTCGCGATGCCGGCCTGGTTAGCGCATCCGCTGTTCCTGTTCCTGCTGGCCACGCCGGTGCAGTTTTGGGTCGGCTGGCCATTTTATCAGGGCTTGTGGTCCACGCTCAGACACCGCACTGCCGACATGAACACGTTGATCGCCCTCGGCACCTCGGCGGCCTATGGGTATAGCGTCGGCGTCACCTTCCTGCCGGGGCTGTTCACCGTGGGACATGACCTGCATCCGCATGTGTACTATGAAACCTCGGTGGTGATCATTACCTTGATCCTCCTCGGGCGTCTCCTGGAAGCGCGGGCGCGTGGGCAGACCTCCACGGCCATCCGCGCCCTCATGCAGCTGCGGCCCAACACCGCCCGCCTGCTGCGCAACGGCATCCCGGAAGATGTGCCGGTCGCAGCGGTGCAGACCGGTGACCTCGTGCTGGTGCGTCCAGGGGAGCAGGTGCCAGTCGATGGCCGCATTGTCGAAGGGCACTCGACGCTGGATGAATCCATGCTCACAGGTGAGAGTCTGCCCGTTGAAAAAGCCACGGGCGCTGAAGTGTTTGGGGCCACGCTCAATAAGACCGGCAGTTTTACCTTACTGGCCACCGGCGTGGGCAGCCAGACCGTGCTGGCGCAGATTATCCGCCTGGTGCACGAGGCGCAGGGCTCCAAAGCGCCTATCCAACGCCTGGCCGATTATGTGGCGAGTATCTTTGTGCCAGCGGTGCTGGGCATGGCGGCGTTGACGTTTGTCCTCTGGGCCTGGTTCGGCCCCGCGCCCGCCTTCCCCTTTGCCCTGCTCAATGCCGTAGCGGTGCTAATCATCGCCTGCCCCTGTGCCCTGGGTCTGGCTACCCCGACAGCGATTATGGTCGGCACCGGCCGAGGCGCCGCTCTCGGGGTGTTGTTCAAGAACGCCCCGAGTCTGGAGACGGCGCACACCTTACAGACCATTGTGCTCGATAAAACCGGCACCCTCACGCAGGGCAAGCCGATGGTGACCGACATCGTCACCCAAGCGGGCTTTGACGAAGCGGAGGTGCTGCGTCTGGCGGCCTCGGCGGAACGTGGCTCCGAGCACTCGCTCGGCGAGGCCATCGTAGAAGCGGCGCGGGCGCGCGGCTTAGTGCTGGAAGAGAGTCACGACTTTGAGGCCCTGCCCGGTCACGGTATTCGCACCACGGTGGGCACCTCGCCAGTGCTGGTGGGCAATACCTTGTGCATGCAGGAAGCCGGTGTGGGGCTCGGCAATCTGCCACAGACCGCTGAGCGCCTGGCGAGCGCCGGTAAAACTCCCATCTACGTGGCCATCCACGGACGCAGCGCCGGGCTCATTGCCGTGGCCGACACCCTGAAACCGCACGCCAAAGAGACGGTGGCAACGTTGCAGGCCATGGGCTTAGAGGTGCTGATGCTCACCGGCGATCATCAGCGCACCGCCACGGCGATCGGGCAGCGCCTGGGCATAACGCGGGTGCTGGCCGAAGTGCTCCCCGAGGCCAAGGCAGAGCACATTCGGCAACTTCAGGCGGAGGGTAAACGCGTCGCGATGGTGGGTGACGGCTTCAACGATGCCCCGGCCCTGGCGCAGGCCGATGTCGGCATTGCCATTGGTACCGGGACCGACGTGGCCATGCAGGCGGCCGACATCACGCTGATGAGCGGGGATGTGCGGGGTATTGCCACCGCCATGGCCCTGTCACGCCATACGATGCGTACCATTAAAATCAACCTGTTCTGGGCCTTCGTCTATAACATCGTCGGCATTCCCCTGGCGGCTGGCGTGTTCTATCCGGCCTTCGGGGTCTTGCTCAACCCCATGTTGGCCGCTGTGGCCATGGCGCTGAGCTCCGTGTCGGTGGTGACGAATTCGCTACGCCTGCGGCATATGAAGATCTAGAGGGAAAGGAGAGACGGTGGCCTTTACGATCTGGAGCAAGTCCTATGAGAGCCCGGCGTGGGTCTTTAGCGGCTTGCAAATTGACCAGGCAACACTCGCTGATCAAACGTTTGCCATGTATCACCTGGCACCCGGAGAGACCATTCAGCTACGCGATGCAGAGGGGTTCGTCGTGGATGAACGCCGCGATGCCTCACGACCACACGCCAAGCAGTAACACCTATAGCTGCCCTGGCAGCCCAGCCTGCGGTGCTCTGACCTTCCGCCCAGGTCAGACCGAGGGGAGGTGTGCGTCGTTGTACTCCAGCCACAGCCCTGGCCTGCTCTCCCAGGCCAGGGCTGTCTTGCTGAGCGCCCCAGGCATAGAACGCCAGCCTGGCCTGAGGCCGGCTCACGCCGCGCTCCCGTAGTGTGGCGCGGGCGTCTGTAAGCCTGGGCGAGTCGAGGCGGGTGAAGAGGTCCACGGCGCGCTGGGCATAGGGCCGAGCCGCGGCGGGCTGGCCCTGGCGTAGCAACGCCCGCGCCAGGCGGTGGCAGTTGGAGGTGATCAATTCCTGGCGAGGCGCGTGCACAGCTTGTCATAATTCACGCACCCCAGCATGGATCATCTTGCGCTTTCTTGCAGAAGGCCACCTCTCACGCCAGCGCCAGGCTCTGCGCCGTGGCGCTCACGAAGCGCTGCAGCCCATCTCGGTCGAGTGTCGGCTGCTGGCGTTCAGAATGGCTCGACACCATAAAGCGCGCCGTGTGGCAGGGCAAGCCACGGCCCGGCACCCCTGCGGGAGACTGCGACCACGCCTGACATGCAGACGGTCTCGCCGCTCTTATGGGTTGACAGCAGCAGAGCTGCCAGGCTACAACGCCCGGGCGATCTCTGAAGCAGCGCCTTGCCCCACGCGATCATCCAAGGTTGTGCCCTCGCCTGGTGCCAACGCGCCGCGTGCCCCTTTCTCGTAACGGGGAGCCCATCATGATGGACTACAGCCAGTACCAGCACCTGCTCTTCACACGCCATGACCACGGCATTTTACTGATCACGATTAATCGCCCCGAGGTCTACAATGCCACCAATGCGCGCCTGCACTGGGAGCTGTCGCATGTGTGGTTGGACATTGCCGAGGACACGGCGACGCGGGTCGTGGTCATTACCGGTGCCGGACCGGCGTTTTCCGCCGGGGGGGATCTCGACACGATTGCGGCATTCCAGGGGAACATCCAGGGCATCGCCGGCACCATGAAAGAAGCCGCCGACCTGGTCTACAACATCGCCAATCTGGCCAAGCCCGTCATCTCGGCCATTAACGGCGTCGCGGTCGGAGCCGGTCTGGCCGTGGCTCTGATGGCGGACATTAGCATCATGTCCGCCTCGGCGCGCATTACCGATGGACACGTGCGTCTCGGCGTTGGCGCCGGCGACCATGCGGCCATCCTTTGGCCGCTGTTGTGCGGGATGGCCAAGGCGAAGTATTATCTGCTGACGGCCGATTTCTTGGATGGCACCGAGGCGGAGCGCATCGGGCTGGTGAGTCTGTGCGTGCCGCAGGAACAGGTCATGCCGAAAGCCATGGAAGTCGCCACCAAGCTGGCCACGGGTCCGCAACTGGCCATACGCTGGACCAAGCGGGCGCTGAACCACTGGCTACGCCAGGCCGGGCCGATCTTTGAGCATTCCCTGGCCCTGGAGATGCTAGGCTTTTTTACCGACGATGTCACCGAAGGCTTGCAGGCCTTGCAAGAGAAACGCCCACCGGTCTTTCCCTCGGCCCACGAGCCCACGCCGTAAGGGGAGTGTATGCCGCTGAAAACGCACCACACCGCCGTGGTCGCCATGCCGCCGCCGGAGGTGTGGGAACCGATCCAGGCCATCCGGCGCCAGCACGATCGCAACGTGCGGCGTTGGATGCCGCACGTGACGCTCCTCTATCCGTTTGCGCCCTATGAGCAGTTCGATGCCGTCTTGCCCACGTTGATCGACGTTGGGCAACAGCTCGCACCGTTTGCGGTGACGCTGGCCACCTTCCATGCCTTTACCCACACCCGCGGGCAGTCCACCATCTGGCTGGCACCTGAGCCCCGTGACGCCTTCGTGGCCTTACACGCCACGCTGCACGCCGCCTTGCCGGCTTATGCGGAGCAAGCACGCTTTGCCGCCGGCTTTACGCCGCATCTGAGCGTCGCCCAGACGCTTGGGCAGGCGCGACACGCCCTGCTGGAGACCCTCCAAGCCACCTGGCAGCCGGTGCAGTTTACCCTGGCATCCTGTATGCTGATTTGGCGCGAGGCGGAGGCCCCTTTTCGCATTTTCCGGGAAATCCCCCTGGGGAACGCGGCACACTAGCGGGGCGCCCATCCGCCCGCACGGCCTCCGGGGTTGCTCTGGCGCGGGATCATGCGCCATAATCATGGCGTCAAGCTGTGCAGGCTCCGTAATGTTGCGGCGCGCTTGGTGGTGCTCCACAGGAGAAAGCCCATGGTGTCTGGCGCTCGTCTGATGTGGCTGATCGTGCTCCTGGGGCTCACCCCCGCCTCGGCAGAAATGTATAAATGGGTGGATCGCCACGGGAAGGTGCATCTGTCCGATACCGTTGAGGGTATTCCTGACGGGTCTCGCGGTCGCGTCGAAGAGCGTACCAGCATCCCACCATTGCCCAGTAGGCCCCTCTCCACACGTACACCCCCTGCCGGTGTGCGCTCCGCCACCCCACTGAGCTATACCGTGCCACTGTACCGCGATGGCAATACTATGCTGGTGGAGGCAGTCATTGATGGGAAGGTGTTGACACGCCTCCTGGTGGATACGGGCGCGGAGTTTACCGTCCTGTCCACGGCAGCAGCACGCCGCCTCAGGTTGGATGTGAGCCAGGCAGCAGTGATTCCCCTCCGCTCGGCGAGTGGAGTCTTCTTTGCTGCGATGCTCAAAGTGCCATTGATTGCGGTGGGTGAAGCCACGGCGACGGATGTGGATGTGATCGTGTATGATGCGACGCCTGGACTGGATGGGTTACTGGGGATGTCGTTTCTGGACAATTTTCAGGTCACGATCAGCGCCAGTACTGAGCGCTTGGTCCTCACCTCGCTGGCCCAGGACGCGACGGTAGCATTGTATGACGGTCGTCCGAAAGACTGGTGGCTACGGAAATTCCGCTTCTATCGCACCCAGCTTGACAGCCTGCAACAGCATCTCGCCGGGCGCTCTCTGGCAGAATTGGAACGCACGTTGCGCTATTTCCGCACCGAACTGGGGGCCCTCGACCGCCAAGCCGTGCAGGCCGGGGTGCCACGTGACTGGCGTCATTGACGGCTGCCAGTCTAATACATACTCGTCACGCGCACGACTTCTTCCACGGTGGTGAGTCCCAGAAGCAGTTTCTGCAAGGCACTCTCACGGAGCAGCTTCATGCCCGCCTGGCGCGCTGCCTGCTGCAGAGCCGCCGGGGCCGCCTGCTCATGGATCAAGGCCCGTATGGCCGTATCCACCGGCATGATCTCGTACACCCCCATCCGCCCCAGATAGCCCGTCATGCGGCAGTGCACACACCCGGCGCCTCGTTTGAACGTGATCCCGGCGTGGACGGGGAGGCCAAGCGCCGCCCAGACGTCGGGACCGGGGGTATAGACTTCGGGGCAGCGTGGACAAATTTTGCGTACCAAGCGCTGGGCCACCACGCCAATGAGCGTCGATTCGATGAGATAGGGTTCGACGCCCATATCAATGAGCCGGGCAATGGAGGACGGCGCATCGTTAGTATGCAACGTGCTGAGCACGAGATGGCCGGTGAGGGCCGCATGGATGGCATGCTCGGCGGTCTCGTAGTCACGGATTTCCCCGACCATGATAATATCTGGATCCTGACGTAAAATGGTGCGCAAGGCGTTGGCGAACGTCACCCCAATCGTGGGCTGGACCGCGACCTGATTAAATTGCTCATGCACCATTTCGATGGGATCTTCAATCGTCGTGACGTTGACCTCAGAGGTCGCCAGGCGTTCTAAAGTCGAGTAGAGCGTCGTGGTTTTGCCGCTGCCGGTGGGACCGGTAATCAAGATGATGCCGTGGGTGCGGGTAATAAAGGAGAGATACTGTTGATATTCCTGATCGTTAAACCCCAGCTGCTGGAGATCTTGCAATAAGACGTCGGGGTCGAAAATACGCATGACGATTTTTTCATCAAACGCTACGGGCATGGTAGAGATGCGCATTTCAATCTGCTTGCCGCGATATTCTGCCTTGATCCGACCATCCTGGGGGCGACGCTTTTCGGCGATGTCGAGACGCGCCAGGGTCTTAATGCGCGACACGAATGCCGGGTGCACCACGCGGGGCATGCGGTGGATTTCCGTGAGCACACCGTCAATACGCAGGCGGATCATACTCTGCGTGCGTTTGGGTTCGATATGAATGTCGCTGGCCCGTTGATCAAAGGCGTAATTGAACAAAAAATCGACGGCATTGACAATGTGACGGTCGTTGGGCTGGATATCCTGGACCGAGCGCACCTTCGTATACTGTTCGAGATTGCGGAGGTCACTATTTTGCGTATCGAGATGGCGGCGTTCAGCGGCATTGACGGACATCTTAAAGCCATAAAACTCGGTGATGGCCTTGAGAATGTCACTTTTGGGACTGACGACCGTCTTAATCTCCATGCCCGTGAGCTTACTAATGTGGTCCAGCGTCTCCAACTCCCACGGATCTGCGGTGGCGACGGTCAGGACATTGCGCTCGACGCTGAGGGGCATCACGCCATAGCGCGCCGCAAAGGCCCGTGGCAGCACGGACGTGACGATCTCGGTATCCAACTTCAGCGGGTCGATTTTGTAAAACGGGAGCCCCCAATGGTCGGCCAGAATGCGCATGATCACCTCTTCGGTGAGCACGTCACCAGAGCCGTTGGGCAGCTTGAGATGGAGGGCGCTCAGCACCTCCACCATGGTTGGCGTGCCCTGGGACGCCTGCGGCTGGCCTTTCTGAGGACGGGGTGTGAGTGGACGGACAGGGCTTTTCTCGTCTTGCAGAGTCAGATGATGCATCTGTTCCAGACTGAGCAGACCTTTTTTGTAGAGCACTTCACACACGTGCTCGCGTTCCAGATATTTGGACATAACGCGTTGCTCCTCCGCCAACGTTGGCACGTAAGCACCCAGCCACAGTACGGGAGTGTGACGCAAGGGTAACACGAGCGCCATGACATGGCGAATCAATCTCCGATGTGGTCATCAGTGGAGACGGCATGCAAGGATACCCTATTTTTCTCATCGGACTCGAAGCGAGACACTGCGTGGTCATTGGCGGCAATGCGGAAGCCGAGCGCAAGGTGGCCGGGTTGTTAGAATGCCAGGCGGCCGTCACGGTGATCAGCGCCGATGTGACAGCGCATGTACGCTGTTGGGCCGACGATGGCAGGATTGCCTGGGTGCCACGCCCCTACCAAGCCGGGGATCTGCACGGGGCCTATCTGGTCATTGTCACGGACGGGTCGCCGCCCGTACGGGCCACGATCTTCCAGGAAGCCGAGACCGAACAGGTACTGCTCAATACGCTAGACGACACGGCCCATTGCCATTTCATTGCTGGGTCTGTCGTCCGCCAGGGGGCCCTGACCATTGCCATCTCGACCAATGGCTGTGCCCCAGCCTTAGCCGTACGCCTACGCCAGCAGTTTGAGGGCATGTTTGGGCCAGCCTATGCGACCTTTTTAGAATGGATGCACGCCGTACGTGAACCCATTGCCCAACAGTACCCCGAGCTGCCGGAACGCCGGGCGCTGTGGTATGCCCTCGTTGATTCAGACATTCTCACGCTCCTGACCCAGGGGCAGGAAGCACTGGCCCGCCAACGCCTCGAGACGTTGCTGGCGCTGCCGGTAGCCGACCTGATCGCCAGCGTCACCGAGCGTACGTGGGGGCGACAACCACCCCACGCATCGTAGGGATTGCTTTTCCCGCGAGCCTTTGGCATGATGGCTCACCCTCTTGGGGTACGCACAGCGGTGGAGACGATATAACCATGTTGTAGGAGGAGTAGGAATGCACAAAGTTATGTCTGCTATGGCTCTCGCAGGTCTTGGGCTCGCGGTGGTGCTCACATGCCCCCATGCTGCCTGGAGCTATGCGGCGTTCCAGCGGCTCCCGCACGTGAGTGATGGTGCCCCCTACTGCGCCGGTTGTCACTCTTCAGTGGATGCCGCCTATCAGGCGGAATTACCGGAGGCCGGCTCCCAAGCGCAGGTCTATACGACGAAACACTACAAAGCCCTGGAAGAAGGTACTGGCGCCTATAAACCCATCGAGCCTGAGCAGCGCAAAACCTTGCTCGAACAGGCCAAGAAAATTGACCAGAACGCCTCCGTGAAGCTCGAAGCGTCGGCTCAGACCGTGGCTCCCGGTGGCACGGTGACCGTGACGGTGACGACCAAAAGCGGTATCGGGCCGGTCGTGGGTGTCATGCTGGTCGATGAAGCGCGCCGCTACCAGGCGCGGCCTATTCAGGGCACTGGCTGGTTCATTGCCAATTCCCCTCAGATCGTCGGGACCGACGGGAAGCCGCAGAGCCAATGGCTGGATCGTCGGGTGAACAAGCAGCAGACCAACCTCAATTACGTTCTGGTGTATGATGTGGCTTCCGATCCGTCGAAAGATATGTATGCCACCTCGAAAGTGACGTATCTGCTCAAAGCCCCAGCCGCCCCAGGAGAATATCCGCTCACCGCGGCCTTTTTGTATGGCACGGCTGAGGCCAACGAACTGAAAAGCAGCAAATACGAAGATCCGCCGGGCGGTGGTAGCGCACCGTCAGGACGCATCCACTTCTCCAACACGCTGAAAGTCCGCGTGCAGTAATGGTCCCATAACGCCAGGAGGTGTGGGATGCGTAGACGACGACGCTGGTTGCCTCTCCTCCTGGTGGGTGTTCTCGGCGGTAGTGTGGTAGCGTTTGGTGGTAGCATGGTGGTGACCGATTATCTTGAGCAGCGCAATACGTTTTGTATCTCCTGTCATCTGCACGAACAAAAATTTGCCGACTTTCATCCGGTGGCTGGGACACAGGTCACGCTGGCCGCTGCCCATAATTTGCCGAATGACAAGAACGTCAAATGTATTGATTGCCACATCGGCGCCACGATGACCGACAAACTCATCGTGAAATATCTGGCCGCACGTGATACTGTGACCTATCTGTTTGGCACCTTCGAGGAGCCGCAGCATCTGCGTTTTGCCCTGGGGAGCCGCACCTGCCTCAAGTGCCATACCAGTGGTGGCCAGAACACGGCTCAGGACAATGCATTCCACAATGCACCGCATCACACCAAGATGCCACCCCTGTGCTATGACTGCCACACGGTGCATCCCCCCTCAAGTGTCGAGACCCGCTTTTTACGGGAGCGCACCGTCAGGCCACTGTGTGACCAGTGCCATAAAGAGATGGAACAATAGGAGGAACGCGCTATGCTGCGCATCGGTGCCGTGGCTTATGCCCCCTATGTCGTGACGATTTTTGAGGGCCTGAAGCGTCATTTTCATCAGGAAGGGCTGCCGCTTGATTGGGTGTTATATTCCAATTACGATGCCCTGGTGACGGCCTTTGTCGGTGGGGAAGTCGATCTGGCCTGGAATGGTCCGCTGGCCTATGTCAAAATCCGGCGGGCCCTGACGGAGCCCTGCCGTGTGGTGGCGATGCGCGACATTGATGTGGGCTTTACCACGCAATTCATTACGCAGCGTGACTCCGCCATCCAGCACATTGCCGACCTGCGGGACAAACGCTTTGCGTTTGGGCGTCGTGCTTCCGTGCAGGCGGGCCTGCTGGCCTATCATTACCTGCAAGAGGCCGGCTTGCGGCCGAACGAGGATCTGTTCTCCAGCTTTCATGAAGAGCGGGAAGCGACCGACCAGGGTGACGAGGCCATGGTGATCGACCTGGTGGCGACTGGCGTCTATGACGCCGGGGCCGTGAGTGGCAATACGCTGGCCACCATGCGGGCGCAGGGGCGCTTGCCCGAGGACCGCCTGCGGGTCTTCTGGCAGAGTCCGGGCTATAGTCACTGCTGCTTCACCGCCCAGCGCCGTATCGACGACGCCACGGCGCAGCGTATTACCGCGGCCTTCCTCTCCATGCGCTACGACAACCCAGAGCATCGTCCCGTGCTAGAGATGGAGCACTGCACCGCCTTCGTGCCTGGCACCACCGCAGGGTTTGACACTCTGGAAAAGGCCGCAGAAGCGGAAGGTCTGCTTGGCTAAACGCGCGCGCCATGTGGGATACTAGCGCCTGGGTGGCGGCGTATGGCCTGTGGGGTCTGGCCAGCGCGGCCTTCCTGGCGGCAACGCTGGTGCCGCTGTCATCCGAGATCGCCGTGGTCGTGGCCTTGCAGCTCGGGCTCCCGTCCCTAGACGTCGTGCTGTGGGCCTCAGCAGGTAATTGTCTCGGCGCCATGACGAACTACTGGCTGGGCTTACTCTGTACCGAGCGGGCGCGGGCGCGCCTCGCACAGTCACGCTGGGGGCGCCACGCCTGGACGTGGGCCGAGCGCTACGGTGGCTGGAGTTTAAGTACCTCCTGGCTGCCCTGGATCGGCGACCCCATGATGCTGCTCAGTGGCCTGCTGCGCTTTCCTCTCGGCTATGTGCTGCTGTTGGGCCTCGGGACACGTGTCGGGCGCTATTGCTTACTGGTTGGACTGGTCGGGCGCTAAGAGCCTATCCTAGTAAGGGCGACCGAGGCCAGTCGCCCCTAACGACGCGGATGGGGTATCGGGCTTGCAAGCAGGCCTGTGGATGGCCTACTGACGATAGGCCATAAGGTGTTGATGAGTGCGTTTGCGGTTCCCAGGAGGATGAGCGTATGCAGCCTCGAGATCTCTACTATGATCTCGTCAAGAATGCCCTGCGTCAGGATGGCTGGCGTCTGACCTACACGCTGTTGCCGCTGAAAAAAGGCGCGGGCCCGGCCACGGGAGAATCGTGGACGACGCAGCTCCTTGGGGCAGAAAGGGATGAGCGGCGCATTGCCGTGGCGGTCAACAGTTTTATCGGACATTCTGAGCCAGACGAACTGATGGAAGCGTTCCAACAACTGGCACTTTCCCTGCCACGGGTGTACGACGCGGCCCCCGGCCATGTGTTGTATTTGGCGGTACGTCAGGCCACCTATCATGCCTGCTTCACCGGCCCCGAGGGGGCGCATTTGCTGGCCAGCCAGCCCCTGTCGCTGCTCGTGTTTGATCCACGCGCAGGTGCCATTGTGCAGTGGCGCTCCGGCGAGGCCTATGTACATGGGTAGCCGAGGGGCGAAAGGAATGGACCATGGCCGCGATCTTGGGTCTCTCGGCGTTTTACCATGATAGTGCCGCCTGTGTGATTGGTGATGGGACGATTCTCGCTGCCGCCCAGGAAGAGCGTTTCACCCGCCAAAAGCATGATCCGAGCTTCCCGGCGCAGGCAGTACAGTATTGCCTGCGCGAAGCCAACTGCACGGTGGCAGACCTGCGCTACATCGTCTTCTATGATAAACCGCTGGTGAAGTTTGAACGCCTGTTAGAAACGTATCTGTCGTTTGTCCCACGCGGTCGGCGTTCATTTACGGCGGCACTGCCGGTGTGGCTGAAAGATAAGCTGTTCCTGAAAGCCACCCTCCTCAACGAGTTTGCGTCCCTGGGGGGTGTCAAAAAAAAGGCGTTGCCGCCGATCTTATTCACCGAACATCATGAGGCGCACGCCGCCTCGGCCTTTTTCCCATCCCCCTTCCAGCAGGCTGCCGTCTTGTGTATGGACGGTGTAGGAGAATGGGCCACCACGTCGGCCTGGTTTGGCCAGGCAAATCAGATCACCCCCCTGTGGGATATTCCCTTCCCGCATTCGCTGGGGTTGTTGTACTCGGCCTTCACGTATTACACGGGATTTAAGGTCAATTCCGGCGAGTATAAGGTTATGGGGTTAGCCCCGTACGGTCAGCCGAAGTATGTGCAAACGATTTACGACCATTTGCTAGATCTGAAACCCGATGGCACCTTCCGCCTGAACATGGAGTATTTTAACTATTGCACCGGCCTGACGATGACCAATGCGCGCTTTCATGCGCTCTTTGGCGCCCCGCCCCGGCCTCCGGAATCCCTGTTGCGCCAAGAGGATATGGATCTGGCGCGCTCGATTCAGGAGGTGACGGAAGAAGTCATGTTGCGCCTGGCCCGGACCATGCACCGTGAGACTGGCGCTGACAATCTCTGCCTGGCCGGTGGGGTGGCACTCAACTGTGTGGGCAATGGCCGTATCCTGAGGGAAGGACCGTTCAAGCATCTGTGGATCCAGCCTGCGGCGGGCGATGCAGGGGGTGCTGTCGGCGCCGCCTTGGCCGCCTGGCATCAGCTCGACCAGCAGCCCAGAGTGCTGCGTGCGGACGGCAGCGATGGCATGCAGGGAGCCTTCCTTGGACCCGCCTTCAGCCATGCTGAGATTGAAGTATTCCTCAAGGCTGCCGACGCCCCCTATGTCCGGCTGAGCGATGCGGACTTAGTGGCGCGTGTGGCGGACGACCTCGCTGTCGGTAAAGTCATCGGCTGGTTTCAGGGACGCATGGAGTTTGGCCCGCGCTCTCTGGGGGGACGCAGCATCCTGGGCGATGCCCGTAGCCCACAGATGCAGGCGGTGATGAATCTCAAAATTAAATACCGCGAGTCCTTCAGGCCTTTTGCACCATCCGTGCTGCGTGAGCGGGTTGCCGAGTATTTTGCGCTGGATGCGGATAGTCCCTACATGTTGTTGGTGGCGCCGGTGGTGGAAGCACGGCGCACCGCCATGACGCAGGCACAGCACGCCTTATGGGGCATTGAGTTACTCAACGTGCCGCGCTCAGACATTCCGGCTGTGACGCATGTCGATTACTCGGCACGGATTCAAACGGTGCATGAGGCGACCAATCCGCCGTATTACCGCCTGTTAAAAGCCTTTGAAGCCAAAACGGGCTGTGGGGTGCTGGTCAATACGTCGTTCAATGTGCGCGGCGAACCGATTGTCTGTACGCCGGAGGAAGCGTATCGCTGTTTCATGCGCACGGGAATTGATACGCTGGTGCTGGGCAATTGTGTGCTCGACAAGCTCGATCAAAAGCCGTGGCTAGAAGCGACCGACTGGCAGCAGGAATTCGCCTTAGATTAACCGTTGGATAGCTTATATGCCTACAACAAAAACTCTACGCTCTTTTGGACTACTGATTGGTGCGATTTTGGTGTGCATCGGTCTCTGGCCGCTCCTCTGGCGAGCCCAGCCTCTACGGCTCTGGGCGCTGCTCCCCGGTGGCGCGCTGATCAGCCTGGCGCTGGTCTGGCCCAGCAGCCTGGCGCTGGTGTATCACTATTGGATGCAGCTTGGCGAGACCTTAGGGTGGATCAATAGCCACATCATTCTTGGGGTGGTGTTTTATCTGCTGTTTACGCCTATTGGGCTGTTTATGCGCCTGCGTGGACGTGATCCCATGCGACGAACGCTCGCCCCGGAGGCGGAAAGTTACCGTGTCGTACGCCAGCCCCGTGATGCTGGGCATATGCGGCATCAGTTTTAGCGTGAGGACAGAGGACGATGATAGAATTGCTCGGTGAGTTGTGGGCTTTTATGCGGGAGCGCAAGAAGTTCTGGCTGCTGCCCATTGTGCTGGTGCTACTTTTGTTTGGCTCCTTGTTAGTTTTCACCCAGGGGTCAGTCGTGGCGCCATTCATTTATACGCTGTTTTAACGCGGCTCTCCTTGCGTCCACCAGGCCTCTGCTCCCACGCTGCACACAAGTCGCAGAGGCCAGACGGTTCTGCCCTCATGACGCCTTAAAACTCCGGGGCGAGGCCCTGCAAGCGCGCTTTGACTTCCCCCACCAGCAGTAATGACCCTGTGACACAGACCACATCGGTGAACTGGGCCTGACTCCGGGCCTGCGCCAACGCCACCAAGGGATCAGGCTCGACCTGTACCGTGCGGCCATGCTGCTGGAACACCTCAGCCAGACGCTGGGGCTCGGCGGCCCGTGGACTGTTGAAGCGCGTCACCGTGACCTCGTGCACCACCGGGGCCAGGGTGGCAATGATCGCCGGGATGTTTTTATCGGTGGCAATCCCCAGCACCAGATGCACACGCTGGCCGGGCCACAGCTCGGTCAGCGCCTGGGTGAGCGCCGTGGCGGCTTCGACCGTGTGGGCGCCATCGAGCACCACCCAGGGGGCCCGACTTAACACTTCGAGCCGGCCCTCCCAGCGCACATGGGCCAAGCCCTGCCGCATCTGCGTTTCTGTGATGGCCCAACCCTGGCGTTGGAGTTGTTGTACCACGGTGAGCGCCACCGCGGCGTTGGCCACTTGATGACGTCCCAGCAACGGCAGAGTCAGGTCGTGCAGCGCTTGCCCAGCGCCGTCGTACTCCAGGCGACTGCCGTAGCAGGTAGCGAGCGTCGTCTGCCAGTGGAAATCGCGTCCGGCCAGGAGCAGGGTGGCCTCCTGTTCCTGACAACGGCGCTCGAAGACTTCGACCACCTCGGGGGCTTGCGCCGCACTGACGACACAACTGTGCGGTTTGATAATACCAGCTTTTTCCCCGGCAATAGCTGCCAGCGTGTCGCCTAACAGACGCGTGTGCTCCAGCCCGATGGGCGTCAGCACCACCACCTGGGGGGTGAGCACATTGGTGGTATCCAAGCGCCCGCCAAGGCCGACTTCCACGACGGCAATATCCACCTTCTGGCGCGCAAAATACACAAACGACAGGGCCGTGGTCAGCTCAAAAAAGGTACGCATGCGCCGGGCATGGGCCACCAGGGGTGTGCCATCCACCTGGGCTTGCAGCTCACCGACCAGCGCTGCAAAGGCCTCGCGGCTGATGGGCTGCCGGTCAATCTGCGTGCGTTCGCGGATGGTCACCAGATGGGGTGAGGTGGCGAAGCCCGTACGGAAGCCCGCGTGCGACAGGATCGCCGCCAGCATCGCGGCCGTGGAGCCTTTGCCTTTGGAGCCCGCAATGTGCACGCTGGGGAAGGCCTGATGTGGCGCACCGAGTGTCTGGAGAAACTCGGCAAAGGCCTGCACATTGAAATGCTCGGGCTGATACGCCACCGGCTGCTGCGACTCATAGTTGATGAACTGCGCCAGGTACGCCAGGGCTTCGTCATAGGTGGACACCGGGGGCATGGCGTTCAGCCCTCCAGCGCCGCGGCGGCGTGTAAACGGGTGTGGACAAAGGCGTGTTCGAGCGCACTGAGAAACCAGCCGACTCGTGGACCACGTGGTTGATCAAGCAAGGCAATATAAATCGCCTCAAAGAGGGCTTTGGCGGGCAGGGCCACTTCCTCAGCCAGGGCGTAGACCAGGGCGTGAATCGTATCGCCGTCCATGTCCGGCTGCAGACGTGTGGCCAGCAGCCCGAGGGCCTGACGCTGCGGGACCGAGAGGTCCGCCACCTGGGCCGGCAGCGTGGCGTGGAGGCGCAGCCGAATGTCCGCTGGGCTAAAATGTTGCAACCAGTATTGCGCATAGGCGATGCGGCTACGCAGGACGTCCTGGCCTGGCACCGGCAGGTGATGCCGTTGCAGGATGGTGCAGAGCTTGTCGGTGTCCCCCTCGGTAATCTGCACCAGATTGACGAGATGCTTGAACGGTACTCCTAGGGGCGGCATGCCTTCCAGGCGGGCGAGTTCCGCGGCCCGTTGGTCGCGTGTGCGGGCCGACACGTCGTCGTACTCGTCCACGAGGTTGAGCAGCGGCAGGCCAGGATCAAAGGAGATGCTGCGCATGGGCTTGACGCGGAAGATCATGTAGCGCACCACCTCCGGCGGAATGGTCTGCGCCAAGTTGAAGATGCTCACCAGATTGCCCTTACTGGAGGACATATCGCCTTGGCCCTTCAGGGCGATCCACTCATAGGGCACCGGATACGGCGGCTCGCCGCCAAACACGTCCCGCACAATGCGCTTCCCCGTATCGTAGGAGCCGCCACGTGAGGCATGGTCCTTGCCAAAAGGCTCCACGGTGACGCCTAACGCCTGCCAACGTGCTGGCCAATCGACGCGCCAGGTGAGCTTCCCCGCCTGCGACACCGGGGCCGTGGCGCTGTGGCCACAGGCACAGGTGTACGAGACGGTTTTCGCCGTGGCGTCGAACCCGGTAACCCGCGTGCCCGCCAGGCGTCCACAGGCGGCGCACAGGGCGTTGAAGGGGGACCAATCGTCTTTTTCGATCTTGCCAGTCTCTTCGTGCAGAATGCGTTTGATGGTCTCCGTGTGTTGCAAGGCTTGGAGAATTTGCCCGTCGAGTTTACCGGTGCGATAGGTCTCATGCGCCAACAACACTTCCAACTGCACCCCGAGGGTTTGCATGGCTGCGAGGAACGGCGCCAGAAAATGTTCGGCATAGCTGGCGTGGTCGCCACACGGGCACGGCACGTCACACAGGGGCTTGCCCACGTGCTCGTGATAGACCGCCGGATTGAGGAAGGTATACACGCGGCGCAGTGGGTCCATGGTATCTGCCACATAGTTGAGACGGCAGTCGGCGCCCTGATCGCGCAGGGCGCGGTACACGCCTTCGGCGGTTAACACCTCGCGCAAGTGGCCAACATGGTAGTCACCAGACGGCGTAATGCCGGTGCTAATCAGGTGCTGCGTGCGCAACGGGAGCAGTTCCTGGGCCACGGCGTCGGCCCAGTGTAGGGGGAGTGTGTCACTCATAACGGTGTCCTTTTCTCCAGCGAGCGTGTCCCCGCGTGGCTCATGGCGCGACGTGGGCAATGTACATGAGGGCCGGTCGTCTTGCAGCGGTGTGCGTGCCCCAAGCATAGCCGATTTCGCGAGCGGCGGCTAAGGCCCTTTGGGCTTGGGATGCAGCGCCGGTGGCGAGAGCCCCAGGGTGTGGTCGAGAGCCGGACGCTTCAGCTCTTTGCGGTAGGCGGTCAGCGGCACCACGGCGGTGCGTGATGGCCCCAGGCGCAGGAGCGCATAGGTATCGCCATGGGGTGACGCATTATAGAAGTGCTGCTGCGGCTGGTAGACGAGCCACTCGTTGTCCGGTAACAGCACGAAGCGCACGCGCATCACCCCTGTCGCCGTATCCCAAAGCCCTATGGTGTTGTCCCAACTGCCCGAAGCGAGTAGGGTGCCGTCGGGGTGAAAGGCCACGGAGCTGGCGCGGGCCGTATGGCCCTGGAGCGTGCGGGGGGGCGCCTGCCGTTCCAGGCTGGAGAGCTGCAGCGTCGTATCCTCGCTGGCCGAGGCCAGCAGGCTGCCATCGAGACTGAGCGCCACCGCGGTCACGCCCGCGAGGTGACGATGCGACGGCTGGGGAGGCGTCAGCGCCTCAATCGTCCACAGGCGTAGGGCGTGATCCTGGCCAGCGGAGACGAGGCGGCGGCCATCGGCACTGAGGGCCACGCCGGTCAGCGGCACCGTATGGCCCAACAGGGTATTGACCACCTGCCCCTGGGGGATGCTCCACAGTTTGATAGCCGTATCGTGGCTCACCGAGGCCAGCGTCGTGCCATCGCGCTGCAAGGCCAGGGCCGTCACTGCACGCGTATGCGCACGCAAGGTCTGCGTTGGCGTGCCTGTGGGGAGCGTCCACAGCTTGACCGTCATATCGGCACTGGCCGAGGCCAAGAGGGGCGCCTGGGGGTGAAAGGCCAGCGCCGTGACGGCGTCCTGATGCCCGCTCAGCGTCTGGAGCAGCGCCCCACTCTTGACTGCCCACACTTTCACCGTGGTGTCTTGGCCACCGGAGGCCAGCAGGGTGCTGTCGGCACTGAACGCCACCGCCGTTGCCCACGTGGGGTGCCCCGGCAGGGTATGCTGCAAGGCCCCCGGCTCCACGGCCCAGAGTTTCACGGCCCCATCGGCGCTCGCCGATGCCAGGGTTTTGCCATCCGGACTGAGCGCCACCGCCGTCACCATGGCGGGCGCTCCCAGCAGGGTATGCTGCACGGCCCCATCCTCCACGCCCCACCAGCGCAGGGTGGTGTCGTGACTGGCAGCAACCACACGTTGGGTGTCGTGACTAAACACCACGCCACTGACCTCTGCCGTGTTCGTGGTCCACACACGGACCAACGCCCAGTCCTGTACCCCCCAGAGACGGACCGTTTTGTCACGGCTGCCAGAGGTCAGGTACAGGCCATTGCGACTAAACGCCAGGGCCGTGACCTGGGCCGTATGGCCACTCAGCACACGAATAACTTGATAGCCTGGTAACGTCCACAAGCGCACGCTGTTATCTTGCCCAGCGGCGGCGAGGAGGAGGCCGTTGGGACTCAGGGCAATGGCGGTCACCGCGGCGACATTGCCCGTGAGAATTTTCACGGTCTCGCCACGAGACACGGCCCACAGGCGGATGGTCTTATCGGTACTTCCAGAGATGAGGCTGCTGCTGTCCGCCGTGAACGCCACCGCCGTCACAGTACTGGTATGACCGCGCAACGTATGGGCCAGCTCACCCTGCGGCATACGCCAGAGCCGGATGGTTTTGTCGACGCTGGCCGACGCCAACCAGGCTCCATCAGGACTCCATGCCACCGCCGTGACACCCGCCGTGTGTCCCCCAAGGCTCTTGACCATCTCGCCCTGCGGCATGGCCCAGAGTTTGACCGTGGTATCCGTGCTCGCCGAGACCAGGAACGCGCCATCCGGGCTGCTCGCCACCTGGGTGACGTCGGCCAGATGGGCCTGCACGGTATGCAGGAGCGTTGCATCGGCACAGCTCCAGAGCTTGATCGCGCCGTCCTGGCCACCTGAGATCAGCAGCGTGCCGTCTGCACTCACCGTCACGGCGGTGACCCCACCTGCATGACCAAGTTGTAAGACGATTGCAGCCTCTGGAGCCGCGGCAATCGCCTCGACCTCGCAGCACCAGACGGCCCAGAAGGTGAGGAAGAGCAAGCGGTGCGAGGTCATACGACGGGCTCCATGGCGCTCTAGGGGTCTACGACCGCGGCTTGATAGACGGTTGGGGTGCCTGCAGCGCTTCGAGGATGTTGGCGCGTTTCAAGTCTTTACGATACTGCTGTAGGGGATACACCGGGCGCACTTGCGTCCCAAAACGCAGCGCGGCATAGACGTCCCCATTGGGCGAAGCGTTGTACACGCGCTTCTGCGGGTGGTAGGCCAGCCATTCAGTATTGGGTAACAGCGCGAGCCGCAGTTGTAAGGCGCCTGCGGCCACATCCCAGGTGCCCAGGGTATTGTCCCAACTACCTGACACGAGGGTCGTGTCATCTGGGCTAAAGGCGAGGGCCGTGACACGCGAGAGGTGGCCATCCAGCGTCTGCACGAAGGCGCCGCTCTCCAGGCCCCAAATGTGGATGACGCGGTGGTCACTCGCCAGGGCCAGCCGTGTGCCATCCCGACTAAAAACCAGCGCCCCAATCCAGGGCGTGTGCGCTTGGAAAACGTGCAGCACCTCACCAGACACCACGTCCGACAACCGGACCACCCCATCGACACTGGCCGAGGCCAGCATGGTGCCCTCTGGATTGAAGGCCAGGGCACTCACCAGCGCGGCATGGCCCGTGAAGGCGCGCAGCACTGCGCCCGTCTCCGTATGCCAATAGTGCACGGTGCCAGCCGTATCTGCCACCGCGAGCCGCACACCATCAGGCGCAAACGCCGCCACGCTCACCGTAGGGAACGGCCCGGCGAGGGTGCGCACGACCTCACCCGTGCTGGTGGCCCACACTTTGACCGAGCCATCCATGAGCAGCGCCGTCAGCGTGCTGCCGTCGGCCTGAAACGCCAGCCCGATCACCCATAGGCCCAGGCCATTGAGCGTCCAGAGGCGTTTCCCGCTGGGGAGATTCCACAGCTTCACCGTGCCATCCGCGCTGGCTGAGGCCCACAGCGTGCCCTCTTTGTGCAGGGCGAGGGCGGTGACTTCCGAGCTGTGGCTCTGGTGCGTGCGGAGCAGTTCACCGCGTGGCATGGCCCACAGCTGCACGGCGCCCTCAGCCGTGGCGGACAGGAGCAGGTGGCCATCTGGACTCAACGCCAGGTGCGTAATGGCCGACATCTGGCCCGGCAGCGTCTGCGCCAAGGCTCCTCGCGGCACGGGCCAGAGCTTGACCGTGGTATCGGCACTGGCCGAGGCCAGCCAGGGGCCCTGGGGATGCCAGGCCAAACCCCGCGCCCAGGAGGTATGGCCGTGCAACGTCCGGGTCAGTACACGCTCCGGCATGCTCCAGAGTTTCACGGTCCCGTCCTCACTGCTGGAGGCCAGGGTTTTGCCATCCACGCTGAACACCACCGACGTCACAGGGGCGGTATGGCCACTCAGCAGGTGCACCGGCTCGCGCCCCTGCACAGCCCAGAGCTTTATGGTATTATCAGTGCTTCCAGAGGCCAGCGTTTTGCCGTCTGGACTAAACGCCACAGTCGTGGTCTCCGCGGCATGGGCCGGCAGCGTGCGTACTAACGTGCCCTCTGGCATCTGCCACAGGCGCACCTTCCCGTCCTCGCCTGCCGAGGCCAGCAGGCTGCCATTGGGGTGGAACGCGACGGCCATGACCCAGGAGGCATGGCCCGTCAACGTCAAGAGCAATGTGCCATCGTGGACAGCCCACAGGCGTACCGTCCCATCCACACCGGCTGAGGCGAGGCGGGTACCGTTTGGGTGAAACGCTACCGCGGTGACTTCCGCCGTATGCCCTTGCAAGACGTGCCCCGGCAGCCCTATGGACCCCTCGATGGCCCACAGGCGGACGGTTTTGTCGGTACTGGCCGAGGCCAACAGGTGCCCCTGGGGGTGAAACGCCACCGCGGTGACGGCCCCTTCGTGCCCCGTGAGGCTGCAGGTCACGGCCCCGGTGTCACGTGTCCACAGGCGGACCATTTTGTCGGTACTAGCCGAGGCCAGCAGCGTTCCAGCGGGATGGAACGCCACCGCGGTGACCGGGGCGTTCTCGTGCGGCAGCGTCCGCGTAAGGCTCTCGGCCTGGACACCCCAGAGCTTCACCGTGCGATCGGCCCCCCCGGAGACCAGGGTGTGACCGAGAGGATGGAAGGCGAGGCTGAGTACCCAGGAACGATGTCCATGGAGTGTGGCGCTGAGGCTGCCCTGGGCACTGTTCCACAGCCGGACGGTCTCATCGGCCCCTGCGGAGGCGAGGAGTCCGCCCTGTGGGCTAAAGGCCACGGCCAGCACCGCAGCGGTATGCGCGCTGAAGGTTTTGACGCTTTTCCCGCTCTCCAGGGCCCACAGGCGGAGAGTTTTGTCGGCGCTGGCCGAGGCCAGGAGTCCGCCGTGCGGATGCCACGCCAGCGCCGTCACATCTGCCGTATGCCCCAGCAGGATACGCAGCGGCTTCTCCACCACATCAAGCCCTTGGACGGTCGGAGTCTGCAGGGCTGGCTTCGCTTTGCGCCGCTTGACAGGGGGTGGGGCTTTCCCGGATGTGCGCAGTGTCCAGAGCTTAATACTCTTGTCGGCGCTGGCTGAGGCCACGACGTGTCCCTGCGGATGAAAGGCCACCGCAGTCACCCAGGCCGTGTGTGCCACGACGCTCCGCACCTCCCGGCGCTGGGCGATGGCCCATAGTTTGATCGTCTTATCGGCACTGCCCGTCACCAGCCAGTGGCCGTCTGGACTAAAGGCCATGGCCGTCGCTGGGGCTGTGTGTCCTTGTAAAGTGAACGCCAGCTCCCCAGAGGGTATCGCCCACAGGTGGATGCTGCCGGCGCTACCGGCGGAGGCCAGGAGTGTGCCATGTGGGCTAAAGGCTAATGCTGCCCCTGTGGCGCTCGAAGCGCTCAACGTGCGCAGCATCTCACGGCTGTGGGCCGCCCACAGTTTCACAGTGCCATCGGCACTGCCCGAGGCGAGCATCTGGCCATCGGGGCTTACCGCCACTGCGGTAACCCAGGCGGTATGGCCAGTTTGTAGCACAATCTCGCTCGGCAGGTCGACCACGACCTCCTTCACCGGCGGACGCTTCTTCGCCTTGGCGCGCTTGGCCTCAGCCGGATGGGGTAGTAACCACACGCAACACAGCAGGGCTACCACTAGTAGTTTCTGGACATACACGCCGTATCCTTTCGTCGGCTCGTGCCCGCCGGTCGCATCAACCGGCGTCGGCCAAGAGCGCTTCTCCCAAGAGAGGCCCCATAATAGACATTATCGGGAATAGAAGATGGGCTCATGCAGGAGCTTTCTCGGCCACGCTGCCCCCTCCTGGGATCTGGAACCTCCCCCCAGCGGGGGGAGGCAGGAGGGGGGACACGACGATGGGTGAGGAGACGGGGAACTCCTGGCCGCCCTGTGCCCCCCTCCCAACCTCCCCCCGCTGGGGGGAGGAGTGTCGGCAAGCCTCACGTTTCTTATGCCCGATAATGTCTAATGGGCAGCGCGGGCCTGGTCCAAGCGCTGTGGGGCTCCTGGGCCCCCTGTGTGGGCTCCTGGGTATGGTGTGGCCATGCCTGACGGGTTTGCGCTTAACATCATGTGGCAAAGAGTGTAAGCTGATTGTAGGCAATACGCACATTGTACACCTCGTATGATCCATGGGCTATGATGTCATCTCCACCATCTGAGACGTCTCAACTGCCAATGGCACTGACCCCCGACTTACTCCTGGCGCTGCGCCCCAACACGGGGCCGATGATCGTCGATATTGCCGCCCGGCTGGCGACGTGGGCGGGCCGTCCGCTGTCGGCACTCCTCGGGCAGCCTTGCGAGACGACCTTGCACGAGGTACTGCCAGATTTGCCGCTGGTGGTGGCGGCGTTTCTGCGCTCGGGCCAACCCGCGCAGGCCTCCCCACTCACGCGGGTGGATCGCGATGGGGGCCAGCATACCGTCACGGCCCACCTCACGCTCCGACCTGGGGCGGCTCAACAGCCGAACCGCCTCGTGAGTATCCGGCTGGACGAACGCCCACAGCATGCTGAAACTCTCACCACACCACACACGCCAGCTGCAGGGACACGCGAGCTGTTGGGGCAGGCGCCGGCCTTTAGGCGCCTGCTGCATAAGATCCAGCTCTATGGCCCAACAGAGGCTCCTGTGCTGATTACCGGCGAGACCGGTACCGGGAAGGAGCTGGTCGCCCGGGCGCTGCATGCCTGCAGCACACGGGCGCAGCAGCCATTTGTGGCGGTCAACTGCGCCGCGCTGTCGGAAGAACTCCTGGAATCTGAACTCTTTGGCCATGAAAAAGGGGCCTTTACCAATGCGATCCGTACCCATCGCGGCCGTTTTGAGCGGGCGCATGGCGGCACGCTGTTTCTCGACGAG
>SXND01000181.1 GCA_005777235.1 Pseudomonadota bacterium
ATTTTGAAGCGCGATGCCGGTTGCCGGCCCTCTCTGGGCCAGGGCTGCTGGGAGCGCGGGCGTCTCGCCCGCTCCGGAAGCGGCCAGGATGGCCGCGCTCCCAGGCAAGGCTACCTGGCGTGGCGCCCACGACGGCGGTGAACGGTCTGCCACAAGGCCAAAATGAGCACTGCTGCTCCCTGCCACAGGGAGCTTGCAACCAGTGTCGTCCCTAGAGTATCTTAGCAGCTGAGGGTGTCACACCCTCCAGGACTGGTGCCATCACCATCGTTCAGGCCAGCAAAGGAGCCCTGCCATGGGTCGTGTCCCCACTGCCTCCCGCGACAACATTCCCGCCCCCCTGCAAGCCGCGTTTGACGCCATGGCGCAGGGCCGTGGCGGTGTCCCGCAGATTGGTCCGGCGTCCGTGATGATCAACAGCCCGGAAGCCTGCAGCCGGGCCTTTCACTTTTCCGAGTACCTGCGCAATCACTCCACCCTCCCCAAGCACGTGCAGGAGTTGGCCATGCTGGTCGTGGCCCGCGAGCTGGACTGCCAGTATATCTGGAACGCGCATGCTGCCTCTGGGAAGCAGGCCGGTATCACCCCAGGTGTGGTGGAAGCGTTACGTGATCGGCAGACGCTGCCGCCTGCCAAGCCAGAAGAGGCGGCGGTGATCAAATACGGCCAGGAGTTTTATCGCACCCATCGTGTCAGCAAGGGGGCCTTCCAACAGGCCCACGAGCACTTTGGCACGCAGGGCATGGCCGAACTCACCATGCTCATGGGCTTTTACGCCATGCTGGCCTTTAACCTCAACGGCTTTGACGTGGATCTGCCGGCGCAGCGCACCGAGCCGATTCTCCCTGTATAAACTTGCAATGGGGCACGGCGCAGATCGCGTGCTGCCAACGCGCGCCAGTCCCTGGGCGATGTCCTGGACACGAGGATTGCAACCATGGAGCAGCCCATCACCTGGGAAGCGGCCGTACAGCTTGTAGATACAATTGATGCCAGCGCCGACAGTGGCAACTGGCATGCGCAGGTCGAGGCTGTGGCGGGCGGCTATGCGGTGGCGGTGCGGCAGCACAATACGTCAACCGCATATTATCTGTCGAATTTCCGGGCCTTTATCGCCTTGTGCGACCGCTTGAGTAGCCTGGGGCGCTAGCGGGTAAGGTCGTCTTGGGCGCACCCCGGGACGGCCACACGCCCCAGCCCGCCCGCTGCTACAAGAGGCTAAAGCCACTGGGCAAGCCCTGACGCCCGGTGGAGGCCAACAGGAGCGGCGCCGCTTTGCCGGGCTGCAGGGCCAGGTCGGCCAGTAGGTGGAGCGCCACCGAGGCGGTCGTCTCTGGTAACGTGACCGGGAGCGCCAGCGCGGCGGCGAGGTCCAGCGTGTGCACCGCCAGTTCAAAAATGCGCGTGGGGAGGTAGTCAATCAAGCGCATGCCTCCGACAGGCGTGCGCACCAGCACGTCGTCAGAGGCGGTCTGCACGCGAGCCAGCACGCGCACGGCGGCCTCACGGACCACTGTGGCAGGCTCAGGACCGAGAGCCGCCCCGGCCTCACGCCCCCGAGCCGCGACGGAGGCGGCGTTTGCGAGACCACCCTGCACCCGCAGGTAGTAATCGACGGGCCGCAGCACTTCGCGTTGGGCAGCGGGCTGGGCCAGGTACATCTCAACGGTGAGCAACGCACGACTGGTGTGCCCCACGAGATCGCGCAGTGTCCACACCCCCAGCCCGGTCTGTTCCCACTGGCTGGGCGCAATGTGTCCCACCGTCTGCACAAACAGCGTACTGGCATCAGCATAAGCTACACGAATCATCGGCGCACCCCCGTCTACCGTATGGCGGCTGTTTTCTGCAGATAGGCGGCGGCACCCTGCGCCACCCAATTGGTCCAGCCGGTCATGCAGAAGCGCACCCCAGCCTTGAGGTAGCGTTCGACATTCGCATCGTTGACCAATGTGCCGGCCGTACGACCCGCCGCGATAATTTGTGCCAATGCTTTGTCGATGACCGCCTGTACTTCTGGGTGTCCAGGGTTGCCCAGGTGCCCCATGGTTTGCGACAGATCTGAGGGCGCCACAAAGAACACGTCGATGTTATCGACCGTCAAAATCTCGGCCAGATGGTCTACCGCCTCGATTTCTTCAATGAGCACCACCACCATCGTCTGCTCATTGGCCCGATGCACGTAGTCCGGCACGCCAAAGGCCTGGCGTCCGCCAAACATGCCGCGATACCCCATGGGCGTGTACTTGGTCGATTTCATCGCCTTCTCGGCGTCCTGGCGGCTGTTGACGTGCGGCACGACAATACCCATGGTGCCACGATCCAGGGCGCGCATGATGATGCCGGGCTCATTGTTGTTGACCCGCGTCACCGACGTCATGCCCCACAGATCACAGGCGCGGGACATATCGCCAATTTGCTCCCAGCTCAACGGGCCATGCTCGCCTTCGAGCCAGATGCCATCAAAGCCGAAGTGGCCCAAGTAGTCGATCATGTCCGTATTGGCGTGTCCGGAGACGACATGCACCGGCTGACCGGCCTGGAGTTTCCGTTTGATCCGATTTTCGCGCATGCGAGAGATTCCTTCTCGTGAGAGCGGGGCGTCGAGGTCTGGGCCGGCATTGTGGCAGAATGCCGACGCCATGGCAACTCCACATCACCGGACGCCAGGCTACCGGGTCATCCGCAACAGGCGCAGGCCGAGCGTGCCATCGCGCGCGTTGGGGCCAGCGTAGTCGCGCGACGCTGCGCGGCAATCTCGGGCCATGTCGAACCAGCTGCCGCCCCGGATGACGTGGAAGGCGCCGGCTATCGGCCCCTGGGGGTCAACGGCAGTGGCAACGAGATAGGGCGCATACCAATCCTGCACCCATTCCCAGACATTGCCATGCATATCGTACAGGCCCCAGGCATTTGGCTGTTGCTGTCCGATGGGGCGCGTGGTGCTGCCGGCGTTGTCGTCATACCAGGCGTACTGCGCCAGTGGCGTGGCGTTGTCGCCAAAACTATATGCCGTCGTGCTGCCGGCGCGCGCCGCATACTCCCACTCCGCTTCGGTCGGCAGGCGATACGCTGTCCCGCGCTCCTGCGCATTGAGCTTCTGGAGGAATTTTTGTGCGTCGTCCCAGGAGACGCGCTCCACAGGACGCTGCAGATCACCCTCGAAGCGGCTCGGGTTGGTCCCCATGATGCGCTGCCACTCCCCTTGGGTCACGGCATAGATTCCGAGGTAAAACGGCCGACTCAGCTGCACGCAGTGGAGCGGTTGTTCGTTCGAACGCCCATCGTCCGCGCCCATGCGGAACGCGCCGGCCGGGAGGCGCACGAACTCCATGCCGTAGCTGTTGACGTATCGTGCCGGCTCTGCAGCAGGTTCCGGCAGTGTCACCAGGTGTGCCGCCACGGGCGGATGCCGCTTCTTCCACCGTGGTGGCCCTAGCAGCGCACTCACCGCTTTGACCAGCCGTCTGAGCCCTGGATGGGGCTCTGTCCCCTGCCAATCGTGCAGCCGCGCCATTGGCACGCGCCGAAACCCTGCCGGGAGGCGTGCCTCGATATCGAGGAGCACCGGCACCAGGATGCCGCGCTGGCGCCCGGCGTTGGCTTCAGCACGGATCCAATCGGCAGTGACCGACTGGCTTGACCACACCACGATTACGCACTTGGTCGCTTCTAGGGCGGCTTCGACGCTCTGCGCCACGGCTCGACCCGGCAGCATCCTGTCACGGTCCCACCATACGGACCAGCCGTGCCCCTCGAGCGCCTGCACCAGGGGCACGACACGCGGCAGGTCAGCGTTGGTGTAGCTCAGGAAGATGTCATGCATCAGGGCGGCTCCCACAGCTCAACGATTGGCACTCGCGCCGCATCGCACCAGCCGTTCTCACACAAACCCCAGGGCGTTAGCAGGTGCAAGCGAGGATTATAGCAAAATTCAGCATCCTTGTACCTCGGCGCGGCGGCGTGTGGCCAGACAGCGTGTGCGCTGACGGCGTCGCCTGGGAGCACGGATGTCTCACCCGCTGTGGCGGGGCTGCGCCTGGCGTGAGTCCGGCGCTGGCACGCCTGGCCTCGCATACACATCGCGCGACTAGGGGCTGCGGGAGAGTAGGGCGTAGGCGCGTTCCCATGGCACGTGTCCGACACCCCCTCAGCGAACTGGACGTGCGGTTTTCCCGCCTCCAGCTCTCCGAGCCTCTTGCGCCGGGCGCGGGCGTGCTCCGCCTTCCAGAGGGCTCACCTGCCCGACCATGCGGTACCGACGGCAGCATGGGTGCAGGCCACGAGACGGCCAGCGGTGCGTGGCTGCCTGCCCGCCACGCGGCTCGTGCCGCCGGAGCCAGCGCGGCACCGGACTGCGGACCGCCCAGGCGATCGTGTGGAAGACGCGGGGACGGTGTCCGACGCGACACGCGGTGCCCCACCCAAGGCGCCCCGGATGCACGGTCTGCATCACGGTCGTCAGCGGGGCCTGCCTGGACACCGCGTGCCCCCCATCGCGCACCCGGTGGCGGAGCTTGGGGACAGGCCTGCGCACCGGGCATGCACATCAAGCTACGGCTCTCGTCATGGACGATGGGCGGTCTGGGCGTGCCACCGTCCTCGACCCCGTCCCGGCGGGCCAGCGCCGTCCTTGCGCGCCGAGGGTCCGTAGCCGGCTGCGCCGTCAGGGGAGCGGCTCGCCCCGGAACCAGTGCCCGCTGCGTCGGTCCATCCGCTGGTGGGGGGAACGAGGTGGCCCTGACGTGCACGGGGGGTGCGGCCCGCACAGGCGCCTGGCCTTCCCTCCGACGCTGGAAGGCGGTGTCGTCCCGCTTCTCGTGGACTAGGTGCCCAGCCCGCGAGGGGATCTAGCTCTCAGGGGAGCAAGGCATGTCCTGCGCTGACTCCTTTCCTGCAGCAAGTCTCTCGCATCATCTCGGACGCACCCCCTGGACCCCACGCCTTGCGGGACGGTACGGCCTGCTGCCCTGGCGGCTCCGCACGCCTCGGGCTGCAGCCCTCCCGGCCCTTCAGGCGTACAACCCGTAGGAAAACCCTACACAGGGATACAGGGTAACAGGGCACAGGGTTACGGGGCCGTCCTCAGCAGGCGCACGCCGAGACCGCCGTCGCGGAGGCCGGGGGGCGCCTCGCCGCGAGACGCCGACCGGCAACCCCCGGCGCTGCCGAGCCAGCTCCCGCCTCGGACGACGCGGTACGCGCCCGCTGCAGGCCCCTGGGGATCCACTGCAGGCGCTGCAGTATAAGCGCCATACCAGTCCTGCACCCACTCCAAGACATTGCCATGCATGTCATGCAGGCCCCAGGCATTGGGCTGCTTCTGTCCCACCGGGTGCGTCGTGCTCCCGGCATTCGCAGAGTGCCAGGCGTAGGCGCCCAACTGCTGTGCATCAGTGCCAAAGCTATACGCCGTCGTACTGCCGGCCCGTGCGGCGTATTCCCACTCCGCCTCGGTGGGCAGGCGATACGGCGTACCCCCTTCACGCGCATTAAGCCGCTGCAGGAACGCCTGCACGTCGTCCCACGACACCTGTTCCACAGGCCGATTGGCATCGCCGGTGGAGAGGCTGGGATTGCTGCCCATGACCTCCTGCCACTGCCCCTGCGTCACCTCGTACTTCCCCAGGTAAAAGGCCCGCGTCAGGCGCACCGTATGCACCGGCTTTTCATCGTCATAGGCATTCTTATCCTCCGAGCCCATACGCAACTCCCCCGCTGGGATACGCACGAACTCCATACCCAGGGCATTACGTAGCGTCTTCCCGCTGCTCGTGACCGGCTCCGGCGGCACGCCAACCGCCACCTGCGTGCCTGCGGCGGCGCGCTGCAGTTGGCGCAGCTTCAGCGCCGCCGCGGTGGCAAAGCGTCCCTTGGGATACGCCTGCACAAACGCCTTGACATCTTCCACGTGCGTGCTCTGCTCCACCATCTGCCAGGCCGCCTCCTCCGGGTCACGCTCTGGCAGGCGCGGCGCGGTCACCACCTCCGGCGCCGCACCCAGGTAAAACTTGCCTTCCATGGTGGTCCACTCCTGCGGCGTTTGCTGGCCCCCGGTGTCGCGCTTCACCCCAACCCGCACGCGCTGAAACACCTCGCCGACGTCCAGCCCCGGCGCCCCCAGATGCTGTAACAGGTGCGTGGTGTACGGCGAGTTACGCCCGCCTGACAGATCTGCCGCCACTTTGCCGGGCAGGGTGGCAAAGGCAATCAGCGTCTGCTTGCCCTGCCCGGGGCTCATCGTCCCCAGCCCCTGCTGGCCCGAGCGCCACTGGCGGGCAAACGGGTTGTCACGGCAGGCGTCCAGAATGAGCAGATTGAGGGCGTTGCCGGTCTCCTCCATGCGCTCCAGCACCCACTCGGCGGCCACGGCGCGATGTTTCACGTCTGTCCGTGTGTTGATCGTCGTGCCAACCGGTAGTAAGTAATTGTGTCCGTCGACCAGGGTGCCATGCCCGGCGAAGTAGAACAGCCCGACGGTTTCTGGCCCCTGGCGCAACTGCTGGGTCAGGGTGTCGACGGCGCTGTCGATCTGTGCCTTATCGGCATCACGTAGCAGGGTGACGGTAAAGCCCACCTGCTTGAGGGCGGCGGCCATATCAGTGGCATCGTTGACCGGGTTACGCAGGGCGCCGGGGGTGTACGTGCTGTTGCCGATCACCAGGGCCACCCGCGAGGCGCTGAGGCCAATGCGCCGCGTGGGGTCTTGCTGCGCCTGGGTCGCCGGGCTGAGGGCCAGGCAGAGCAGAAGCAGGGCGAGGGCCAGGCGCATGGACCGCCGCAGCGGGCGAGACGCCCGCGCTCCCAGGACCGGGAGAGGGTGGGACAGGGGGCAGTGACGTGGGGATGTAGGCATAGGGCCTCCAGAAGTGTCTGGGCATCATACGCTCGGCGAGGAAGCCGACGCGCGGCGACCGCTTCCCAGCGCGGCTCACGCCGAGCGCTCGCAGGACACGCCCTGTGTCCGCGAGCATGCTCCACCCGCCTGGCAGGGTCAAGCGCCTTGCAGGGGTCTTTACGGCCTCGCGACCACCTCCAGCACCACCTCCGCCGCACCAAAGTCGCCACGGCTCTGCGCCGCTTCGGCCACACGCGGTGGTTTGACCCCAATCGCCCGCGTTACCTGGCCCTTGAACGCAGCAAAGTCGGCGCTGCTCAGCTGACGCAAACCATCCAGGGCTTTGCCGGTGCCCTGGGCCGCCAGGTTGAGCGGCGTCGGCGTCACCAGCGCTACCACGCGACTCTGCCCCAGCGGCTCCAGGGCCTCGAAGCGAAATTTCCCGACATCCTCCGGCACGCGCAGGACACGCTGCGCCACCACTTGATGCTCCGGTTGGTAGGTATTGGGAAACAGCAGCGTCACATCACCCGTGGGTTCAATGGCCAGCAGATGCACATAGCCCGGCTTACTGCTCTCCAAGGTCAGGCGGATGTCTTGTCCCAGCGGCACCCGCGCCTCGGGCGTTTGCAGGGCCACCTGAAACTTGCTAGCCAGCACGAGATGACGCAGCAGTGCCGCCAGGTTCTGCGCCTCGTCGAGACTGCCACTGCGCTGCGCCAGCGGGGTGGCCCGTTCCAAGGTGACAGCGCGGGTGAACAGCGTCGCATTGCCGAGCAGTTGCGGCGTGTGCGGCAGGTATTTATAGCGCCGGCTGACGTCGCTGATGCGCGCGGCGGCTTGGGCCCGGAGGGCCTGGAACGTCAGGTGCTGTGGAGGCTGACTATGCGCCGCCAGGATGTCCGCCAGGGCCTGGGTGAACAGGCTGCCCTTGCCGCTGCTGGTCAGGTCGCCGAAGGCCAGTTCATTGTCCGCCGTGGCCGTCAGGGCGATGAGGCCATCCGCAGCGAGGGCTGTGCGCGTCCCCGTCTGGGGTACTACGAAAGCGTTCACCGCCTTGTCACAGCCCAACTGGCCTGTGCCGGCGTGATATTTCACCACCTCCGGCGCGGGCGTGGTCAGCGAACGTGTGACTCCGCCGCTAAAGCACGCGTCGAGCAGCAAGATCACCGTGGCGCGGGCACGCAGCGGTTGGAGGTAGGTGTTAAACTCGGTGGCCTTGAGCAGCAGGTGCTCCTCCGTGCCGGTAAAATCCACCGGCACCAGGGCCGCGGTACACTCCTGGGTTGGCGTCGGGCGCCGCGTGCCGTGGCCGCTGTAGTGGATAAACGCTTTCTCGCCCGCTTGCACGCCCTCCACCAGCCAGCGCAGCCCGGTCAGGATGGCGGCTTTGGTGGCCTCTTTCTCGGCCAGGATGCGTATCTGGGCGCGGTGAAAGCCCAGGCGCTCGGCCAGGGTGGTGGCGAGCGCCACATCGCGGGCCGGGCCTGCGATCTGTCGCACACTGCCGCCATACCCCAGGCCAATGCCGATAATCAGGGCGCGGTCCTCGGCTCGGGCTGGCGTCAGGCAAGCGCTGAGCAGCAGAAGCAGGGCGAGGGCTGCCGGACGCCGCGCTGTCCATGGCGTCAGGCCGATGCGGGCGACCGGCCGGTCGCCCCGACGCACGCGGTGTGTCGGCCACAACCCTCCAGGTGTGCCTGGGAGCGCGAGCGTCC
This sequence comes from Pseudomonadota bacterium, assembly GCA_005777235.1. Classification (GTDB taxonomy): domain Bacteria; phylum Tectomicrobia; class Entotheonellia; order Entotheonellales; family Entotheonellaceae; genus SXND01. The sequence goes on from SXND01000181.1 coordinate 8,557, forward strand.
CGCCTGCCAGGAGAGCGGGCACGAGGCCCGCGCTCCCAGCGTGATGCGAGGAGACAGAGCGCGGAGCGGGCACGAGGCCCACGCCTCCAGGATGATGCGAGGAGACAGAACGCGGCATGGTTACTTCTCCTCGATGGTTTGAATGGTCACGAGGAGCTGGCCGTCCGCCGGTGCAGCCAGATTATACTGCGTCAACACGGCGCGCACGGCCTCTGACAGTGGCTGCGGCAGCGTAGCGCTGAGGAATTGGCCAGGGCCTTGGGCTTCAGCCCGCGCCGTCACGCCGACGCGGCGCAGGGCAGCGTGCAGGGCCTGGGCATGCTCCAGCGGCTTGGGGGCATAGAGCAGCTGCGGTAGCTGCACATGTTTAATCACTGAAGGCGGTTCAGGTCCGAAAGCCGACCACAGCGAGGGCAGGGCACACAGCACGAGCGCTGCAGCGGCCAGCGTGGACCAGGCCTGGGGCCGACGCCACCAGGGGCGTTGTGGTGTCAACAGCCCTTCAGTGCGCAGTCGTCCGAGCAGGGCATCGAGGCCGACCTGGTCCGCCTCAGCGGCGGATGGTGTCGCGGCCTCAGCCAGGATGGCCTGGCGCAGGCGTTGGGCGTCCTGGAGCGTTTCCGGCTGCGCCTCGGGCACGTCGTGGCCGGTGAGGGCGGCGAACCAGTGCGCGTCGTCAGGATCAGGGTGCAGGGTGCGTATCTCAGCCATGGGTGTCTCCCAGTCGTTAGCGGTTGGTGGTTGGTTCAGGGTGGAAAGCTTCGCTGCGGCACAGGCGGTCCCCATATGTGCGCCATTCCTTGCGGCATTGGGAAACATATTCACGCGTCGCGCCAGCACTCTTGTGCAGCGACTCAGCCAGTTCAGCCATGCTCCAGCCTTCGACAACGGCGCGTCCCAGGGCTTCAGCCCGTTCAGGATGGTCAGCGGCAAAAGCGCGCCAGGCGCGCTGGACACGGGAGGCCTGGTCAATGGGGAGCATCGGGTCTGCCTTGTCAGGGGTGGTTTCGAGCGCCAGATGACGGTAGTCCGCCTGGCGCAGTTTGTCACGAGCAGCATTACGCAGAATGGTCCAGAGCCAGGGGCGTCCGCCCTCAGCCCCTGACGGTACAACGCCGTGGTTGTGCAGGTGCCGCACCAGGTTGACAAAGGCGTCTTGCGTTACGTCCTCCGCCAGGGACTGTGGAAAACGGAAGGAGCGCATGAGATAGGTCGCAAACGGGCGCCGATAGCGCTGGTACAGCACCGTCACAGCCGCCTCGGCCTGCAGGCCTCCCTGGCGTAGATGTTGGAAACAGGTCTCTTCATCCATGGGATCTCCTTGTCTGGCTGGTCGGGCCGAAGCCCGAGCTACGGTACAACGCTCTCCCCGTTGTGTGGGCGACCGGCCGGTCGCCCCTACGGCCCGGCTGGTCCCACCGACCCCGGTCGCCCCTACATGTCCATTGCGTCAGTCCTACGCCAGTGCCCCCCTGGGACCGCCGGGCTCCAGCCCGGCTCCGGCAGCCACGCTGGAGCGTGGCGTTCCCAGGAAACACCCTGAAGCACTGGTGGGGTATTGATGAAACAGACATCTACGGCTGCCCTGGTGCTGCTTTCAGCAGATGCCGATAGAGCACTGGTGGGGTATTGATGAAACAGACATCTACGGCCCGGCTGGCCCCACCTGCACCTGCACCCGCGCTTGCACCAGGCTCTCCGATGTCAGGGGGCGCAGCAACTCTACTATGTCTTCAAGACGCGCCAGCGGCAATGGTGTCAGGTCGGGTCGCAACGGGGCCGGGAGACGTGGGCTCATGTCGTCCGGGGTGGCGACACACAACACCTCCTCGGTAGTCTCCGGACTCTCCAAGCGCAGCGCAAACGGCGCCGAGCCGGGGATGGCAATGTCCTGGGTGGCCGGCACTCGCGCCTGGGCTTGGAAGCGATTGGGATACAGGCGGCTGATGCGTTGTTGGGCATCACGGTAGTAGCACAGCAGCGTGGCCTCCTGCGATACCTGCGCTGTCAGCGTGAACACCTCCCGAGCGGTATACACTGGCGCATTCCCGCGTGGCGTGGTCAGCGTCAGTTGCAGCGGCGCCGCACGCTGCGCCACGGGCTCCGGCACGGGCTGTGTTACGAGCGGGCGTGGGGCGGCCTCGGTACTGATCAAGCGCCGATACAAGTCCAAATCAATGCGCCCGGATGGAATCAAATTGGCCGCCGCCTGGTAGCGCGCCACCGCCTCGTGCGTGGCGCTATCCATGAGGCCCGTGATGCTGCCCTGGTAATAGCCCTGCTGCACGAGCACGCGCTGCGTCAGGCTGAGGCGCTGCGTGGCGGACATGCCGGCAAACCAGTCGCGGGTGATGGCAAAGACCTCGGGGTTGGTGGACTCAATCTGCAAACACTGCCAGTACGGCACTTTGGCGAGCTTGCCCAGGATCTCAATCGTACTCAATTCGATCAAGGCGCGCAGGGCGGCGTAGATGCCCTCATTGTGATCCAGTGACACGGTGAAAAACAGTCCGACTTTCTGAATAGCACCGCCACCGTCCAGGGCTTTCCCCTGGCGCTTGATGGCCATGGTATTGCTGGCGCTCATGCCGTTGAGCACCTGGCCGGTAATGGCATCGCTGAGGTTGAGATCCACCGACACCACGGTGGCCCGCACATCTTTCGAGGCCCCGACATCGCCACCGAACAGCACCACGGAGACGCTGAGTGAGCGCGCGTCGACGTTCTCGTCGAGCTGGGTGATGGCGCCGCTGAGGTCGTAACGTGGCCAGGTGATCTTGCCAAAATCCCCGCCGTGGAACAGACGCAGGCGTTCCATCTCATCCAGGGACAACTTACGCGGGTTGTAGCGCACGAACTTATAGGCGCCGCTGTGCGTCGCCATCTGCGATACGGTGGCAATGAGCACGTCGAGGTTATCGCCACCGATGTTCTTGCCGGTTTTATCGAGCACGCCCTCGCCGGTGAGGAAGGCGCCGCCAATGCCCTGGTCGCCGAAGCCATAGGCGGCGAGGAGATCGTCCATGCAGCGTAGAGCCGGGGTGAAGCTGGTGATGTTGCGTACCGGGGGCATCTGCGGGCGCACCGACTCCGTAGGCTGGAAGGTACGTAGGCTGCTGCACCCCAGGCACAGGAGCGGCAGGACGATACCGGCTATCCACCACGGCTGATATCTCGGCATGGCGCTCTCTCCTCTAGCGGCACCTGGTGTTACGATTCACCGTGATCATATCGCCACGCACCGCGACGATGTTTTCAACACGGCTGGAACGGCTGGTGCCGGTGATGGTACCAATTTTTGTGTTGCCACAGCCCTCGGATGCTCCCCGCGACAGGCTCGGTAGGCTCGGGGTGCGGTAGCTCTGCACGAGAGCCTTGCCGACTTTTGTCTGCTCCGTGGGGCCTAAGCCCTGGCGCTGATTCATTTCGATGGCGCACACGGGGGCGGTGAGCAGGCTCACGAGGGTGAGCGCTGCCAGGAGTCCAGCGGGTCGTGTCGTCATGCGGTGCTCCTTGCAACAGAGACAGGTTATGGTTTTGGCTGAGCTGACTCGCCTGGGAGCGCGGACGAGACGCCCGCTTCGGATGCGGGCGTCTC
>SXND01000182.1 GCA_005777235.1 Pseudomonadota bacterium
AATGAGTGGACGTCCTCCCCGTCCTAAAGGACGGGGCCTCCCCTGCCGTGTTCCCCTCGCCCCATTGAGGGCTCGGGAACCACCTGGATCGGATTGGTCGCTTGGGCATCGAGCCCGACGCGCCCAACGCCTCTCCCTCCCCGCCGTGAACGATGGGGCCTCCCGGCGCTTTTTGGTGATCGCAAAGCCTTCCTGCATCAATTTGAGACCGATGAAATTTACAAGATGTGGGAAGAGCTCCGGCAGATGACCGACCCGGTGGCCATGGACGCGCAACTGCGCAAGATCGGCAACTACAAGTTCGAGAATTTCGAGGTCATGCCGCTCTTCGACGTGTACATTGAGGTCATCGCTGACCCCAAAGTCGTGGCGGACTGGGCCTTCTCCGGCTGGGACGGCGGCGATATTGGCCACACCTGGCTGATCAAAGCCTGCACGCAGGACAAACCCTGTCAATAAACCGTGTGGCTGGATACATCACCACCGCTGAACCGGAAGGAGCAGGCGCGTATGGAGCAGGGCAAGGCATTACACGTCGTCGTCGTGGGGGCAGGGATTGTCGGGGCGTCGATCGCCTATCATCTGGCGCAGCGCCAGGTGGCCGTGACCATTCTGGAACGGCAGCAGCCCGGGGCCGGGGCCTCAAGCCACTCGTTTGCTTGGCTGAACGCCTTTAGCAAGGAGCCCTACGCCTACCACGACCTCAATAGGCGTTCCATGGAGCTGTGGCATCGCTTTGCCCACGACCTGCAGGTGACCAATGGCGTGCACTGGGGCGGCGAGATGCACTGGGTGCACACCGAGGCCGAGGCCGAGCGCTTGCGCCAGCACATCCAGCACTTGCAAGCCTGGGGGTATCCCGCGCGCCTGATCAGCGCTGCCGAGGTGCAGCGCCTGGAGCCCGGCCTGAGGCCAGGGACGGTGCGCGCCGCCTCCTTGGGACCAAGCGATGGCCATATCGAGCCTGAGAAAATCATCACCGCCTGCCTCGGACACGCCCAGGCGCAGGGCGCTGTGCTGCATACCCATACGGCGGTGCAGGGCTTGCGGTTGCAGCGCAACGGCAGCACAGGACAGCGTGTACAGGCGGTGCAGACGGCGCAGGGCGACATCGCCTGCGACGCCGTGGTCCTGGCTGCCGGCACGGACACGACGGCCTTAGCAGCGCTGGCCGGGTTGGCGGTGCCGCAGGAAGAGAGCCCGGGCGTTGTGGTGCGCACCGATGTCCGGCCGCGCCTGCTGCACGCCGTGTCGGTGCTCTACATGCCGTCGATTGATACCGTGCGCCCGGAGATTCATCTACGCCAGCTCGCCGATGGCTCGGTGCAGATTGGCGAAGGGTCGCAGGAAAGCCTGGCGCGCGACGATTCCCAGGCGCACGCTGACGCCCTGCTGGCCCGCGCCACGCACTACCTCCCAGCCCTGGCTGGAGCCCGCGCCATCCCGGTGCCGGTGGGCTATCGCCCCATGCCGCGCGACGGTTTCCCCGTGCTGGGCTTTCCAGAGCCAGTGCCGAATCTGTACCTGGCCCTGATGCACAGCGGCGTCACCCTGGCGCCCCTGGTCGGGCAGTTGGCGGCCACGGAGATCGTCGATGGAGCGCGGGTCGAGAGCCTAGCGCCGTACCGCCCCGAGCGTTTCTGGTGAGGCCGCCCCCAGCAGTCCAGACCTGGGCCGGACGTCTGCCGTTTTTCTACGGCTGGGTGGTGGTCGCGGTGGCCTTCCTCTCTATGGCCGTGGGGGTGAACTCACGCACAGCCTTCTCGCTGCTGTTTCCCGCCATGCTCAGCGAGTTCGGCTGGGAGCGCGGGGCCACGGCGGCGGCGTTTTCGATTGGCTTTACGATCTACACCCTCGGCTCGCCCGTCCTCGGGCTGCTGATGGACCGCCTGGGGCCGCGTTGGGTCTTACCCCTCGGCGCGGTGTGTATGAGCGTGGGTATGGCCTTGACCACGCAGATCCAGGCTATCTGGCACCTCTACCTCACCCAGGGCATCCTAGTGATTGGCGGCAGCATGGCCTTGAGTTACACCAGCCATGCGCTGTTTTTGCCGCATTGGTTTGTGCGGCTGCGTGGCTTGGCCATCGGCATCGCCTTTGCTGGCGTCGGCGCCGGCTCGATGCTCCTCTTCCCCTGGTTACAGCACTTGGTGAGCCACACGGGCTGGCGCACGGCCTGCTGGACGCTGGGTGGTCTGTTGTTGGTCACGCTCGTACCGCTCAATCTATGCCTGCAACGGCGGCACCCGGAGGATGTGGGGCTGCTGCCGGACGGTGACAGGGCCCCGCACGACCCGACACAACCCCACGCGCCACCCAGTAATGTGGTCGATCCAGCCTGGGTGGCGATTGATTGGACCCTGGCGCGGGCGCTCAAGACGGCCCGCTTCTGGTGGGTGCTCGTCGCCTTCTTCTGTGCCCTGTTTGCCTGGTATGCGGTCCAGGTCCATCAAACCAAGTATCTGCTGGATATCGGCTTCTCAGCCGAGGTGGCGGCCTACGCCCTGGGTTTCGTCGGGCTGACCGGGGTGGTGGGACAGATCGCTCTTGGGCATCTCTCAGACCGCATTGGGCGGGAGTGGGTCTGGTCGATCAGTTGTCTGGGTTATGTGGCGTGCTACGGGCTGTTGCTGGCCATGCAGCGCTACCCGGAGCCGTGGTTGCTCTATCTCATGGTCTCCGCGCAGGGTGGCCTGGGCTATGCCCTGGCGTCCGTGTTTGGCGCCATCCCAGCCGAACTCTTCCAGGGCCGCCACTACGGCGCCATCTTCGGCTGCCTCGGCCTCGGCTCTGGCGCCGGGGCGGCACTCGGTCCCTGGCTCACCGGGCTGCTGTATGATTACACCGGCAGGTACGCCCTGGCCTTTTGGCTGGCCTTGGGGCTGAGCCTGGTGTCGCTGGTCGCCGTGTGGCTGGCCGCCCCGCGTAAGGTACGGGCCGTGGCGGGCCGCGTGGCCCGGGCGGGCAGGGGGGGAAGGCATGGGTGAGGGGTGGTCGTGGCGGGAATTCTTCGGGTGTACGTCGAGTGTCCCAGCCTCCTGTTGAAGAGCTCCAGGATCGTCTTCGTCGTTTTGTCCAGTATCTGGCGAGCTCTTGCTCCTGGCTTACGAGTATGGACAAGGAATACAAGGCTGAAGTATAGGTGCCGGCTCTTGCGATGAGGTCGTCGCCTGTCCAAGGTGGCGCATTATCACACCTTCAACGGGACTTCTTCTGCCACCCCCCATGTGCCAGCGGCGGCAGCACTCATCCTGTCCGTGGTGTCCGAGGCCAGTGAACAGAAAGTCCGTGATGTGATCCACGTCACGGCTGATCGTCTCACCGCAAATGGCAAGTGGGATAAGTACGTTGGTTGGGGACGTATGAATCTCTTTGCAGCCCTACGCCGGGCCCGGATCTAAGTCATTATGGAACAGAACTTTGGATCGAAGCCATACTATTATGCCAGTGGACGGCGTATCCCCTTGACGCCCGCCAAAGAATGGCTGGTGATCGATGCGCAGCACCTGCCTACGGACGTGCCAGAGACGGTCCAAGCGGAGTTGCAACACGAGGCGCAATGGCTCTCGGCAGACATCCAAATGGTCCGTCGCGCGGCCCTTTCCCCTGACACCATCGCCTTTCTGCAACAGGCGGATGCTATGGGCTCTGTCTTCCGTGCTGCCGGGGCGCTGGTCGTCGTTTTACCGGAAGTCCGCGTCGAGGAACACCGCCCTGCCCAACAGGAACGGCTGCTCGAATGGTTAGAGCAGAACTCGCAGGAGGCTCGTATCAGCCGTCAAAATACGCGGGGGATGGTGCTCACACCGACTTCTGGCCATGGGATGGATGCCGTCACGCTGGCCAATAGGCTCACGGAAGAGATTGCCCCTGAGATGGCGCAAGCACACTTCCTGCGTATCGTGCCGCAATCCTCTATCGCGTAGCAGGACGCGAGGGCCGAGACGTCTGCATGGCTCACCCCCTCACGCCACACCGCCATCAGACGGCGTCGCCGGGCAGAACGTCCAAGAGCGCCTGCGCTGCCGTCTCGGCGCTGTGGATACAGTCGGGAATCCCGACGCCGTGGTAGGCATTGCCGGCCAGGTGCAGGCCCGGACAGGTCCGCAGCAGCGCGGTGATGTGCGCCACACGCTCGTGATGTCCGACATGGTACTGTGGCATGGCCTCTGGGTGGCGGGTGAGGGACATTCGTCGCGGGGGACCTGTCAGCCCCAGGAGCGCCTGCAAGTCGTGGAGGACCGCGTGTTGGATCGCCGCATCCGTCTGCGCCAACTGCTCGGGCTGCAAGGCGCCGCCGACAAAGGCCCGCAGTAACACTTGGTCCTCGGGGGCGCGCGCGGCGAATTTGACGCTGCTAAACGAGCACGCCATCAGGGCGCGGCGCTCAACGGCGGGCACGACAAAGCCCATACCATTCAGGGGATGCGCCACCTGGTCCTTGGCGTAGACGAGATTGACAATAGCCGACGAGGCATACGCAATGCCCTGTAAGGCGGCGCTCAGGGCTGGCTGGGCGTCGTGCAGGAGCTGGCCGGCCTGGGGTGCCGGGAGGCTGAGGCACACGGCGGTGGCCTCCAGCGGTGGCTGCCCGTCCACATGCACGAGCCAGCCGGAGCCGTCCGGGCGGCGTTGCAGGCGTCGGACAGGGGTCTGCAGCCGTACCGACGCTGGGGGCAGGTGGGCCGTGAGCGTTTGTACCAGGGTCTGCATGCCCTGGCGGAACGACACAAACATGCCATAGCGCGGCCCACTGGTGCCCGCGGCTGCCGTGGCCGCCTGGCGTTGTCTGGCAAACATGGCGCGGATCACGCTGCCGTACTGGCGCTCCATGTCGAGAAATTGCGGCATGGTCGCTTGCATGCTGAGGTAGCGCGGGTCTGCCGTATAAATCCCCCCCACCATGGGCTGCGCCATGCGTTCGAGGGCCTCGCGGCCCAGACGACGGGTGACAAACTGCGCCAGCGATTCGTCCGTGGTAGCGGTGCGGCGTGGGATGAGCAGATCAAGGGCCATGCGGGCTTTGCCGCGCCAGCTAAACACCGGCGTGGCGAGTAAGCCCCGCCACGAGCCTGGGGCCATGAGATAGAAACCCTGCGGTACGGGGAGCAGACGCCCAGCGCGGACGATAAAGCTCTGTCGGTGTGCGGTGGTGGTCCCAATGAGCCGATCCGTGAGGCCGAGTTCGGTACACAACTGCAGGCCCCAGGGCTTGGCGGACAGGAAACAGTCGGGTCCCTGCTCCATGAGCAGGGCGTCTTCCTGCTGTGTGCTGATGACGCCCCCGAGCCGATCTTGCGCTTCCAGCACCAATACCTCAAGAGGCCGGGACTGCGCTTGCGCTAGGCGCTGGAGGCGGTAGGCAGTGGTCAAGCCGGTAATGCCGCCGCCAATGACCACCACTCGCGGGGTCGTGTGCACCGTGTCCACGTTGGGGGTCTCCTTCCGTGCCCAGTGTGTGGCACTACCCGTGCTGGAGACGCGCCGCCAGCAGGGTGCTCAGCATGGTGAGGAAGGCCGGCTGGGTGCCAACCGTCGCGGCGCGTTGGTACGTCAGACCGGCGGCCTGCGCCGCGTCCCGCGCCTGAATATCGAGGTCGTACAGCACTTCAACGTGATCGCACAGAAAACCAATAGGCGCGACAATGAGGTCACGCGCGCCGGCGGCCTGCGCCTGCTGCACGGCATCGAGAATATCGGGCTGGAGCCAGGGGAACGGCGTGCCGGTGGCCTGGCTCTGATACGCCAGCTGATAGTCGTGACGTCCCAGGGCCTGCGCCGTGGCCGCGGCCACGGCGGCAAATTGCTGCGTATATGGCCCCTCAGCAGCCATCGCCGCGGGGATGGAGTGGGCCGTGTAAATCAGCGTCGCCGCGGCGGCGCGCTCGGGGCCGAGCGGGGCACTGGCCTGGCGGATGCTGTCGACGACCGCGGCGAGAAAGCCCGGATGCGTCGGCCAGGGGGCAAGGTAGGTCACCTGCGGCGCCTGGGCCCCGAGGCTGTCTAACCCTACCTGCACCACCTGTTGATAGGCTTCCCAGCTCGCCGTGCACTGGAAGGGCGAGAGGATCACCGCCAACAGGTTGCGGGCCCCCTGGACGGCCATGTCATGCAAGACATCCTGCACATACGGTGGCCAGTAGCGCATCCCAACGCGGACGGGCACCTGCCACCCAGCGGCCTGCAACTGGGCCGTGACCGCGCGTACTTGCTGCATGGTCAGCTCGTTAAAAGGCGAAAAACCGCCCAGATGCGCGTAGTGCGCCGCCACTTCGGCCAGACGTGCCGCAGCCCCGCGCCGTTCGCCGATAATGGCTTTGACGAAGCACTGCGCCTCGGTGCCAGGACAGGGCGAGAAGCGCTCACAGCAGCCAGGGGTGGGCCCGCCAAAGCCAACAAATAACACGCCATCAAACTGCGCTGTGCTCATGATGTGCTCACGCCCGGTAGGTATGCACGGCATCCACTAGCGCCAGCACCGTGTCAACCGGCGTGGTGGGCAAGATGCCATGCCCCAGGTTAAAGATGTGGCCGGGTCGGCCGGCGGCCTGGCGCAGAATCCGCTGCACTTGCTGCTGCACATAGCCAGGCGGGGCGTAGAGGACCGCCGGATCAAGGTTGCCCTGGATACTCACCTCACCCAGGCGCTGCCAGGCGTGGTCAAGCTCGACGCGAAAATCCACCCCAATGACATCCCCGCCGGCCTCCTGCATGAGTTCCAGGAGTGCGCCCGTACTGGTGCCAAAATGGATCGCCGGTGTCCCAGGGGTCAGGCTGGCGAACACCGCTTGCGAATGCGGCAGCACAAAGGTACGATAGTCGAAAGGCGACAGATGCCCCACCCAGCTATCGAACACCTGCACCACCTGGGCGCCGGCGGCGATCTGGGCATTGAGATAGCGCGCCAGGTTGCGGCTCAAGCAGGCCATTAGCGCGTGCCAGGCGTCCGGCTGGGTGTACATGAAGGTCTTGGTACGCAGGTAATCGCGTGAGCCCCCGCCTTCGATCATATACGAGGCCAGAGTAAACGGCGCGCCGGCAAAGCCGATCAGTGGGATATGGCCGGGCAACGCCGCGCGGGCTGTGGTCACGGCTTGCAAGACAAAGCCCAGGCTCTCGGCGGGTTCCACGTCGCATAGGCGCTGCACATCGGCGAGGGTCCGGATGGGATTGTGTAATACGGGGCCATCGCCAGCACTGAACTCCAGCTGCATGCCCATGGGTTCGAGGATGAGCAGGATATCTGCGAAGATAATCGCCGCATCCACCCCGAGGCGCTCGACCGCGGTGACGGTGACTTCAGCGGCCAGGTCGGGGGTCTTACACAGCTCTAAAAACGGCACCTTGGCGCGGATGGCGCGGTACTCCGGCATATAGCGCCCGGCCTGGCGCATCAGCCACACTGGGGTGTAGGGCACGGGCTCGCGACGGCAGGCGCGAAGCAGGGGGGAGTCATGCAAGGACGCGTGCGACACGCCGGCCGCCTTTCACAGAAGGGAGCATCGGGGATCGGCCACCATGGCTTCCCAAACCAGTGCCGGCACTGTACAAGAGCCCAGACAGAGCGTCAAGCACCCACCGGGCTTGTGTAGTGGCGGCCCTTGGCGCTATCGTGCGCCCAGCATGGATGAACAACAGCAAGCCTGCGAGGAGACGCATGATGGGAGACACGGTACAGTATACTCGACACGAGGCGATTGGCTATGTCACACTCAACCGCCCCCAGGTCCTCAATGCGATGAATCAGGCCTGGATCCAGGACCTGCTCGCCGCGCTGCACACCGCGCAGGCGGATCGGGACGCCCGGGTGCTCGTGCTGCGCGGCGCAGGACGCGCCTTCTGCGCTGGTGCCGATCTGAAAGAAGGCCAGGTGCATCGCGACGTAGATGCCTACAAGGCCACCGTCCTCCAGCCCCAGCAAGAGGTCGCCCGCCTCCTGCGCCGTCTGGAGCAGCCGGTGATCGCCCAGGTGCACGGCTACGCCATTGGGGCGGGCTGTGAATTGGCCATGCTGGCGGACCTGCGTGTGGCGGCAGAAGGGACGCGCTTTGGCTTCACCGAAGTCCGGGTGGGGGCCACCGTCACCTTGGGCGGGCTGCACAACCTGGCGCGCCTGGTGGGCCTGGGGCGTGCCTTTGAGCTGCTGTACACCACGGAGCTGATTGACGCCGAGGAAGCCTGGCGGATCGGCTTGGTGAATCGCGTTGTGCCCGCTGACCACCTGGCAACCACGGTGCAGGCCCTGGCCCAGCAGATCGCCACCGCCTTTCCGACGGAACTGGCGCTGATGCGTCGGTCCCTCTACCGGGCCACGGACCTGGATTTTGAGGCCATGGTGGAGGATGAGGGGCATGCCGCTTTGCTCTCGTTTATGGGCGGCGCACGGCAGCGCGGTATGGCCGCCGCGCTGGAGCGGCGAGGCCAAGGCTAGCGGTAGGTGTACACGAGGCTTGCACGGTCCATAAAGGATAGTGTACCCTACAGAATATTAGACCTCTTATTGTCTGCTCTGGGGTGCCATAACGCTGACCCAAGCTGAGGAGGCTTTGATGCACCACGCTCGGCGTCGCACATCCCGGCCTGGACAAGGCACAGCAGGTGCCAGATGCGCCCATCACGGCCCGCTCGTGCCTCGGGGTGCCCTCATAGGGGTAGCGCTACTGTTCTGTGCCGGCTTCGCATGGCTGAGCGCGACAGCCGCGCCGGAGCGCCAGACTGCTCGCACACCCATTACCACCGTAACCCCACCTGCCTCATCCGGAAGGCCTGCGTTGTATCTCGCCTTGGGCCATCAAGGCGCGGTGTGGGCGGTGGCCTGGAGTCCGGATGGCACCACCCTGGCCTCGGGTAGTAACGACCAGACGGTGAAGCTGTGGGACGCAGCGACAGGGGCCGAGCGCACCACCCTCCATGGCCATTCAGGCCCAGTGAGAGCGGTGGCCTGGAGTCCGGATGGCACCACCCTGGCCTCAGGCAGTGGCGATGGGACGGTGAAGCTGTGGGACGCGGCGACGGGGGCCGAGCGCACCACCCTTCGGGGCCATCAAGCTTGGGTGGAGGCGGTAGCTTGGAGTCCGGATGGCACCACCCTGGCCTCAGGCAGTGACGACCAGACAGTGAAGCTGTGGGAGACGGCGACGGGGGCCGAGCGCGCTACCCTTCGGGGCTATCGAGGCTCGGTGGAGACGGTGGCCTGGAGTCCGGATGGCATCACCCTGGCCTCAGGCAGTTTCGATGGGACGGTGAAGCTGTGGGAGACGGTGAGGGGGGCCGAGCGCACCACTCTTAAGGGCCATTCAGGTCCAGTGAGAGCGGTAGCCTGGAGTCCGGATGGCACCACCCTAGTCTCGGGCAGTTTCGATGGGACGGTGAAGCTGTGGGACGCAGCGACGGGGGCCGAGCACGCCACCCTCGATGGCCATTCAGGCCCAGTGAGAGCGGTAGCCTGGAGGCCGGATGGCACCACCCTGGCCTCAGGCAGTGACGACCAGACGGTGAAGCTGTGGGAGACGGAGACGGGGATCGAACGCGCCACCCTCCATGGCTATCGAGGCCCAGTGGGGGCGGTAGCCTGGAGTCCGGATGGCACCACCCTGGCCTCAGGCAGTGGCGATGGGACGGTGAAGCTGTGGGACGCGGCGACGGGGGCCGAGCGCACCACCCTTCGGGGCCATCAAGCTTGGGTGGA
>SXND01000031.1 GCA_005777235.1 Pseudomonadota bacterium
GCTCTTTGTCTCACTGCCTCATCGGCAGTCTCCGTCAACGGCGTCCGTTGACGGATGCGTGGCAGCGTCTCACCGTACAGAGGGAAGTCAACCACCACATCTGTGGCTCTTGGGCAAGAGCCACCCGTGCTTCACCCCCACCCAAGGCTGCGCCTCTGGATGGAGCACGGCACGCGACATCTGGTAGAGGGAAGGGACACGGTTGATGGATGAGACTGTCCGTGACCTAGGTGGGACCGCGTGGAGCGCCGATCTCCAGACCCGCTGGTCGTCGCTGGCGCCTGAGGAGCGCTACGAGGCCTTTCGGGCGCTGTCCCGGGCGGAGGCGGAAGAATGCTTTTGTGACGTCAGCGCTCCTGAGCAAGTCACGCTGCTGCTAGCCTTCCCAGCGCTGGAACGGCGCGGCTGGATGCGGCTGCTGCCCCCGGACGATGCCGCGGACGTGGTGCAGGCCGCCCCGGAGGAGGAACGCGAGGGTTTGCTGGCGTTGCTCGATGATTCGACCCGGAAAGAGGTCGCCGCCCTCCTGGCCTACGCCGAGGACGAAGCGGGCGGCCTCATGAGTCCCCGCTTTGCGCGGGTGCGTCCCGAGATGACCGCCGATGAAGCCATCAGCTATGTCCACAAGCAAGCCCGGGAACGTGTGGAGACGATTTACTACGTCTACGTGCTCGACACCCAACAGCGGCTCGTCGGGGTGGTGTCATTTCGCCAACTCTTTGAAGCGCTGGGGAATGCCAAGGTCTCGCATCTCATGGAGACCGACGTGGTGCTGACCTCCGAACAGATGGATCAAGAGGAAGTCGGCCTGCTGTTTGCCAAGCACTCTCTACTGGCGATTCCCGTCGTGGACCTGGCCGGGCGCATGAAGGGGGTGGTGACGGTCGATGACATTGTCGATGTGGTGCAGGAAGAAGCCACCGAGGACATCCAGAAGATCGGTGGTATGGAAGCCCTCGATGAGCCGTATCTCGACATTGGCCTGGGCCGTATGATTCGCAAGCGTGGTGGCTGGTTGGCGGCGTTGTTTGTCAGTGAGACGCTCACCGCCACAGCCATGGGGTACTACGAGCACGAAATCGCCCGCGCCGTGGTCCTGGCCCTGTTTATTCCACTGATCATCAGTAGCGGGGGCAACTCGGGCTCGCAAGCCTCGACCCTGGTGATCCGGGCCATGGCGCTGGGTGAAGTGCGGCTACGCGATTGGTGGCGCATCCTACGCCGCGAAGTCGCCGCTGGCCTGGCGCTGGGGACGATCCTGGGCATGATCGGTCTGCTGCGCATCCTGCTGTGGCCCACGCGGGCCAGCCTCTATGGCCCTTATTATGGCTTGATCGCCCTGACGGTGGCGCTGAGTTTGGTCGGTGTGGTGTTGTGGGGGACCATTAGTGGCTCGATGCTCCCCCTGCTGCTGCGCCGCATCGGCTTTGATCCCGCCAGTGCCTCGGCGCCGTTTGTCGCTACGCTGGTGGATGTGACGGGGTTGGTGATCTATTTTAGCGTGGCGAGCACGGTCTTATCCGGCACCATGCTCTGAGGTTCCCCTCGCCAGGCTTCGGCGCGTGGCGCAGGATGACGGACACGCAGGAGAGGGGAGGACCATGGCCGCTGCCACCGTGTTTGTGAGCTACAGTCATCATGACCGCGACGCCGTAGAGCACCTCAGAACATTTCTCAAACCTTTGGAACGCGACGGGCTGCTGGCCTGCTGGGTCGATACGCAGATCGCACCAGGCCGCGACTGGCACGCGGAGATTCTGGCAGCCATGGCGCAGGCCCAGGTCGCCGTCCTGTTGATCTCGCAGGCTTTTCTCGCCTCGGATTTTATCGCCCAGGAAGAAATCCCGCGTCTGCTGGCCCGGGAGCACGAGGGTGGTCTGCTGCTGATCCCGGTGTTTGTCAGCCCATCCACAGTGGCAGACCAGACCTTCATGTTTGTGGATGCCAGCGGCCGGCAACACCGCGACAGACTCACCCGCCCGCAAGGTGTGGGCACCCCGGAGAAGCCATTAGCGGATTGCACCTGGTCGGAGCGTGACCGTCTGTATGTCAGGCTTAGCCAGCAACTACGCGAGCGGGTGCAGGGCGTAGCCGCCACACCCGTCCTGCCGTGGTCCAGCACAGTACACGCGCGGCTGACTCCCGCCTCAGAACCGGCCCATGCCTATACCCTGACCATCGCTCTCGAACGCCAGGGCGACCGCTTACATACGGCCTATCACCTGCCTTCTGGGGTGTGCCACACCGCGGTTTGCCCCTGGTCCCAGGTGCAAACGGCCCTCGCTCCTCTGGATTCCTGGCTGTACAGCACAGACCAGCAGGTGTCAGCGCCAGACGGGGCTGGCCATGGGCTGTTTGACGTGCTGTTTGGCACCGAGACCACCTGGGAGCCCATCTTTCGCAGCCTGTTCCATGCCCCGGCTCCGGCGCCCCGGCCCAACCCGATTCGCGCCGGCGTGCAGGTGCGTCTATGCACCCATGACACCCGCCTGCTGGGCCTGCCCTGGCGCCTGACTGCCTGGCAGCAGTACCGCCTTGTCGAGAAATCGTGGACGTTTGTCACCACGACAGCCCTGTCCCCCACGGCGATCGCTACCACCACGGCGCCGTGCAATGTGCTCCTAGTGGCCCTGCACAGCGATCCGGACAGCCAGCATGATCCGCTGCACCTCCAGGCCATGCGGGATGTGCTGCAACAGGTCTGGCCCACCGGCCAGGCACCAGGTTATGTGCGCGCTGTGCAGACGCGACAGGCCCTGGAAAATGCCGTGCGCGGTATGCAGCCGCATCTGCTCTACGTCTATGGACAGAGCACGCAGCGCAACGGGGAGGTGCACCTGCCGTTCGCTGAGGGTGGCAGTATCAGCCTGCGCCAACTGGCCGCCCTACTGCGTCCTACACCCCCGGCGCTGCTGTACCTCAATGTCGCTGGCCTGGGTGGTGCAGAGGCGGTGCTGCCCGCGCTGGGCACGATGGCGCCACTACTGCTCTGGCGTGGCCTATCCGGCTGGCAGCCGGAGGCCACGTCGCTGGCAGTGGCCTGGCTGCGGCACTGGCTCCAGGAACGCGTTGATCCAGTGCAGGCCTTGCACGACGTGAGCACGCGGTCGCCCTCTGTCGAGGCCGCGACGCTGCTGGCGCACGGGCAGTACCGCACCTGGGACACGCAGGGCTTAGCCCACACCGCCTTCCAGGATGGGTTGCCGCACTTGCGGCTGAATCGAGATGCGCAAAAGGCCCTGGTCACCAGGCATCTGCGCGAGTTGTGCAGCAGCGATGTGCGCCGGGTGCTGGCGCTGGTGGCCTATGCCGCGCCGGGCAATCTGCTGCACGCTTTGCGCGAGCAACTGCAATACTCGCTGGAGGTCGAGAGCGTGGATTTTGCCGAGATCACCTGGCGCGATTTCGAATTTCCCCCGCTGCGCGACCAGTTAAGCACCGACCTGGAGGCCGACCTGCGGCAGCAGTTACAGGCCGAGATCACGGAACCACTGCCACACGTGCTGCGGCGGCATGCCCCTGCGGACATGGGCACGGGCAAACGGCGTGTCCTCTGGCTCAACTGGGGGGTGTTTGGCCGCCAGGCCACCCAGGCGCCGCTGAAAGCCAGTGAGATAAGCGCCTGGCTGCGTTTTAGTAGTGACATCCTGGGAAGCGCCTGTCCCGCGGATCTGCGCCTGGTGTCCTCTGTGGCGCTTGAGATCGACAGCCGGTGGCATCAGGATCTGGAGAAACTGCTCAGCGCTCAGCGCCGGGAACCCTGGGGCCGGCGTCCGGCCTTTCGCCTGACGGATCTGCCACCGCTCGGCAATGTGTCGGAGGATCATCTGTTCGACTTCTTTGTCGATGGCCATTCTCATTGTGACGCCAGTATCCAGGATGAAATCACCCAGCGCCTCATGACCAAAACCGGCGGTCGCTTTGCTGACATCACCGCCCTCATGCAGGAGGCCGAGGCGCACCGATCCTGGTACGATCTACTGACCAGCCTGCGGCGTGAGCAAGGCGCTGAGACGCTACAACCCGAGGACGACCCCCTTTTTGAATAATCACCAACCACGAACCACGACGACTATGCCATCACCCTTTGAACTCCTGATCCCAGACCAACGCGCCCCAGAGCGCCGAACCGCCTTAGCGGCGCGTGCGCTCCCCGAGGCCCTGGGGAATCACCGTCAGGCCGCGCGCCTGTATCAGCCGGACGCCGACCTGGTGGATGCCGTGAACGTGGCCCTGGCAGTAGGCGCGCCGCTGCTACTCACCGGCGAACCAGGCACCGGCAAGACCCAGGTAGCGCATTACCTGGCGTGGTATTTTGGCCTGGAAGAGGCGCTGTTTGCGCTGTTTGTGCGCAGTACCACCACGGCCGAGGATCTGCTGTATCGCTTTGATGCCGTGGCCTATTTGCATGCTGCCCATGATCCGGCGCAGCGCGAACAGGCCGTGGCTAAGTCTACGTTTGTCGAGCCCGGGCCACTCTGGCAGGCCTATGAGACGCCCGGTCCGTCGGTGGTGCTGATTGACGAGATAGACAAGGCGCCACGGGATTTCCCCAACGATTTGCTCAACATCCTGGATCAGCACGAGTTTGCCGTGCCCGAGATCAAGCGCACGATAAGCCGGGGTGAGCAGGCACCACCCATCGTGGTGATCACCAGCAATAGCGAACGGCGCTTGCCAGAGCCGTTTTTACGGCGCTGCATCTTTCATCACATTGCCTTCACCGAGGCCCTGGTGCGCCGTGCCGTCGAGGCGCGTCTGGGGGATTTCCCGCAGCTCGCAGAACCTGTGCGCGAGGCGGCTCTGGCCCGATTCCTGGAGCTGCGTGGTCGGGAGATCCGTAAGAAGCCGGCTACCGCCGAATTGCTGGTCTGGCTCACCGTGCTATCGGCGCGTGGGGGGATAGGCGAGGCGGAGTTGCGCGAGTGCCGCCTGGTGGAGTTGCCCGCCCTGGCGGCGCTGATTAAGGACCGCGATGATCTGGCACTGCTGGGGTAGGGTCTGTGTGTCGTTCCGCCTGCAGGCGGGGTCTCCTAGTGCCTCAACCGCGCTCAGTTGCGGGGTATCTGGGAGCGCCACGCGCCAGCGTGGCTGCCGGAGCCGGGCTGGAGCCCGGCGATCCCAGGGGGCAGTAACTAGCACAACAGCGCGGTTGAGGCACTGGTCTGGGTTACGAACCGGTGCAGAACCTCTCCTGCTAGGGGCCACCGTCCGGTCGCCCCTACGACCAACGGAGCGTACATCCATGCCAACCACCTTGGACACGCTGCTACAGGCCCTGCGCCAAGCCGGACTGCATGTTGGCGTGACCGAGATGCTACGCCTGCAGCAGGTGTTTGCCCGGCAGCCAGAGCGCCTGCCTGGCGATGACGCAGCAGCCCGGCGGCGCTTGAAGACCCTGTTACGCGCCATCATCGTCAAAAGTCAGGACGAGCAGCCCACCTTCGAGCGCGTGTGCGACGCCTGGCTGCAACGGGCTGACCAGGACATGCAGCGCCTGAGCGAGCCGCCGCCTGCGCGAGTGTCTACGCCCAAACGTGACCAGAGCACGCCTGGACGCTGGCAGGCGCAACGCGTGGTGCGCGCCCTAGCGGGCGTGGCGCTGGTGCTCCTGGTCATCGGCGTCTATTGGGCAAATCCCCCTGACCACAAGCCGCCAACGCCACCAGCGCCACCCCCCAGCGCGGAACCCCCACCCACTCGGGACGCAGCACTGGCAGACACCGGAACGCACCCACGCCAACGCTCTTTCACCAACCACGTGCCGCAACTCCGCATCGTAGCGGCTCAGCCCCTGTCGCGCCTCTGGCTCTTGGGCCTGAGTGGGTGCGGCCTGCTCACCGCCATGGGCGTATGGAGCCACCTGCGCCGCCGCCGCTTTGTGCCCGCCCCCGCCCCGCCGCCCACCCGGCAGGGACCGCCTCGGGTGTTCCTCACACCACCCACCCTGCAAGAGCCGCAATTCCTCGACACCCGGCAGCAGGAAACCCTGGTCTGGGGCATTAGTCGTTTTATCGCCGATGCGCCCACGCCGCGCCTGGACCTGGCGGCTACCGTGCACGCTACAGCGCGGGCCGGGGGCCTGCCGACCTTGCGCTATCAGCCTGCCACGTACCAACGCGAGGTCTGGCTCTGGGTGGATGACACCGCCGAGGACAGCGCGATGACCCGACTGGCAGACGAAGTCGAGGCCACGCTGCTGGCGCATGGGCTGGTGGTGGAACGCGCCGTGTTTCGCGGTCTGCCGGAGCGGTTACGCACCGCGACAGGTGAGGTGCTGACCCCACGCGACCTGGATGAGCGCCGCGCCGCCGTGTTGGTGGCCGTACTCACGGATGGTCGGGTGCTGTCCCGGTTGTATAGTGCCGACAACTGGCGGGTGCGTATAGAGGCGCTGTGCCGCGACCTATCACACTGGCCGCAACTGGCGTTTGTCGATTGGAGTGCTGGGGCCTCTGGGCTGGCGGCTGTGCTGGCACGGCAGGCGCTGCCGTGTATTGCACCGGCGGCGCTGGCGAGTTTTTTAGGGGGAGAGACTACGCCACGTCCGACCCCTGATCTACAGGGCGATGCCACGCTGTGGGCGGCGGCCTGTGCTCTGGCGCCGTCGTCGGTCGATAGCGCCACGGCCCTGACCCTGCTGCGGCACTTGCAGCGCCACTGCCGTCTGGCGGTGTCGCCCTGGGCTCTGCGCGCCTTGCACACCGAAGCGCCGGGGCCAGCGGGACGCTTGCAGTGGTCGCCGCAGCAACGGGCGGCGCGGCTCAACTGGCTGCATGATGTGGAGGCGACGTCCGGCCAGAGTGTGTTGCACACGGCCCTGGCCTTCTGGGACAGTCACCTACAGCAGGAGCGACACCGGCGTGAAGCCAACGAGGCCGTGACGGCGTGGCATGGCACCCCGGCGGAGCAACATCTGCGCATGGAAGGGCAGCTCCTGCGACTGTGGTATGCGCCAGAGGAGGCGATACCGGCGCTGTATACCTTGTGGCAGGGACGGCTGCGCGACGTCATGCGGCAGCACTTGCGTCAGTATGTGCCGTCTCGCCCTCACCCTAACCCTCTCCCGGAGGGCGTGGGGATAGGCGCAGGGCTCATCCGTTTGCCCTGGGCCTGGGATGCCCGCAGTGCTACGGAGCAGGCCATGTTGCAGGAGATGGGCCTGGGCGGGGACGTACCGGTGACACATCTGCAACGACCGGGGCGCCTATGGCTCGGCGTCGGGGCCTGCGCCGGATTGGCCATCGGGGCCGCGCTGGCCCTGTGGCTGCGGCCGATCACCCCACGCACAGGACCACCCACGGTGCAGTATGAAGCCACGCTGCCGGCGGCGCTCCAGCCGTATGTCGGGTACTGGATGGCGCCGCAGCCTGGGGCGGATGGCCAGTGGCAGGTGATGGTGACCACGCCGAGGGCAGTAGCAGTGGCCACCGTGACACCAGCGGCGACCGTGTACGTGACCACGGCGGCACGTGAGCAGCAGCCGTGTGTGCAGGCACTGCCTGGCGACGCTGAGCTGTGGTTATGCGGGACGCGAGACAAGCCGGAGCGCCTGGGGCCAACGATCAGACGCAGCCTGGTGTTCCTGCAGGCCAGGCCAGGGCTGGCGGCAGTGGAGGCTCTGGCTATAGCCTTGCTGGACAGCGGCAGTGCCGATGCGGTGTTGATCGCGCCGGACTGGGTCTCGGCACGGGCGCACCTCCTCGGTCCCCTGGAGCGCCTGGCGCCGCAGCAGCAGCTCATCCTGGTGCGTACCGCTGGGGCAGAGCCCGCCGTGCTGCCGCCAGCAACACAGGGCGCTTGGGTGGCGCAGGTGCAGGTGGGTGACTGGGCGGTCTTAACGCAGCACTTGCGCTTTGCGGGGGAAAAGCCGCTGGCCGAGGTGTGGCCAGCGAGTGCGGCGCTGCTCGTGCAGGGCGCGGTGCGGCAGGTACGCCTGCATGGGCTGGGGGCCTGGCCGGATGTGGTGTTCGTGCCGATTCCGGCGGGGACGTTCATGATGGGGTCGCCGGACGATGAAGTCGGGCGACTTTCGTCGGAAGGACCGCAACATCAGGTGACAGTCCCGGCGTTTGAGATGGCCAGGACGGAGACCAGCAACGCGCAGTGGCGCGTGTTTCGGCCAGCACACCAGAAGCAGGATGACCTTCCTGTAGCGCACGTCAGCTGGGAGGAGGCTGGCGCCTTCTGTGCGCGCTATGGCTGGCGCTTACCCACAGAGGCGGAATGGGAATATGCTGCCAGAGCTAGGACACGCACGCGCTGGTCGTTCGGGGATGACGAGCGCCAACTGGGGGAGTACGCCTGGTATGCGGCTAACGCTCAAGACCAGGTGCATCCTGTCGGCGGCAAGCAGCCGAACCCCTGGGGGCTGTATGACATGCACGGCAATGTCTGGGAATGGGTGCAGGATTGCTGGCGGAGCAGCTATGAGCAGGCGCCTACGGATGGCAGCGCCTGGGAAACAGACAAATGTTCATGGCGGGTGATTCGTGGCGGCGCGTTCGTCAGTCCGCCCGTGCGCCTGCGCTCCGCGGACCGGGGCGACGTCCGTCCCGTGGGCCAGAGCGGCCGCCTCGGGTTCCGGTGTGTCCGTGTCCCGCCCCAGCCTTGAGCCATTGATTTATTGATCCTTAGGGTTTTACCCCGCGTAGCGGTTGCGAAATTTTTGTGTACGTTTATGTACATTTGGCTGGCTGTGTGCGTATTTGGCTGGCTGTGTGTACATTTGTCCATACCCTGACCAACAGCCCGAGCACCGGGAGCCGTCGGCGCGTACCACCTCACCCGGATGCTGGGGTGGGCGCTAAACCGCACCATTGCATGGGATACGTTGCAGTGCCGTACCTCGTATAAGCAGGCCCGCCTGAAGGCGGAACGACAAACGTAGGACACGGCGCGTGGGTGATTGTTGATGTCCATGGACCATTGTCTGTCCATCTGTCTATTTGTCTGGCACAGCACTGCCCAAACGCACAATATGTGTCCATTTGTTTGTCCATTTGTCCACTCGACCCCGCTACGCGGGGTACAGAGGAAACCCCTCAGAATCAAGGGGTCAAGGGCTCAAAGCTGGGGCGGGACACGGACACACCGGAACCCGAGGGCGTCGTCCTGGTCCACGGGAAGGCCGTCGTCCCGGCACGCGGAGCGCAGGAACTCGGGCGGATAGAAGAACGAGCCGCCACGAAGCACCCGCCACCGGCCTGCCAGCGGCCCGGTGGGGTTGGTCTGTACATGTGACCCATATGGACCATGCCAATCCCCGCACCACTCCCAGACGTTGCCGTGCATGTCGTGCAGCCCCCAGGGGTTCGGTGCCTTGCGGCCTACTGGTTGCACGCTCCCACCACTATTGGCAGCGTACCAGGCATAGCGCTCCAGCAGGCGCTCATCATCGCCCCAGCTCCAGCGGCTCTGCGTACCAGCGCGGCAGGCATATTCCCATTCCGCCTCCGTGGGTAGCCGGTAGCCCGTGGCGTCGTGATCCCACTGCACGTTGGTGCCGTCAATCTGGTAGCAGGGACTAAGGCCCTGATGCTGTGACAGGCGGTTGCAGAACTGCACCGCCGCAAACCAACTCACCCGCGTCATCGGATGCTCATCCGCCTCCGAGAGAGAGGTCTCAGGTTGCATGATGCTCAGGTATAGGTGCCGCGTCACCGGCACACGCATCATGGTAAAGGCGGACACACGCACCTCGTGCACCGGGCCTTCGTTGTCAAACCGACCCGCTTCGTCCGCCGGGCTACCCATGCGGAACACCCCGCCAGGGATGCGCACCATCTCCAGCCCCGGCAGCTCTGGTGGCAGGGCTGGCATCATCGCCGAAGGCAACGGTGGCTCTAACGGTGGTTCCGGCTCTGGCGCTCGCACCAGCACCGCCACCGGCTCACCGCTGGACGCCAGCAACGCGGCGCCGCCCAGCAGCAGCACAAACAGCGTCGCGCCCAGCACTGCCGGGGTCCAGAGCAACACGGTCACGGCGAGCAGTGCTCCGATCCCGAAGCCAACGGGCAGGGCCAGCCAGGTCGGGCAATAATCCAGACGGCGCAGCAAGTGAGGGGGAATGGTCATAGGCGGTGCCTTTTGGTCATCTACCAGGTGACCCAACTCTTGGTCGATGCATGTGCTTATAGAGCGTGCGGCATTCCTCCAGATGGGTTTCCAGCACGTGCGCTTGTTTTGTGGTAGGTCTGAGTCGGTATGGCGCTGTCCTCAGCATGCCTATGATGCTAGCTGCGTTTTTGGTGCCGGCTCCCCGGCATGAATGCCGGAGTTTCTAGGGATGTGCACCCATGGCATGCCGCCCCAAACCCATGTTGTCCCGCAGGACAACACATTCTCTGGTTGTTTCTCTACTGCAGCGTGCAAAGTTTTCCGGTCGAGACTGCCTCGACCAACGCCCTCCTTGGCATGTCAAAGAGCCATACGCCGCCACCGTTGAGGCTCTTCCCCTGCTTGCCGTTGACGCGGCGTCGTATGCGAGCAAGTCTCGCACATTGGCGTGTTCCAAAGACTGCACACGAGAGCAAAATGTCTGCACACACCTTGAACACCGCAGAAAAAGCTGTTACACGAGAACGGGTAAGCTCCTTCTCTCCCCGCCATGCATGGCGAGGCTTTACGGAGCCTGTGGTAAAAGTCTCTCAAGAATCGTGCCTGCTATCTCCGTCCTGCAGGGCGAAGTTTTACGGTATCTGTGATAAGCAAATCTCCGTCAAGAGTCAAGAGCGGTCCTCTCCGATGGGAGAACCACACGATATACTGCGTCGAGAGAGAAGGACGTAGAAAAGTGGCACAATACGCCTACGGCGACAGAATCGGGCGCACGGCGCAGATCAAGCTGGGCTGTGCAGCGATTATCCTTGATGACACGCACCGCAAAATTTTACTGACCCGGCGGACGGATAACGGCCGCTGGTGTTTGCCCGGAGGGGCCATGGATCCGGGAGAAAGCCTCGAAGAGTGCTGCATCCGGGAGGTGTGGGAAGAAACCGGCCTGGTCGTCCGGGTGGTGCGCCTCATTGGCATCTATTCAACACCGCACCGCGTGACCTCTTACGCCGATGGGAATCGCTGGCAAACCGTCTCGGTGAATTTCTTGGCGGAAAGGACCGGTGGCACCCTGGGCCTCAGCAACGAAACAACCGAAGTCGGTTTCTTCGCCCCGGCAGCAATGGCCACTCTGGACATGATTGACCCGCATATGGAACGGGTCAGCGATTTTCTCGTGGGGCAGGACACGGCGTTTTTTCGCTAGAGACCATCACGCGTAAGGACAGCAGTCATGGCACATATGGATGTTATTGTCCTCGGCGGTGGCACTATGGGCCTTGCCGCCGCCTGGGAGCTCGCCAAGCGTGGGAAGCGGGCGCTCGTGCTTGAGCAGTTCGCACTGGTACACGATCGGGGGGCGCATTCAGGGCACACCCGGATTTTTCGGCACGCCTACGCTGAGGGCGCCGACTATATTCCGCTGGTACTGCGGGCCGATCACCTGTGGCAGGATCTTGAAGCGCAGACGCGGACCAAGGTGCTGCACCGGGTCGGCGGTTTAGACATGGCGGCGCCTGGGTACGGGCATGCCCGGCGCGCGCGTGAGAGTGCGACACAGCACCACCTCGACTTTCAATGGCTCACCCCCGCCGACGTCCGCCGCACCTGGCCGATGATCCATATCCCCGATGACTGGGAGGCCGGTTTTGGCGCGGGGGCTGGCTTCCTGGATGTCGAGCCCGCATTGCGCGCGCTGATCCAGTGTGCCCAGCACGGTGGGGTGGAGTTGCTGGCCCAGACACCAGCAACGGCCTGGGGCGCCTCAGCGCACGGAGTGTGGGTCAGCGCGGGAGGCCAACGCTACGAGGCCGAGGCCTTGATCGTCACCGCCGGGGCGTGGGCCGGTCGCATGCTGCAGCAGTTGGGACTGCCGCTGACGATTCAACGCAAAGTGCTATGGTGGTTCGCAGTGGAAAACCCCGCGCTCTATACGCCCGAGCGCTTCCCTGTGTTTATCACCGATTCCGCCTGCGGCGAAATCTATGGTTTTCCCATGTATCAAGACCCAGGGATCAAGATAGCGAACCACGCCGGTGGGGACACCACCGATCCTGACCACGTCAATCGCACGGTGCGGGACGACGAAAAGCAGGATGTCGTCAGTCTGACGCCGTGGTTTTTTGAGGGCGTCACGTCACACGTCTTGCGGAGCCAGACCTGTCTCTATGCCCGCACACCAGATGGGCATTTTATCTTGGATCGTCACCCAGAGTGGCCGCAGGTCATCATCGGGGCGGGATTTTCCGGGCACGGCTTCAAGTTTACGCCGGCCATTGGTGAGCATCTCGTATCCCTCGCGCTGGATAGCACGGTACAATCACACCGGCTCTTCCGCCTTGACCGCTTGACGCGGTGAGGCGCTCAAGCCGCCGTGCGGACGCTCCACGGCACAAACCTGGAGAGCGCTCATGAGTGCAGCGCCGGGTGCATGAGGGGTGGTGCCGTACAGGTTGTTTGTTCTGGGGGGCTGTTCCGTGCTTCCAGTTTATGCTGGCCCTATCACTCACGGCCCTGCGCCAGCGTTGAGGAGGACTCAAGTTTGTACACGCTGGCGTCGATATCACAACTATAGTCATCCCTAAACATGTCCCATGCAGGCGGGGGCGGACGCGATCCATACGTGCGCGAGTCCTCCACCGACGGTCACAGCTCAAGGCACTACGGAGGGTACACACATCCATGAAGCTTTTCGCTTGCCTACTCCTACTCGTGGGGATTGGAGGTTGGAGCGGCGCGCCGGCGACTGCTACCGAGTTCAAGACCTTGGTCGTCATGAGTTACGAGGAGCACAATCCCTGGGTCAAAGAAATCAGAGAAGGGATTGAATCCGTCTTAGGGGCTGTGAGCGAACTCACCTACTTTTACATGAATACGAAGGTGGACCCTGCAGGGGGCCGACACCAAGCCGAGGCGGCCTACGCGCTGTACCACAAGCTACAGCCCCACGGGGTCATTGTGGCGGACGATGATGCCCAGGCCTTGTTTGTGGTACCCTTCCTGAAAAACCAGGTCAGTACGCCGATCATGTTCAATGGCGTCAATGCGCACGCCGCACACTACGGGTTTCCGGCCGCCAATGTCTCGGGGATCCTGGAGCGCGCCCATGTGCGGGAATCTCTGGCCTTCATCAAACAACTGGTGCCTGCCATCCAGACCGCCTGCGTCATCGCCAACGACGTCCCAGCAGGTGTGGCGCTGCGTGCGCAAGTGGAAGCAGAACACGAGAGCTATCCGGTCAAGCTCCAGGCGATCCATTTAGTTCATAGTGTCCGTAGACTCGAAGCGCTGGCGCAGACCGTGCGCACGACGTGCGACACCATCTTCACCGACAGCCTGGCGGGCATCGTCGATAGTGATGCGCACCCGTTAACGGGCGGCGAGGTTCTCAACGTCCTTCGCACGTTCTATCCTGGCCCGATCCTCGGCGGCAATCGCTATCTGGTCGAACAGGGAGCATGGGCCGCCGTCGTAAAGACCGGTCAGGAGCAAGGGGAGACCTCGGCTGAGATGTTGTTGCAAGCCATGCGCGGCAGGCCAGTCGCTGAGATGCCCATACAGAGCAATACCCGGGGACAACGTGTCATCAACCTCACGGCTCTCGAGTCCCACGGCATTGTCCCACGACCCATCATTCTCAAAGGCGCTACACTTGTACGACAGCACCCCTAGAGACAGAGCACGGGCCACGTCGCGCACACCCGGTCGACTCAGCAGCAAACTGCTGGCGCTTGGAGCACTCAATCTGTTGGTCTTCGGGCTACTTGTGGCGATCGTATCCACGGCCTTCCAGCGTGTTGGGAGCCTGTCTTCCGACGTTGTGGGGGCTCAGATGACGCAGGTGATCACCAATGCCTCGATGGCGCGCGTGGTGTCAACGAGCTTCTCGGAGATTGCTTTGCTCCATCGCAGTTGCCTAGGGCAGGCTCCCGCACTGGAGGAGATCGCCACGCGTTTCTCCACCTCCATGGAGGGACTTGTCTCTATGGTTCCTGACAGGCCCCTGGCGGATGCCCTCACGGGGTTTGTGGCCACCGCGCAGCAACTCCTGGAGGCGTGCGCCTCTGTCCGCGGGACGTTGACCACCATTCAGCGTATTGACCACCAAACACTGGCCGCTCTGGACAGCGTGGACACCCTGATTAGCCGCGCCGTGATCGACCGGACCCTGGCTGGTAAGGGGACCGAGCACCTCGACCAACTGATGACGCTGGTCACGGGCTTCCGCGAAACCCTGCTGCTCATTGGTCGGCAGATGGCCGAATGGCGTGCCGAGCGCTTGAGCCAGGAGGCAGGCGTGAACACGGTCTTCGCGCTGATTGATGACCTGGCATTGCGGCTACAGACCCTCACGGCCGCAAGAGCGGATATCGTCGAGGTTGGCACGCGGATCATGGGTTTGACAGCGGCCTATCGCGAGGCGGTCCGAGAATTCGATGGGGCTGCAGACCGCTTCAGCGAAGCCCTCAAGGCCAGTTATGTTACGCAGGAGACGATCCACACCCTCATGCAACGGTTGGATCGTCGCGCTGTGAGACACACCGAGCGCGTCGGGGACGAGCTCCGGCGCATCGTGCAGTCAGCCAGCCGGCAAGTGCTGGGGCTTGCCGCGCTTGTGGTGCTCCTGTTTTGCGTCGTTCTCGTATGGATCGTGCGCCGTCACATCCAGCAGCCGATGGAGCAAGTCCTACGCAAGATTCATGCCATCCGCAGCGGGACAGTAGACCCCACGAGCGCGCACCCGCATCATGATGAGTGGGGTACTATCCAGAGCGCTTTGTCGGCTATGGCGGCAGATCTTGCCCAATCGTATGCTGATCTCCACGCCAGTCGCGAGCGCTTGGCCCTGGCCTTGCAGGGAGCGAACGATGGATTATGGGACCGGAATCTGGACACAGATGAGGTCTATTACTCCCCACGCTTGAAGGCCATGCTAGGCTATGGCGATGACGAGCTGGCTAACACCTGGGACACCTGGGTGCAACTCGTTGATCCAGAGCACAAGGACAGGGTCTGGGACCAAGTGCATGCGTACCTCGAAGGCCGAACATCCAGCTGCGAACTCGAATTCCGTATGCGTCACAAAGACGGGTCTTGGGTGGACATCCTGTCGCGCGCCCGTCTCGCGCGTGATGCCGCGAACCGCCCGCTGGTGCCGCGCCGTCTGGTGGGCACCCATGTTGATCTTACCGAACGCAACCGCATTGCCGCCGAACTCCGCCGCCATCGCGACCACCTGGAAGAACTCGTTGCGGAACGCACGCACGATCTCTTGGTACTCAAAGAATCTGCGGAAGCAGCCAATATGGCCAAATCGCAGTTCCTGGCCACCATGAGCCACGAACTGCGCACCCCCTTAAACTCCGTGATTGGCTTTGCCAATCTCCTGCTAAAAAACCCTCGACACACCTTCCAGCCGCGTGAGCTCGACTATCTCCAACGGATTCAAAGTAATGGGTGGCACTTGTTGAGCCTCATCAATACCGTGCTCGATCTGGCGCAAGTCGAGGCGGGCCAGATGTCGCTCACCCTCACGCCCGTGGCGCTGGAGCACCTGATCCCCGACCTCCTCGCCCAGCTGGAAGGCCAGCGGCCCCCCGCCGTGGCCCTGCGGGCCATCCTACCCTCGGCTATCGCGCCGCTGACCACGGACCGGGACAAACTCACGCAGGTGCTCCTCAATCTGCTCGGGAACGCGCTCAAATTCACCCCGCAGGGTACGGTGACCGTTGAGGTGCTGGCTGAGCCCGGGACAGGCCGTCCTCGGGCGATCGTGGTCCAGGATACCGGCATTGGCATCCCCCCGGAGCACCTCGCCACCATCTTCAAACCCTTCCAGCAGGTCGAGACCGGGCTGGCCCGGCGCTATGAGGGCACGGGACTCGGGCTGGCTATTAGCCGCACGCTCTGCGAGGGCCTGGGGTATCGGTTGGCGGTCCAGAGTCTGGTGGGGCAGGGGTCCACTTTTGAGATCGGTCTCCCGCCCTGCGACGTGTTGTCTATACACGGGCGCGATGAGGATGGCGCAAACATACGCGATCCCGTCTGAGGCTCGTGAGACGAAGTGGTCACTGGTCTCTTGAAGAGACCCCCCTAAGACTGCGTCCCATGCTTGCATGCGCGGGGCGTTTCTGGTACACCAGCACACGGTGAACAGATGACACAGGCAGCAGAGCACGACCATTTCAACGTTGAGGAGCACGCATGAAGCGACTGGCACACATGATAGGTACGAGCCTCGTGCTCATGATGGCCGCCGTCTTGGGGCAGGCTCAGGCCCAGGGCAGCATCAAAATCGTTACGAGTTGGCCCATACAGGGATCGATGATCCCCGAAGGCACCGCCATGAAACAGGCGGTCGATCTGGCCGTGAAGCACTACGGCGGCAGCGTAGCGGGGATGAAGGTCGAAGTGGTGAATCGCGACGATGCCTCCCCCACCACCGGCAGTTGGGACGGTACAGTAGAAGCGGAGATCGCCCAGAAGGCGGTGGCCGATCCAGACGTCATGGTGTACCTGGGCACGTATAACAGCGGTGCCGCCAAGGTCAGCATGCCGATTACCAACAAGGCGGGCCTGGTGCAAATCTCGCCAGCCAATACCTATCCCGGGCTCACCAAAGAGGGCTTTGGGGCCGGAGAGCCCAAAGTCTACCGTCCCTCAGGCCACGTCAACTATTTCCGCGCCTTCCCCGCCGATGATATCCAGGGTTCGTCCGCTGCGGCGTGGGCCAAGTGCTTGGGCTTTAAGAAAGTCTACGTCCTTGACGACCGCCAGCTCTATGGCAAAGGCATTGCCGATGTGTTTGTCGCCAGCGCCAAGAAACTCGGCATGGAGATCGTCGGGCATGATGGGGTCGAATCCGCCGACGTGGACTTCCGCGCCTTGCTGACCAAAGTCAAAGCCTCCGGCGCCGATCTGGTGTACGGCGGCTTCGTGATTGATTCCGGTGGCGTGCAGATCTTGCAGCAGATGAAAGCCCTGGGGTTGTTTGAGCAGAAAGTGAAGTTCATGGGGCCTGATGGGTTGTATTCCCCGGCCCTGGTCGAGCAAGCCACCCCCGCCGCGGCCAATGATAATGTCTACGTCACCTTTGCCGCCGTCCCCCCGGACAAGCTACCCACCGAGGTGGGTAAACGTTTTTACAAAGACTATCTAGAAACCTATAAAGCCGAGCCCATTGGCTGGGCCATGTATGCCTATCAATCGGCGATTGTGGCGCTCGAAGCCATCAAAAAAGTCGGCAAAAAGGACCGCGCCGCCATTCTCGACGCCGTGCGACAGACGAAGGACTTTGAAGGCGTCACCGGCAAGTTTAGCTTCGACGCCAATGGCGACACTAACCGCACGGACATGGTGGGCTGGATGGTCAAAGACAGCAAATTTGTTTATGCCGCCGGCATCAGTGCCGACATGCAGTGCAAGTAGGGGCTGAGAGACCGCATGTCGTCTGAGGAAGTCTTTGTCCAGCAACTGATTAACGGCTTTACCACGGGATCGTACCTGGCGCTCATTGCCCTGGGCTACACCATGGTCTACGGACTTATTGAGCTGATTAACTTCGCCCATGGGGACATCTACGCCCTGGGGTTTTTTGTCTCCCTGTCGCTGTTCACCTGGCTTGGCGTGCCCCGCACCCTGGTGGCCGCCTTGCCAGCCAGTACGTTGATGTGGATGTTGCCCATGGTGATGCTCCTCACCATGGTTGGCACCGGCGCCGTGAACGTCAGCCTGGACCGCCTGGTGTATAAACCGCTGCGCCGGGCGCCACGCATCGCCGCGCTCATTACTGCCGTGGGCGCCTCGTTTGCGCTCGAAAACCTCATGCAAAACTGGTACGGTCCTGGCCAGATTCTCTACCCCAACGTCTTCCCGGACATCAACCTCGCCAGGCTGGCACTCGGCGTCAGTAGTAGCATCCTGCTCTCCACCAAGGATGTGTTTCTGTTCGGCGTCACCATGCCCCTGCTGGTGGCGCTGATGTGGTTCGTGCGCTCCACCCGGCTCGGTAAAGCCATCCGAGCCGTGGCGCAGGACCGCGAGGCGGCGGCGATGATGGGGGTGAACGTCGAGCGCGTTATTGCCCTGGCCTTTTTTATTGGCGGCGCGCTGGCTGGAGTCGCCGGCATGGTGGTGGGGATGTATCTCAACACCGGGCGCTATTTGATGGGCTTTGACGTCGGTCTCAAAGCCTTCACGGCTGCGGTACTCGGCGGCATCGGCAATCTACCGGGCGCGGTCCTGGGAGGCTATGCCATCGGCTTTCTGTCGGCTTTCAGCGATCAATATATTTCCTCCACCTGGACGCGCGCCGTGGTGTTCGCCATTCTCATTCTGGTGCTGGTGTTTCGCCCCTGGGGCTTGCTCGGCCAGCCGCCGCCGGAGCGTTACTAGTGTGGGCGCGCTGGCGGGCTCTGCCGCTACGCCGCCGCCAGATCCTCGCCCGTAGTCTTGGTGTTGGCGTCTTACTCCTCTATCCCGTGCTCGATCGTGCCTGCAACTTACAATTCTTGAATGCCATTACAGATGCGGCGGTGTTCGTCATCCTCGCCCTGGGGCTCAACATCGTGGTGGGCTATGCGGGGCTGCTCGATCTGGGTTATGCAGCGTTTTTTGCCATTGGCGCCTATACCACTGGCATCCTGACCTGGCCGCCGCACGGTCTGGAATTGAATTTCTGGTGGGCTATGCTGCTCAGCGTACCCGTGGCGGCGCTGTTCGGCATCATCTTAGGCGCCCCAACGCTACGGGTGCGCGGCGATTATCTGGCCATCATCACCCTGGCGTTTGGGGAAATTGTGCCGATTGCCTTCCGCAACCTGTGGCATATCGACATCCGCATTGGTGGCTGGACCCTGGTGGAAAACTTCAACCTGACCAACGGCCCCCAGGGGATGAATCCGGTGGGGCGTCCGCACCTCTTCGGCTATGAGTTCGGTTTTGAGCCCCTGCCCTGGTATTTTCTCATCCTCGCCGTCGGGTGTGTCGTGGTGTGCACGCAATCCCGTCTGGAACACTCGCGCCTGGGCCGCGCCTGGATGGCCATCCGCGAGGACGAGGTGGCGGCGGATTGCATGGGCGTGGACCCCATCAAGACCAAACTGCTGGCTTTTGCGCTCGGGGCCTCGTTTGCCGGACTGGCCGGGGCGGTATACGCCGCCAAGTTGCAGGCGATTTTCCCGGAGCTGTTCCGCTTGCAAGTCTCCATCATGCTGCTGTGTATTGTCATCATGGGCGGTATGGGCCATATCAAGGGCGTCATCCTGGGCGGCATGTGCATCTTATTCTTTGACCGTGTGGTCCTGGCCCAATCGACGCAATGGGTGCGCGGCCTGGGTACGCTCGTTGGCAGCCCGCTGCTGGCACGCGCCGATCTGTCGCTGTGGCGCTGGTTTTTCTTTGGCCTGACGCTGATTATTGTCATGGTCTTACGCCCCGAAGGGCTGTGGCCGCGGTCGCAGCCTGTCGGCACCGTCGGTACCAACGAGGAGGCCACGTAAGCGTGGCACTCCCTCGCCGCGCGACAGGTTTTTCAACGCTTTGGCGTCCTCACCACCTGCAAGAGCCTGGGCTGGGCAGCAGCGTCATACCATGTGCTTGACGCCAGCCAGTCATCCTGCAACCGCACGCACTGGGTGAGGCGATTGCCCTCAAGGCATCGGGCGCGCATCTCGCGTGGCCAACCTCGCTGGTGTAGAGTAGCGACCACCTGTATCCTGACCGACAGCAAGATCGTCCACCAAGACATGACTCCAGGAGGCCTGTGCGCACCTCCCCAGTTTCTGGTAGCCTGGGGCAAGTCTGTTGCCCAGGCCCTGCCGCTCTCAAACTCAGCGCCGTGGCCACCGGCAGCGCGCGCCACGCCATTGACAGCCTGCTCGCCCTCGCCACCTGCAAGCACCCGACCGGCATGACGGGCCTGCTGCGGGAGCGCGTGCAGGTCTAGGAGGCGGTGGCCAGGGCTGAGGCGCTGCTGGAATCCGCCCGCGCCTATCGGTTACACTTGGTCACTATCCCCAGTGTTGGAGCCCATCTGAAACTCCCCGGCGGGGATGAGCACCAGCTCTATGCCCAGGCTGTTGCGCACGGTCTGTAGCGGGGTAACAGCAGGCGCTGCAGGCAATGACACGGCCACCTGTGTACCTCCTGCAACACTCGCTGTGCGTGGGCGCCCAGCAGCTGCAGCGCTCTGCAGCCGGGCGTGCAGTTGGGTCAGAGGCACATGGAGGAGACCGGCGACGAGCGGAGCTGGCTGCTTCTCGGCCCAGCGCTCCAGGGCCTGCGCCAGCGCCAGGGCCTGCGGATCGCGCGCTTCCAGCTCCAGCGCCGTATTGATGTCCTCAATGACCCGCCCCACGACGGGCGAGGGGGCCAGCGTTGGGGTGCCGTGCAGCATGGCCAGCGCCCGCAGCGTATAGGCCGTGGCATTATAGGGCGTGAGGGGAATAGCGTAGGAGAACGCCTCCCAGGGCGGCGGCGCCTCGGCGGTGTGCCGCGTGATCTTGAGCTGGCGCAGGCCGAGCATCTGGTACGCCACCGCGTGGAGACTCTTATTGCCTGCCTCATCAGCCCGGGCGAGGAAGTGCTCGAAGGCCTGCACCGCCTCGGGATAGTGTCCCCGCTGAGAGAGGGTCAGCCCCGCCACACAATGGACGGCGGGCAGCGCATACACGGGGCGGACCTCTGCAGCCGATACCCAGCCGACCGTCTCCCCCACCGCCAGGCGATACCACCACCCCTGGCCAGCGTGATACTGTCGCGCCAGCACCGGCACACCCCCCGACAAAGAGCCCGTCCAGAGCACCGCCGCATCAGGGTGGGGCGCCGCGTCGAGGGTGCCAGTCGGCATACGCCCCTCGACGGCACGCGGGAGCGCCTCGACGGCGTGATACGGTATGTACGCGGTGCCGGACCTTCCACCACGCCCCTGCCATATCCAGCGCCTGGACGACCGTGTCAGTGCCCACGCGTCCGACCACCTGACTGGCTTGCTGGGGACGCGCCCGTAGGACAGTAGGGCGCCGCACGCGCAGCAGGCGCCCACAGTACGCCGCCCGCGCCGTCTCGACCGGCGCAAAATTAAATCGCACACGCGGGATGGTGGCTGCCAGTCCGCCAAGCTGCGCGGTGTGCAGACGCAGTGGCAGGGTCGTGCCTGCCAGGGTGGGATTGAGGGTTACGGAACTGTCCACGACCAAGCGTCCTTGCTGCGCCGCGACGGCCCCCCAGAGCACCAGTCCGACGCTGAGGCGTTGGGCTAGCTGCTCGGCGGTTGTATGGTCTGCCGGGGTTCGTAGAGGTGGGGGCGGCAGAGGCTGGGCGCGCGGGGCCCACTGCACGTGGGTCTGAGCGGAATCGTCAATGGCGCTCAGGACGTCATGCCACAGCACCAGGCTGATCGATTCTCCCAGCCCCGTCTTCTCAGCCGCGAGAAAACCCGCCACCGCCCCAGAGGGGCGCCGCGGGGTGGCAGAGCCTGGCCCAGCTAGGAGCACGCACCACACCAGTACGACGAACGTCAGGGCGTGGCTCATGGCGTCCCCCCTGCTGGCTTGTCAAAGAGGGCCAGCGTGTGATCGACCAGGCCCAGCACACCCCGGAGCGCCGATTCGAGGTGGTCGTTGCCTGGCCCCACATCACGCAGCTCCTCAATGAGGTAGGCGCGGGCCCGCAGCACCTGATCACGGTCACGCTGGCGTCGCCCGTGGAGCAATGCCCGCAGACGCAGCGCCAGGAGTGTCCTGCGACCCC
>SXND01000183.1 GCA_005777235.1 Pseudomonadota bacterium
GAGTTGGCCCGGATGCCTTTGCCGGCCAATTGGCAGGCCAGACCGTGCGTGTAATGGATTAATGCGGCCTTCAACGTGCCATAGGGTCCAGCGGCAAAGTCGATTTCACGACCCGAGACACTGGAGATAGTGACAATGGCGGCATGCTGGCTCTCCTCCAGGTAGGGCAAGGCTGTATTGACCATGCGCACCGTATGCATCAGGTCAACCTCAAACTCCTGCTGCCAATGTTCTTCAGTAGGCCCGATAGCCAGGGCACTGACGTTGGCAATCACAATGTCCAGGCCGCCCAGGGCACTGGCCGAGGCCGTGACCCAGGCTTGCAACGCCGCCGCGTCGCGCACATCCAGGGCCTGACCACAGGCCGTGACGCCCTGCTGGCGTAGCGCCGTGACGGTGGCCTCCACCTCAGCCGCGTGGCGGGCGCAGACCGCGACATGGGCCCCTTCGGCGGCCAAGGTGTCGGCAATGGCGCGGCCAATGCCTTTCGTAGCGCCTGAGACAATAGCCTTGAGCCCGTGCAATCCCAAATTCATACGTGCCTCCTCGCCCACAGAGTCAGGGAAGATACTGCTTGCTGATGGCTGCGCCGACCGTATACTTCGGATCGACAAAATTGCCCAGCCGGACGCGCCCACACTGGGAGAGCATCATATAGGCATCCCAGCGGTCATAGCCATAGTCTTTTTCAAGCCAGAGGATGAGTTCGCGGTAGGCAATACGGGCCGCATCCTCCAGAGGACGCGCGCTACCAATGGCCATCAGCACCTCGGCATTTTCCAGGCGCGGCCATTCCAGGGTCCAGCCTTTGATCACATCGACTTGGATGGTCGTTAGACTCGGATATTCTACCGCCGTGCCGCAGACTTCCCCATCGCCCTGGCAGGCATGGGCATCCCCGATAAACAGGCGCGCCCCCTGGGTGCGCACGGGCAGATAGGTGATACTGCCTGGCCCCATATCGGGCAGGTCCATATTGCCGCCGTGGCTATCTGGCGTCAGGGTATTGATCGAATCGATTTCCGGCGAGCAGCTCAGCGTGCCAATGTGCGGCTTATACGGCAGCGTTACCCGTGGACTCCAGTAGACGTATTGCTCGTCAAGATTGATCTTGCGTACGATCTCGGGCAAGGGGGCATTCAGGGTGGCGGTGTACGTGGTACCGGTGAGGGCGCCAAATTCTGGGATCATACAACAGGTGCCACGTGGATTGGCCCCACGCGGCGCCATGGCTTCAATGTACACGGCCAAGGTGTCGCCTTTGTCTGCCCCCTCGATAATGATTGGGCCATTCTGCGGATTGACGAACGGCATCTGTAAGACCCTGCTGGGCAAGTCCTCGGGGGTTTTGATCTTCCCCTCGAAAGCGTCGCGCGTCTCAATGATGACGCGCGTCCCTGGAGCAATGCGCAGCACTGGTTCAGAATAGGGGCCAATGGTGTAATGGTACGTCCCCTGCGCGGTCTCGGACAGTTCTTGCGTGCTGCTAACCTGACCACGAGCCACGCCGCGCCGATACATGATCGAGTCGTCAAGCCAACTCATCGCTTCTCTCCTACACAAAAAGCAGGTGAAGGGTGCAGGGTCAAGGGGCATGATGGCTGTGTGCCGTCAGAAGCGACCTGACGGCTCCCTGGCCGTCAGATGCTGACGCCGCGCCACTGGAGCATAGTGTGTCCGCCATGATTTTAGTACATTGCCGCAGAAATCTCTCAGCTTTTCCATGCGCTGGGTGCGAGTGCGGAGTGCTGAGAGCTGCTGCAGTGGCGGGCCGAGGGGAGCGTGTATCCAGAGGTGCCACGGTGATCTCCGCACTGATAAAGCAGCTTGCGGGATGGCAGCGCTCGGCCGCTCCGCCAACGCGGCCAAGAGGCAGGCCAAGCTGACGCTGCGGTGCGCTTGGCCCTCTCCCTCTCACCGAGCCGCACACGGGCCTGAGCCGACTGCCGGCAGCGGCTCAGGCTTGGCGTGCGGTCTCCGGCAGCGTCCCGTGGATCTCCCCTGACCCAGCGCTCGTCCCCTGACCCAACGCCGGTGGCGCGAGCCCAGCCTCGACCGCCCGTACATGCACTTCGTGCTGCGGAAAGGGGATGTCGATCGCATGCCGGCGAAACAGCTGATTGATCTGCAGCAAGAGATCGTGTGCCGTGGCCAAGCGCTCCTGGGGGCGTGGCACAAAGCACCACACTTCCCACTGCAAGGCGCTGTCGCCAAAGGCGCGTAGTAAGACGCGGGGCGGCGGGGTGGTGAGGACGAGCGGATGACTCTGGACGGCCTCCGTCAACAGACGCTTGACGAGATCCGTGTCGCTGCCGTAGGCCACGCCCACCGGCAAGACCAGGCGCACGTAGGTGTCGCCAAGGGTCCAGTTCGTGACGCGATGCGCAATAAATTCTTTATTGGGAATGATCACCGTCTGGTTCTCGACATTCTGGATGGCGGTGGCTCGGATGGTTATGCGCTTGACGGTGCCGGTCTGGTCGCCGACGGTCACCAAGTCGTTGACGCGGATGGGGCGCTCAATCAACAGGATCAAGCCACTGACAAAATTGCTGACAATTTCTTGCAAGCCAAACCCCACCCCGACGGACACCGCCGCCGCGATCCATTGAATGCTCGACCAGTTCATGTGTAAGACCGACAGGCTGCTCCACAGCGCGCCGAACAGGAGCACATAGCGGCTCAAGGTGAGAAAGGCATAGCGCAGGCCCGCATCCCAGCGCATCCGTGGGAAGAGCACGAGGTCGCAAATCGCCGGGAGCCGTCGCACAAACGCGGTCGTCCCCAGGAGGATGAGGGCGGCGAGTATCACATCGGCCAGCGACAGCCACAGGGGCTGGCCGTCCTTGCCATGCCCCAATTCGAGCAAGTGTACCTGCTCTAAGGCCCCGAACAGCCCCTCACGGATGCCGTAGAGACGTACCAGCACCAGCACACCCACAAAGCCCAAGAGCAGGCGCACAAACGGTCGGGTTTTCTGGAAGGAGGCCCACAGGTTGGCCGTGCGCGAGGCGGGCTCCTCTTCCGGCTGCAGCGGTTGGGCTGCCACCAGACGGGTCAATGCCACATACAGCGCATGATCGATCCATAGCAGCACGACCCACACCAGCCCTGCCTCTCCAGAGTGCTGCCACAGGGCTCGCGAGGCATAATGATAGCCGAGGAAATCCAGAGCTAAGGCGGTGCTGATGCCCACCAGGAGGGTGCCATAGAGCAGGGGCCAATAGCGCCAGAGGAGGCCGTGACGGTCACGACTGTGGGTCAGCAGCGCGTCCATCAACGTACTGCTACGTCGTCCCGTGACACTGACCAACACGAGCAGCACGAGCTGAAAGGCCGTGAAGCACACGCGTGCCAGCGCTAAGCTCCCGGCCACGGTCTCCGGTCCGCCGGGGGCCTGGAGTAGCACGTGGCGTGGTACCAGCAGCGCCCAGGTTGCGAGACAACCAACCGCGATGGTGCGTTGCCAGGCTGCACAGACGACGGGGCTGAGACCCCAGTAGTGCGGCATCCAGCCTTCGGCGTGCAAGAAGGCGCGGGCCGCAAGCCAGCCGCCCATGATCAGCGCACTCCAGGAGAGCAGCGCACTCAGAGGGATATCGAGGTCAAGAGCACTACGGCCCTGCATGAACAGACGGGGCCAGGCCCAGACCCACCCCAGGAGGTAGACCGGCCAGATCGCCTGTTGCAGCACCACGAGGGACGCCACCACGCTGCGGTGACCCACGACCTCTTGCTGCCGATCTGACGTCAATAACGCGGTCGTCAGGGCCCGCAGCCGCCGCTGGCCCCACAGCAGCCCGGCCGGTACCACTACGCCCAGCAGCACCATGAGGGGCCACACACGTCCCGCCTCGGTCTGGAGGCCCGGCAGGCGATCGCGTTCCGCCTGCAACGCGGCCTGCACCCGCGCGAACGTCACCCGTGCCCCGGTAAGGGCCTCGTGCAGCACACGACCACCCATCATCTGGCCGTCACGCAGCCAGAACAACTGGGCGAGCACGAACTGATCACTCGCTTCCAGGATACGGCGGTATTCGCGACGCAGGGTCAGCAGTTTCGTGTGCTCTTGCACCAGCGCGGTTAAGGCCTGTTTTTGTTCACGCAGGGCGGTGCGCTGGTCCGTCAGGGCTTTACGCACCTTGGCGAGTTGCGCCTCACGCTGCCCGGCGGTCAAGGGGTGCAGGGTGACCGCTAGGTCACGGAGATGCGTGTCCATCGTGTGCTCAAAGGCATACAGCTGCTCTTCAAGTTGGAGATCCTTGCCATTCAGGGCCTCGAGATCGACTTCCATGGCTTGCATGCCTTCGGCACTGTGCCGAGCTTGCTCCCGTCGTAGGCGCGTAAAGGCTGCTTGCAGACGCTGGGCAATGCGGTCACCGCTGGCGTATTTATCCACCAGGGCGACCAGATGTTCAGCCTCTTGCTTCTCGCGGGTGTTACGCTTGTCTTGCTCGACGCTCTGCTCCACTAACTTATTAGCCTGCTTCTGGTAGTCTGTAGTCTCCTTGCGCAGATGGATGGCCGCGAGTTTGACGGTGAGCAGGAGCATATCGGTCGGATCGCTGGCCTCTTGCAACTGGCGGACGATCTCGTCTTCGGCATCGGCGAGGGTCAGCGTCTCCTGGGAGAGCACCTGCGCTAGGGCAGTCTTCAGCGTTTCCAGATCTTGTTGCAGCACGGCATAGCGCGTCTGCACCAGGCCAAGCTGGGCATCCCGCAGTGGCCCCTGTTTGGTCAGCCATTCGCGTTCAGCTTCCAGCATGTCCATCTCAGCCTGCTGCAACTGCTGCCGCAGTTCCAGCAGTTCGGCACGGGCGATTAAAAGGGCTTTCTGGTCTATAGACTTGGCGGCTTCTTGGCGTGCCGCTGCCAGGTCTTTGTCGAGCTGTGCGCTCAGAATCGCATGCTGCTCAATGTCTTGGTCTAGGCTACCGAGACGCAACGCCCCTGCAGCGACGTCCTTGCGCAAGCCCTCAAGCTCTGTCCGCGTGACCTGTAACTGGGCTTCGTGTTCGAGCCGGAGTTTCTCATTGACCTGGGGAAAGCGGCGTGGCGGCCGCGCCGCCAGCACCTGGCGTTCGGTGTCGAGCTCTTCGACCTGGCGTGGCAGCTGTTCCAGGTGGGTGAGATAGGCGAGGCGCTTTTGAAACGCCGTGTCGAGGGCCACCAGGGTTTTGACGTGTTGATCCAGCGTCGCTTTCACGGCTTCTGCTTCGTCTTGTGACAGCAGCAGATGTTCCAGGGTTTCCAGGCGTTTTTGGACAGCGTCGCGCCGTGTCGCCACCGTCTCGGGCCGAATGAGGCCTTCGGCACTGGGTGCCGGGCTCGTCGGTGCCGGTGGGGGCGTCTGGGCCTGAGCCAGGGACAGCCACAGGCCCAGACACGCCACCAGGCAATGTGTGGCGACGAGAGTAGAGGACGTGAGTATCTGCACGCGTGTCCGCCTATTGCAGCACCGTTAGCACCGGCGCCCCCGTGGCTGTCGCGAAGCGTGCCAGATGCTGCGCCACCAGTGCCTGCGTGTCGGCAAGGCGCCGCAGCTTGATCGCCTCATAGCCCCGAATCGCCTCCGGCGCATTGGCGATCACCACCGCGAGGGTGTGGTTGCCCTCGTTGAGGTGCGCGAGTACTTGCGAGATGGTGTCACGGTACCACGGGATGAGGGCACGTTCCGCACCACGCACCTTGCCGTAGCCAAACACATCCCAGCGCCGCCCGCGCAGCGTTTTCAGACGCCGCAGCAGGCGCAGCGGGGTGGTGAACCAGGGGCCCAGCCGTAATTTACGTTGCATCCCCAGAGCCCGCAACAGGGGCGGATGCAAGTGGTACACCACCTTACGCGGTTGCGCGAACATGTCGGTGAGCTGCGCCTGCCAGGTCGGCTTGAGGTGCAGGCGCGCCACCTCGTATTCATCCTTATAGGCCATCACTTTGTAGAGCTGACGGATGACGGTGTGGGTCAACTCCACCCGCCCAGGACAAGCCGCTGCTTCACGCGTCGCCACATCTAGCACAAAATCAACATAGGTGGTGGCATAGGCGATGTCCTGATAGTCGATGAGTTCGGCAATGCGGATGGCCAGCAGACGCTGCGTTTCCTCGTCCAGAGCCTCACAGCGGCGCAGCAGGTAGTAATAGGCTTCGCGCTCGACCCGGCTGTGTTGCTCTTCCAGGGCAATCATGCGGGCGGCGCGCTCCATGTTCATATCTTTGGGCTCGGGCACCACGAGAGCCGTCACTGCCTCCGGCTCGCACACATAGCGCCGTCCATAGCGGAAGGCTTGCTGATTCTGCGCCACGGCCACGCCATTGAGCACAATGGCGTGCTCAATGCTTGCCGCCTGTAAAGGCAGCAGACCCGCCTGATACGCCAGGCCCAGCATGAACACGTTCGTGGTCATATGGTCGCCGAACAGCCCCTCGGCCAGGGTGCCGGCATCGACATAGAGATTGCGGCCCGGCTGCGTACATTGATCAATGGTGCGCCGCAGCGACACCTCGGTGGGAAACAGCAGGCTGTTGTTGCGGATCATCTCGCCCGTCGGGCTCGGCGTGGTGTTCACCACCGCCACGGTGCGCGTCGGATGGGCCCGGTCGAGGTTCACCGGCGTCACGCCGCCCAGCGCGTCCAGGGCGAGATACAGATCTGCCGTGCCCATACCGACTTTATTCGACGCTACCGGCTGGCCCTCGCTGAG
The DNA here is from genome assembly GCA_005777235.1 of Pseudomonadota bacterium. Taxonomy (GTDB): domain Bacteria; phylum Tectomicrobia; class Entotheonellia; order Entotheonellales; family Entotheonellaceae; genus SXND01. Next base: position 6,702 of record SXND01000183.1, read on the forward strand.
AATCACATTGGAGAGCACCGCACCGCCCTTTTGCGCCAGCCCCGTCTGGTCCAGATTGAGCAGCGTTTTGCCTTCTATCAGCGCCGCGTAGCACAGCAGGGCATTCACCGTCACCACCCCGGTACCGCCGACACCGGGGATGTAGATGGCATAACTGCCGTCAATGGTCACTTTGTGGGCTGGCTCCGGCAAGGTCTCGGCGGCCAGCACCGGCGGCGTGGCGGGCTTCAAGCCGGTGCCTGGCGCCACTTCGACGGTGACAAACGACGGGCAATCGCCTTCGAGGCAGGAGTAATCTTTGTTACACGACGATTGATGGATGCGTGTTTTGGGGCCAAACTCGGTGTCCACCGGGTGCAGCGACATGCAGTTACTGACCTCACCGCAGTTGCCGCAGCCCTCGCAGACTTCCTCGTTGATCACGGCAAACACATGCGGCTCCACCTGGATACCGCGCTTGCGCTCGCGGCGCTTTTCCGCCGCACACTGCTGGTCATTGAGCAGCACCGTCACACCCGCTGTGGTTTCCAGCTCGTGTAGCGCGTCAAAATATCTCTCGCGTGGCCACACAGTGGCCAGGCGCGCCAGCCCAGCCCGCCGCCAGCGTTTGGGCTGCTCGGAGATGACGATGATGCGCTTGACACCCTCAGCCGTCAGACTGTGCGTCAGGGCGGGGATGTCCATCTTGCCCTGCGCCTCCTGGCCACCAGTCATGGCCACGGCGTCGTTGTACAGCAGGCGGAAGGTGATGTTCACCCCTGCCGCCACGCAAGCGCGCAGGGCCTGACTGCCGGAGTGGAAAAAGGTGCCATCGCCAATGTTTTGAAACAGGTGCGGCGTGTCGGTAAAGGGCGCCGCCCCGACCCACGGCATGCCCTCGCCGCCCATCTGGGTCAGATACGCCGCATGGCGCGCTGGTTGCTCGATCATGCCACTCATGCCGTGACAACCAATACCGCCCCCGGCGATCTGCCCTTCTTCCACCCGTGTCGAGCGGCTATGCGGGCAGCCGGAGCAGTAGTTGGGCTTGCGGGCCAGGAACGGCGCGTACTGCCGGTCGCGGATCGCCCGCAGGACAGCCAGGCGCGCCGCAATCCCCGGGGCCTCTCCCAAGCGCTGCAGGCGTGGCCCCAGGGCTTCGACGATGGTATCGGCATCGAACTCACCATGCATGGCGAACAGCGGCGCCTCACGCTCGTCGTATTTGCCCCACACCCGGGGCCGCTGCGGCAGATCGTACAGCAGGTCGCGCAGCTGGGTTTCCACAAAGGCGCGTTTTTCCTCAATGACGATGATCTCTTCCAGGCCCGTGGCAAAACGCCGCACCACGTTTGGCTCCAGCGGATAGGTCAGCCCCAGGCGCAGCACGCGCACGCCCAGGCGCTGCAAGTCCTGGCTGTCGAGGCCCATATCCGCCAGGGCCTGACGCAGATCGGCGTAGCTTTTGCCGGCGCTGACCAGCCCGAGGCGGTCGTCGCCGGTGTGCTCTTCCAGGCGGTCCAGCCCATTGGCCCGCGCATAGGCCCGCACCGCCAGGTGGCGGTCGTAGAACAGGCGCCGCTCCATCTCAATGGTGCCCGGCGGTAGGAAGTTGACGTCCTGGATTTTCTGGAACGGCGTGCCGTCAATGAGCACTTCCGGGATAACAATCTGTGGCTGATCTGGCCCGACCGTGACCAGGCTGCCGCCATCGCACAGGTTAGTTACCAGTTTCAATGCCACCCAGCAGCCACTATAACGCGACAGCGCAAAGGCATGCAGGCCGAAATCGATAAATTCCTGAATAGTCGCGGGATACAGCACCGGAATCCCGGCCCCGACGTAGGCAAAGTCACTCTGATGCGGCAGGGTGGAACTTTTACAATTGTGGTCATCGCCGCCGAGAATAATCGCCGCGCTGTGTGGTCCAGTGCCGCCAAAGTTGGCGTGCTTAAAAATATCGCCGCTGCGGTCCACGCCGGGGCCTTTGCCGTACCAGATGCTGTTGACGCCGGCGACGCGTGCTTTGGGAAAGCGCTGCACCATCTGACTGCCGAGAATGGCGGTAGCCGCCAGCTCTTCGTTGACGGCTGGCTGGTGCACGATGTTGTGCGCCCGCAAGAACGCCCCCGCCCGTGCCAGCGTCAGGTCATAGCCTGCCAGCGGCGAGCCCTCGTAGCCGGTGATCAAGGCCCCCGTGTGCAGCCCCTGTTGCGCGTCCCGCCGCTGCTGCTCAATGGGCAGCCGCACCAGGGCCTGGATGCCCGTGAGATACACATTGCCCGCGGTGACGGTGTATTTATCGTCGAGTGTGACTGTCATAGGGGGATTCCTTCCAAAAACCTCGGCCAGGGAGAAGGCAGAGGGGGAGCGTTGTCAGCGTGCGGGTCTGTCGGGAGAGCAACGCCGTGTGCCATGGTGGAAATAAAGTATAGCGTGGGGGGGGAAGGGTGGTCAAATAGCGCTCAGTGGGACCATGCTACACACTCCAGCAGGTGCTACGGCGTGAGGTGTTTTTCACCACGCGCCTTGCTCAGGGCATCTTGACAAGCCTTCAACACAACATTATGGTTGTGTCATGATCCCATCATTTGAGGCGTCTGGCAATCTTCCAGCGGGTGTCCACATGGCAACGTGGCAGGAGTTGGCCAACCGCTTTGGCATCACTCCCCACCGACGTAGGTTACTGGCAGGCCTGCACGCTGCGTTAGTGAATCTGCACGCCGCAGGCTGCCAGCGTGTCTACCTTGACGGGAGTTTTGTCACAGCCAAGCGACGCCCGAATGACTTTGATGGATGTTGGGATATGACCGGCGTTGATCCAGAGCGTCTTGACGCGGTGCTGCTGACATTTGACCGTGGTCGTGCTACACAGAAAGCGAAATATCGCGGCGAGTTGTTCCCTGCCCAGTTTCCCGCCAGCCCCAGCGGTACTACCTATCTGGAGTTTTTCCAGCTGGACAAAGAGGGCACCCCAAAAGGGATTGTGGTGATTGATCTACAGGAGTTTGCATGATCCGCAACGCGCGACAGTATCGCATCACCCAGGCCCAAGCGGCGAAATTGGCGCAGGCCTTAGCCCAGGTCACTACTGGCGCGTCAGCCAGCACGTTACACCCGCGTCTCCTCCAAGCCGAGCGCGAGGCGTTAGCCAGTCAGTTGGCTGATTTACGTGAGCAGCTTGCGGAATACGAGGCGCTACGCACCCGCAAACGCCCGGTGCTTCGTCTCAAGTCGTTTGACGAATTACCCCGCGTGCTTATTCAAGCCCGCATTGCGGCGGGCCTGAGTCAGAAGGAGTTGGCGCACAAGCTCGGCCTCAAAGAACAACAAGTGCAGCGCTATGAAGCCACAGATTATGCCTCGGCGAGCCTGGCACGGGTCAGTGCCGTTATGCGCGCATTAGGTCTCACAGTACACGAAGAGATGGTATTGTCGCACCCGATAAGCAAGGGCGAGACACAGCTCGCCTAAGGTGGGAGGCAGCACCGTACACTGTATGGAACGTGGCGCCCTGTGTGCTAGCCTGACGTTTGATGCGCTGCTCGCAGCCCTCCAGCCGCCTCCGCCATCAATCCCCTAGAGGCCATCCCCAGATTCGTCCGCCAGCCCGATACCCCTGTCCACGTCGTAGGGGCGACCGGCCGGTCGCCCTGCTTGGCAGAGACCTGCGACGGCCTCCCCGTCGCGCGTTGTCTCTGTTGTCGGCACCTCGCTACGCCAGCCCCGCCTGCACCCAGCGGCGCATCAACTCCACACTGTAGCGGCAGCGTCCGTCTGCCGCCAGCACGACATCGTGCTGGCCTAAAGCCGCCAGCGCAGCGTCACACGTTGCCGCGTCGAGCCCACTCTCACGTTGCAGCGTGGCTACGTCCACCCCACTGGCATACGGTGCCAGGGCCAGGAGCAGCGCCTGCTGGCCCGCCGGTGGCTCGGCAGCTTGCAGCCAGATGCCGCGAAAGTAGACCTCGCCCTGTTGGTAAAACATGTTGTCGGCCACCACCGCCTGCACATCTTCTGCTGTGAAGGTCGGGGCCGGTGGGTCGAGCTGCTGTAGCAACTGCCCGTTAAAGCGCTGCACCAGGCTATCCCCCAGCAGTTGCACCAGAAAGGGTTGGCCGCCGGTCAGGCGAGAGACTTCCTGCAGCGCGGCCAGACTGTATTCCAGCGGGAAGGCGTCGTCGTCCACTTGCAGCATGTCGGCCACCCCGTCAGCGTCCATCAAGCCGACGCGGAGCGGACGCCAGGCAAAGATGGGCTGATAAAAGTCGGCGGCGCGTTCCTGCAGGGTATGCAGCCCCACCAGGGCCATGACCAACCAGGGGTATTGCTGGGTGAAGCCACGCAGCGCCTGCACAAAGTCTTGCGCCAGGGCGGCAGGCAGCTTGTCGTCGAGGAGTTCATATTCGTCGAGGATCAAGATGTAGTGGCGCGGCGGCGCGGCGTCCTCCAGGCGCGCCAGGAAGCGCCGCAGGGCCTGCAGCGGCAGGTGGTCGTAGGCCTCGGGCTGCGGTTCGGCCACGGGCCGTGGCGCGGGCGTGGCGCGCCACAGTTCAAAGGCGATGGCGTAGCACAGATCGCTCAGCCCCACGGACCACTCCAGGCTTTGCAGATTGAGCATGGCCAGGCTGGTGCTGTGCGGAAAGTGGCACAGGTGCTGCACGCTACGCGCCAGGCTGCTCTTGCCCATGCGCCGATGCCCGAAGATGACCAGGGAATCGCGTGGCCCTGGTTTGGACCACATGGCGGCGATCTGCGCCAGGTGGTCCGCACGCCCGACCAGGCGCTCGGCTGGGACTAGCCCGCCGACAATGTACGGGCTCGACACCGGCTCACGCACCTCCAGGGTGCCTACAGCGCTGGCGCTGGCCAGGACGATCCGCAGCCAGTGCTTTCCAATGCGCTCCAACACCTGGCGCTCGGGCGTCGGGCACGCCGCCAGCGTGGTCGGAAAGGCGGACAGCGCCCCGCTGGCCCGGTTGAGGGCGCTGTTGCGTTGCCGCACGGAGCGGGAACGCTCGACGAGGGCGACATCCTGGGCAATCTGCGCCAGTTGGGCGAAGACTGCGGCGACCTCGGGACGCAGGAGCGCTTCGGGCGCTAGAGCATCTCCGCAGGAGTGCTTGGCTATTCCTGGGAGCGCGGGCGTCCCGCCCGCTCCAAAGGCGGGCAGGATGCCCGCGCTCCCAGGAATAGGCACGGCTGAGAACCGCTCTGGATGCTGCACGACGTTGGGCGGCTGCCAGGCAGCAATAGCCGCCATGGACTGGCATGACGCCGCTGCTGCCATGGCACCAGCGTTGGCGTAGAGCTCTGCACCATGCGGTAACGTACGGACCACAGCAAAGGCTGCTGCTGCGCGCTCAGGGGCGTTGTCATGCAGATGCCAGAAGCCAGCACAGGCTGCACGCGCCGGGGTATCGTAGCGCAGCCCTATGACTACCTGGGGACGCCCGCGCCGCGGTAGGAAGAAGCCACCCCACAAGACTTCTTTGAGTCGGTCAGACAAGCTGGCAGACTGGAAAAACACTACCTGCCAGTCGTAGAGCGGCAGGCTGCACCACGCGGCAAGACGCGGCAAGAGTCCGGTGGGAACCAGCACTGCTAACGTTTCCTCGATAGCCGCGACGACGGGGCCAAATTGTAAGCTATAACACAGTAAGCCTTCACACGTGCGCAGTCCTGACAACCAATCGGTGCCCAGTTGCTGTACGAGCTGGGTACGTAGTCCATAGACAGGTAGCGGGGAAACACGTTGTACAGTACGGGCACGGCCTTGCCATGCTTGCAGCAGCGCGCAGGGGAAAGTGACCATGATAACGTCTAGGCGCAACACGCTTCCGCCTGCCGCCACGCCTCCTGCCACGCCTGCCGCCACGCCTCCTGCCACGCCTACCGCCACGCCTCCTGCCACGCCTACCGCCACGCCTACCTCCACGCCTACCGCCACGCCAAACGCCACGCCTGCCGCCACGCCTGCCGCCACGCCTACCGCCACGCCTGTCGCCACGCCTACCGCCACGCCTACCGCCACGCCTGCCGCCACGCCTGCCGCCACGCCTGCCGCCACGCCTGCCGCCACGCCTGCCGCCACGCCTGTCGCCACGCCAAACGCCACGCCTGCCGCCACGCCTCCTGCCACGCCTGCCGCCACGCCTGTCGCCACGCCTGTCGCCACGCCTGTCGCCACGCCAAACGCCACGCCTGTCGCCACGCCAAACGCCACGCCTCCGTAGTCCAGTGGGATGCCGGCATGAGACAAGAGCCCAGCCAACGCGAAGGGTAGCGCGGGCACCAGCAGCAGCCCCTGCACGGCCAGACGCCTGTGTACGCGATCCTGGCGCACGGCTGCCCAGCCGGGTGTCTCGGCGGATAGCTCCCCAAACGTCTCCACATACCAGCGTAGCGCTTGCGGAAAGTAAAACACCCAGTACGCCAGCACCAGATAATCCACCGGGTTCCACAGCGATAAGGGCCTCTGACGCCGCGGGGCATAGGGCAACGGTGGCGGTGGGCTCATGCGGCACCCCCGCGCAGCGCTGCATAGCGGATGGCGCAGCGCTGCAGCAGCTCTTGCGGCTGCAGCGGCGTCAGCAGCACCTCGGCAAAGTGGGCGAAGCGCCACGGCGTGCCAGCCAGGCGCTGCTCGACCAGTTGTTGACAGATGTCGAGAGGCAAAGGCGGTAACTGCACCGGCAGGGGATCGAGGCCAGCCAGCGGGGAGGAACGCGTCGGATCATCATGGCGAAATACGACATCCAGGCGTGCATTACTGCTCATCAGAAGCTTGGTGCCGAAAGCGTCATCAAGGCTGCGTAGCCATTGCCGCATGGCCAGGCCACGGGCCCCGGTATCCATCCCACCCAGATCATCGAGCATCAAGAGGCGTAAGGGTGTGGTCCGCAACAGCGCCCGCCACTCCTGGGCCCGCTGCCCGCCCAGTGCCATGACCAGCGCGGTTTGTAGATCGCGCACATTGGCCACACCCCGGAAGTGCAGCCGCAGCATGGCCGAGGCTGGCCAGCCAAGGTGTGACGGCACGAGGCGCCAGACTTCCTGCAACAGGCGCGTTTTGCCGCTGCCCGGCGGGCCGACCAGCGAACAGTGATTGCCCGCCCGCAGCTTATCAAACAGGCGCGCCAGCTCAGCCTGGCGTCCGAGCATGTGCGGGCTCTCGCCATAGAACGGATTTTCGGGCCTGGTGGAGGCGCCAGGCAGGGGTAGCGCTGGCGGCACCGCCGGATGCCCCGGCGTCAGCCCTGCGGCCCAGTCAATGGAGGCGATCTGCTCGCGCAACTCTGCCACGGCACGAAAGGCATAGCACAGATGGTCGCCGGCGCCCAGCGTCGTACGGTAGGCGTGCTGGAGCTGGCGCAGCTCTGCCGCCTCGTCGATGGGCGCATCGGGCGGGCAGTCGTCGTGTGCCAAAAACAGGTACACCGGCTTGCCCAGACGCCGGGCCATGTCGTACTCCAGTTGCGTGTACGACCGGCGTGGCTCCTCCGGGGAGCGCTGCCGAGGTTCACGCCCGTAGGCCCAGCCCACCAGGCAGACGACCGCATCGCAAGTGCGGATGGCGGCTTGTAGCACCTCCAGCACGGTGCGGTAATTCGGCGGGAAATGCTCCTGCACCACCGGGTGCATGCCTTTGTTGAGCACCACGTCACGCACGGCCTGGCGATAACTGCCAAGATCGCGGCTGGTGGCGCTGATGAAGATGCGTCGCATGGTCTCTATCCTTTCTTGCATGGAGACATTTAACTCAAGATAGATTCGCGAGCTTTCCAGGCAAAATAACTGCTTGATTTCGCATAGGTTTTCTTTCTTCAAAATATCTCAAGTTAAGAGTCTCCTTGCATGAAGCGCCACTCCCTGCGGATGGGTCACGGCAGGCTCGCAGCAGACGGGCTTGCCGGGCCAAGGCGCTCCACAATGACTTGCTGCAAGACTGACGGGTCGCCCAGCCGTTGAATGGCATCGAGGATTTCTAGCCCTACCACCCCCCCCTGGGAGTCGTACTCTGCCGCAATGCCCTCGGCCAAATCATGGGTAGTGACCGTGGCATCGCGGAAGATAATACGCAGGGCATCGACTTCTCGGTCATAGCTCATACGCATACGGGCTCCTGATTCAAAAAAGTCGAGGTCGCGGCTGGTGGCGCTGATGAAGATGCGTCGCATAGGATAGCACTCCCTGCTAATGAATCGCCCTAATGAATCGCCACCACCCGCCCCTGCGTCACGGCTTGCAATTCCGCTGGCGTCAGCTGGAACACCGCCGAGGGCGTGCCAGCCGCGGCCCACAGCACAGGATGCTGCAAGAGATCGGCATCAAGAAAGGTCAGCAGGGCTTCGGCATGCCCCAGCGGCGGCACGCCACCAATGGCAAAGCCGGTCTTCAGGCGCACGAACGCCGCCGGGGCGCGCTGGATCGGCTCGCCCACCAGGACGCTCAGTAGCGGCTCATCAACCCGATTCACACCACTGGCCAGGACCAGGATGCCTTGCTGGGTGTGCGCGCCCTGGAAGACGAGCGATTTGACAATATGCGCTACTTCACAACCAATGGCCTGCGCCGCGTCTTGGGCGGTGCGGGCGCTGGCGGGCAACTCCACGACCATGCCGGAGAGGCCGTGCTGGCGCAGGGCGTCTTGCACTTTCTGGGCACTGGGACTCAGGGACTGGGACATCAGGGCACTCCTTCGCCAGAGCGGCCTCCATACGTGGCGGGGCGACTGGCTGGTCACCCCGACGCAGAGAGGCGCTGCGCTTCTACACGCTCACCTGCAACACCGCTTTACCCGGAAAACGCCGTTCTAGCAGTTGCTGCGCCACGCTGGCAATCTGCTGCCACGGCGCCTCGACGCTGATGGTGGGGCGCACCTGCCCAGCGGCCACCAGGTGGGCCAGACGCGCCAGACCCAGCGCCGCGGGCTCGGCTTCTAGTTCAGAGAACAAGATAAAGCCATACAAACGGGTACGGCCCGTCATGAAAAAGCGCCGCACATCAAAGGTGGCTTCGGCGGCGCCCGAGATGCCTAGCGTGACGCAGACGCCATCTTTGGCCAGCACGGCCATGCCCGCAGCCAGTGTCTGACCACCGACGGAATCCAGCACCAGGTCATAGGGGCCGCAGCGCTCAAACGCCTCCACACTATCGCCAATCACCACATCATCGGCGCCCAGGGGCCGGACCAGGGCGTCTTGCTCGGGACGGCGCACTGCGGCAATCACTTGGGCGCCGGCCAGATGTGCCAGTTGTAAAGCAAAATCCCCCACGCCGCCGGTAGCGCCGGTAATCAGCACGCGCCGTTGCAGCAGGGCGCCGCGTTGCGCCAGGGCGTGCAGCGCGGTCAGGCCCGCCACGGGCAGGGTGGCGGCTTGCGCGAACGTGACGGCGTCTGGAAGCACAGCCAGGGCATGCGTCGGCACGGCGACGTGCGTAGCCCAGGCGCCCGAGGGCAGGAGACCGACCACGCGGGCGCCGTGGGACGGCCCAGAGCCATCGGCGGCGGCCTGGGCCACGACACCGGCGAGATCCCAGCCCGGACGCCAGCCGTCGGGGGACTGCATGGCGCGGCGTGTTTCGCCACGATTGAGCGACAGGGCGGTGACCTGGACCACGGCTTCGGACAGCAGCGGCGTTGGGGCTGGCACCTCGCGGATGGCCAGATTGCCGGTGACGCGATGATCGACCATAATTGCCTGGGTACTTGCCATCGGTTGCTTCTCCTGATCGTAGGGTGGGTGACCACTCCGCCCCGTAAACGAGGCGGCTTCGTGAGGAACGCGTGTGTTGACAACCACTACGTTAGATCTAATAGGCTGAGTCCAAGCCCTAAGATACGTTGAGCCGACACATGATCTCTCGCCGCAGACAATCCGCACGCTGGACACTCATGCCACCGCTGCGCCAGTGTTTTGTGGACTTCTGCCCCACAGAGACACGTTTGGCTTGTGCCGCGAGGGTTGACGCACACCAACTGTCTACCAGCTTCTGCCGCTTTGTAGTCCAGCTTGTTGATGAACGCCGACCATCCGGCATCATTGACGGACTTCGCCAGCATGCCACTGGCCAGGCCCTTCACGTTCAAGTCTTCCACGGCGATCACGCCATAGGTCTCCACCAGGGTTCGAGACGTCTTGTGGTGGAAGTCGGCGCGTTGATTCTGGACATGCGCGTGGGCTTTTTGCAGCAACACCACGGCTTTCCGGCGATTCGCTCCACCCCTTGTGCGGCGGGCCACACGGCGTTGGGCGATCCGCAGGCGCGCCTGGGCCTTCCGGTAGTAGCGCGGGTTGGGTATCGTCTCCCCCGTCGAGAGCGTGGCAAAGTCCGTCAAGCCCACATCAATCCCTACCTGGGCATCCGTCCCTGGCAACGCCTCGCCCTCGTACTCAATGCTGAAGCCCACGAACCACTGGCCCGCCTGGCGCTTGACGGTCACCGTCTTGATCTGTCCTTCGAGCGGACGGTGCCACTTCACTTTCAGGTGCCCGACGCCCTGCAGGTACAGCCTGCCAGCGTCTGTCAGCCGACACCCATCCCCCCAACTGGGGAAGGTGTAGCTGTCGAAACGCTTCCGGGACTTGAAGCGTGGATACCCTGGCTGGGCGGCACCAGCTTTGACGCGGCGAAAGAACGCCTTGAAGGTTTTATCGACCCGCCGCAAGACGTCTTGCGAGGCGGAAAAGTTGGCCAAGGCCAGATCTCCGGCAGCGCGAATCGCTTTGAGTTGGGTCGCCTGATCGTAGTAGGTGAGCGAGAGGCCAGCATGCTTGTAGGCGCCTCGACGCTCTTGCAAGGCGGCGTTGTACAATCGGCAGGCTTCGCCCAATTGGACCTTAAGCGCCTGTATCTGGGCATCCTTAGGGTAGAGACGGTACTGCATCGTTTTCCGCATCTACGACCGTCACTGCTGGTTTTCGATGTAGCGGCGTACGGTCGCTTCCGAGACATGCCCTCCCGAGCCGATGTAGTCGCTGCGACTCCACAGCGAGGGAAGCTGGGAACGCAGATGCCGGAACTCTTGCCGCAACACACGCGAGGGAAAGCCCTTGAACTGGGCGGCCAACTTGGCAGGGGCCATCCCAGGATCACTCTCGACAAATAGGTGGACGTGGTCTGGCATCACTGCGAGGGTATGCAACGTCGCCTTCAGTGCGAGAGCTTTTGCATGCAACAGCATTTTCAAGCGGTCTGCCACAGGCCCTACGAGCACGGATTGACGGTACTTCGGGCAAAAGACGAGGTGATATTTGAGAGAGAAAACCGCGCCAGCATTACGTGCATACCCATGTTGTTCCATGTCGGCAGTATAGCACGTTGTTTGATGAACAACAACTATATAACACGAAAGGGCCAGGGGGGGGAAAGGCTGTCCTGCTGACGCAGGACGCGCATTCCTCTGCCAGCTCAAGCAGGCAGTCCCCTGCGCGTATTTCTATGGCTCTTCAGAGGCGACTGCAGCCGCATCGTAGCATAGTCGCCAGCCTTGCATCGCCAGCAGGGGGATGTTACTGTGCGGCACGCTTGTCTCTCCCGCGCTATCGGACGAGGCTTCCCCTAAACGCGGCGCTCTTGGTCACGACTGGAGCGGGTGAGACGCTGGCGCTCCTGCGCGTCTTGCGCCGTCTATGATGTCAGCCGAGCAGGACGACTGCCCGGTCGTCCCTACTTTGACGTGAGGGAGAACCCACCCCTGGACACCCACGATACCCCCGAGCCAGTTAGTATGTTTGCCTCCCTCGCGCATGCCGATTATCGGCGGCTGTGGCTGGCCACGGGCTGTGCCCAGTCGGCGGCCTGGGCCTTGATTATTCTGCGCGGGGCCTTAGTCTACAATCTCACCCAGTCCAATGCCTGGGTGGGCTTTGTCACCATGGCGGCGCAGCTGCCGAGTCTGGTGGTGACGCCGTTTGCCGGCTTTCTGGCGGATCGCCTGGACCGGCGTTGGCTTTTGGCCACAACGTATAGCCTCAATCTCCTGCACAACGTGGTGCTCGGGCTGCTCGTCCTCTCCGGGCATGTGACGGCCTGGCAGGTGCTCGGGCTGGCCATCCTCAATGGCTGCTTCCGGGCCACCGAGTTACCGACCAACCAATCCCTTTTGCCGAATCTGGTGCCAGCCGGCCGTTTGCTCAACGCGGTGGCCCTGAGCCAGCTCATGCAGCAAGGCTCACGCTTGATTGGGCCGCTGCTGGTTTTGCCAGTACTGCATTTTGTCGGGCACGAGATGGCGTTCTTTGTCTCCACCGGGCTCTATGCCATTGGCTGGAGCCAGGTGGTGCGCATCCGCACCGTCTCACGCGGCATCGTCGAAGCTGGGCGTGGCATCTTCTTCAACCTCTCTGCTGGCATCGGCTATATCTATACCCACCCCATGGTGTTCGCCATCATGGTCATGACCGTGTTGCACTGTGCCTTGACCATGGGCTTTGAATCGGTGCTGCCCTATTTCGCGCGCAGTATCCTGGGCATGACCAGCGGCAGCGAGCTGTTTAAGGGACCGACGTATCTGATGATCGGCGTCGGGGCTGGCGGCATTGTCGGCAATCTCTTGCTGGCGCGCGTGCAGGGTGGCAAAATCCGTGGGCAACTGTTTCTCTGGGTCGGGCTGGCGAGTGGGGTGACGCCGATGATCTTTGGCATGGCGCTGAGCATCTGGCAAGCCATGCTGTCCGCTGCTTGCATGGGCGCGGCGACGGCGGCGTTTATGACGCTCAGCCACGGTATGATTCAAGCCCTGGCGCCGGACGGCATTCGTGGGCGGGTGATGGGGGCCAATACGTGGCATGCGCAGGGCACCATGGCAGGCTTTAATGCCATTAACGGGGTGCTGATGGACATGCCGTGGATGACCGTACCTCTGCTGCTGAGTAGTATGGGTATGATCTTTGTGGTGCTGATGGGCGGTAGCCTGATGGCAACCCACCTGCGCGGCATCTATGCGCGGGGCCTGCCCAGCGTGGCGCATGCCCGGTAAGGGTTTTGACGTCTGTGTAGCTTGCCGGTAGGGCAGGCAACCGTTGGCTCGGGCGTGTCGACTGCGCGGCAGTCCGCGGGAGCCAGGCCACGGGTGACAGAAACGGGCTTTAGCCCGCCGCAAGCCTCGGGGATTCATCCCCAGAGGTTCGGCGCTTTTTCCCTGGGCTTGAGCCCTTCCTGAAGAACTTTGTTGTTGAGAATAGTGTCGTTATATACCACAATATAAACATGGATTATCAACGAGATGCACACCGTGTCTACCTTATCGTCTCCCACCTGGTCTAGTGTCCCAAGCGACGGAAAGCCGTGCTCGGTGGCACTATCGCTCAGGACTGTCAAGCCCTCATCGAGCAGAAGTGTGCAGAGAAGGGTTGGACGATTGTGGGGTTGGCGATTCAACCCGATCCTCTCCATCTCTTCGTGCGTGTCTGGCCGACCGACTCTGCCGCAGAGGTGGTGAAGCAGTGCAAAGGACTCACGGCCCATCATCTGCGCCAGAAGTATGCGGTCTTGCGTCGTCTCCCGTCCTTGTGGACGCGGAGCTATGTTGCGAGTACGGCTGGCCATGTCTCTCAAGAGATCATCCAACGCTCTATGGCTGCACAGAAAGGGCTCGAGGATGATCCGTACTTATAGGCTCCCCTGTACAGTTCCACGGTCTCTCGCCGATACCTTGAACCTGGAAAGTGGCCGTCTCTACACGCAGGTGTTGGTCACGCACTGGCGTATCGTGCGTAAACAGGGACACTGGTTGCGCCCAGGCACCGCGGAGAAGTTGAACGACTTCTTCAACCCCGTCAAACGATGGCATGCCCATACCATCGACGCCGCGCAACAGGGCTTTTATAAAGCCTGCACCACGGCAAAAGCCGTCAAGAAGCTCGACCCAGACGCCAAGTATCCGCATTGGCCCAAACGGTTCCGTACTACCATCTGGAAGCACACGGCCATCAAGAAAGCTGGCCTGGTGCTCACCCTCTCCAACGGCAAAGGCACTCCGTCGCTGTCCGTGCGTTTGCCGTCCCACCTGGCAGACGTGCTGCGTGTCCTTGAAGTACGCCTGGTCTACGACAAGCGCGCGCGACGGTATACCTGGCATGTGGTCGTCGAAAACGGCAAGCACCCCGCTGAGGCGACTGGGCGCAACGTTGTGTCCGTCGATCTGGGCGAAATCCACCCAGCCGTTGTGGGCGATGCTGAGGAAGCCACACTGATCACGTGTCGCGAGCGCAGGCACGAGGCGCAAGGCCATGCAAAAAGGCTCGCCCGTCTCACCCAAGCGCTGAGTCGCACCACGAAGGGCTCTCGGCGTGCCAAAAAATTGTGGCGCACCACATCTCGTATAAAAGCCCAGCATGCCCGCGTGATACGGGATCTGGAGCACAAAGTCAGTCGCGCCATCGTCGAGGTGGCCGTGGAGCGCCAAGCGTCCATCATCGTCATGGGGGATGTACGGGACATCGCCGATGGCGTGGATCTGTCGAAGCAAACCAACCAGAAAATCAGCGGGTGGAATCACGGCAAAATTCGTGCGTTGATCACCTACAAAGCGGCGGCTGAAGGGATCACCGTCACCTTGCAAGACGAACACTACACGAGCCAGACCTGTCCCCAATGCGGTCATCGGCACAAACCACGCGGCAGGGTCTATACCTGTGGGCAGTGTGGATTCAGCGGACACCGCGATGTCGTGGGGCAAGTCAACATCCTTTCCGCCTATCTCCACGGGGAACCTGGAAAAATCACCGCGCCAGCCACCGTGAAGCATCGTATGCCGCACAACTTGCGGCTTATGCGTAGATGCCGAGACACCGGCCAGGTGCCACGCGCCTGTAGCTTGGAGACAGATCATGTCTGAGTTCCAAGAAGCTGCGGGGCTTCAGCCCCAGCAGAGTGTCACCATCCAGACAAGTCGTTGCTGGTGACCAAGCATGCGTCGCTGATTCCCAATCCGGCGCACGTTGCGGCGCTCAAGATTTTCCTGGGCGACACTGCCGATCCCCTGGCGGTGCTGAGCCTCCCCTCACTTCACCGCGTGCGTGGTGGTGTGACGCAACATGGCGCACCCCGCGCGGGGCACGCAGACTCCACGACCACATGCTGGAGACGCACCATGGCACTATGGACACACAAAGCCCGGGAGGTCTTGGCTCGGGTACGCGGTGACTCCACCTCGTCGCAGGGTCCCCTGCGCTTCTCGTCGCTCTATGTCCTGCTCTTTGGCGTCCTCCTCCCCTGTATTACGCTCAGCGTTGAGTGGTCGACTGGCATGTGCGCCGGCGCTTTCTTTGATCCCCTCCCTACCGTGTGGCATCTACTGCTGGCTCTCAGCGTGCCGAGTGCAAATCTCCTGACCTACCTGGCCATGGCGCTGCCGCGTCCGGCCGTGACCCTGCCGCTGTGGAGCTGGCGCCTGCTGGGCTGGGGCAATGGCGTGGCGTGTGGGGTGGCGAGTTTTTACACGGTGCTCTTCCTGCCACTGCTGCCCCTGGCGCTGACGGCGCTGCTGGCCTATGGCATGGGCTTCCTACCGCTCACGCCGTTGTTGGCGTTGATCGCGGGGTATGTGGGTCGGCGCGCCTTGCGTCGCCTGGCGGCTACGACGCTGATCCCGTCGGTCCCCAGTCTCGCTTGGGGCTGTGCTCTGGCCCTATTCCCCCTGCTTGGGGCTGAAATACCGACTGCCCTGACACGCTTTGGCATGCAGATGGCCGTGTCGCATACTCCAGAGACCAGGCAGCGTGGTCTGCACTGGTTGCGCACGGTAGGCAGTCTGGACGTCCTCTTGCGGGCGTGCTACCAGCGCTCCAGTGCGGCGACAGGCCCACTCAGCCTGCTCATGTGGATGGCTGCCGCGGTCAGCCCAGACGAGGCACGCACGCTCTATTATCAGGTCACAGGCGTACCGTTTAACGCCGTGCCACCTCCTGTGGTCCACCAGCGGAGCGGGGGGCTCTTCTGGGACGCGGGCGTGGCGTTTGACCCTGACCAGGGTGCGCCGCTGGTGGGCGGGCATGTCCAAGGGCTGACCATGGCGAGTTCCCGGTTAGATGGCTCGCTTGATGCCGACGCGGTCCTGGCGTACCTCGAATGGACCCTGGTGTTTAAGAATGATGCCAGCGTCCAGCGCGAGGCGCGGTTGCAGATAGCCCTTCCCAGCAGCGGGGTCGTCTCCCGGCTGACCCTGTGGATCAACGGCGAGCCCCAGGAAGCGGCGTTCGGCCCGCGCAGCACCGTACGGCAAGCCTATGAACGGGTGGTGCAGCGGCGGCGCGATCCGGTGCTGGTGACCACCAGTGGCCCGGATCGCATCTTGCTGCAGGCCTTTCCGGTGCCACCTGGAGGTGGGACCATGAAGATGCGCGTGGGCATCACCACGCCACTGCTGCTGGAGCCCCTGCCGGTGGGGTCACCGTCCCAGCCCACGACGGCGCTGCTGCGTTTACCATTCTTTGTCGAGCGCAATTTTGCCATCCACGGTGCCGCACACCACGCCGTCTGGCTGGAAGCCAAGCACCCGCTGACGACGACGCATGCCAGCCTCCAGGCCGAACAGGCGGATGGGCAGGTGTATGCGGTGCGTGGCACCGTCAATGATGCCGCCCTCGCCACGCCAGAGACGCTCGTGCGGGTGCAACGCACGCCCACCGTGGAGCAGGTGTGGAGCGTCGATCCGGTGGAGCCGGGCCGGGTGATCCAACAAACGCTCACCGCGCTGACGGAGCCAGCCCCTGGCCGCGTGGTCGTTGTCCTTGATGCCTCGCAGTCGATGGCCCCCTGGTTGCCGGAGATCGTCAGTGCCTTGTCCACCCTGCCAGCGAGCCTGCAGCCCACGGTGCTGGTGGCTGCCGACACGGTGTTAGCGCTCGCCACGCTTGAGGACATCCGTCAGGTGCAGGCTATCGGCGGGCGCGACAATGTGCCGGCTCTGCTCCAGGCCTGGGACTGGGCCGCGGCAGTGCCGCACAGTGCCATGGTCTGGTTGCACGGCCCGCAGCCGGTCCTGATGCAAGAGGTGGAAGGACTGCTACAACGCTGGGAACGCCGGCCACAGGGGCCACGGCTCTATGCCCTGCAGGTAGTCCCGGGTCCGCAGCGTGTGCTGGCACACCTCGATGGCCTGCCCGCCGTGGTGTCCGTGCCGCGCCTGGGCACGCTGCGCGAGGATCTGGCGCGCCTGTGGGCACCATGGCGCGGCACGACGCAGCCTCTGGCGTTCGTCCGCGAGCGTTTTGCCGACGATCACTACAGTGCCCCAGCAACTGCGCAGCAAACCTCGGCGCATCTGGTACGCCTGTGGGCCGCGCACGCCATCCAGGCGCAGCTGGCAACCCGGGGCACGGGCGGTAGGGAAGCGGCCGTGCGCCTGGCCACCGCCTATCATCTCGTCACACCCGTCTCCGGCGCCGTGGTGCTGGAGACCCAGGCGCAGTACCAGGAGGCGGGGCTGACGCCGGTGGAGTCCGCCAAAGTCCCCACCGTGCCAGAGCCCGCCACCTGGATGCTCCTGGCGGTGGCTGGCGGTGTCCTCGGACTGGCCCTAGCGCAGCGCCGGCGGTCCACGGCCCTAGACCGTGCCCGATGAAGCCGCTCCCCATGATGCTCCTCTTGCAGCTCCTGGCCTTCTGGCCCGTGTGGCCGTGGTATGTGGCACGCATGTTTGATGGCTCGGATGAACCGCTGGGCGTCCTGGCCTTGGGGACGGTGCTGATCGTGCTCACCACCCGACACCCCGTGACCATCGGTCAGGCGCGCCCCCCGCTGTGGCCGCTCGTGAGCACCGTGGGCTATGTGCTGAGTTATCCGTTCCTCCCACCGTTGCTACGCGCTGCGGTAGCGCTACTGGCGCTCGGTTGCACCCTCAGTGTCTATCGCTTCGGCACCATCTACCACGTGGGGCTGTGCGGCTTGCTCCTCTTATCGCTGCCGCTGGTGGCGTCTTTACAATTTTACGCGGGCTATCCGTTACGCCTACTGACTGGAGCCCTCGCCGTGCTGCTGCTGCGGCTTGGCGGCTTGGCGGTGTCCCAGGAAGGCACGGCACTGCACTGGGCGGGAACCGTCGTGAGCGTGGATGCGCCGTGCAGTGGTATACATATGCTCTGGACTGGGCTGTATCTTACCCTGACACTGGCCTGTGTCTATCGCCTCAGTCCCTGGCAGACCTGGCACGCGTTGGGTGTCGCCGTGGTGGCCCTGGTGCTGGGCAATGGGCTGCGCACGGCGGCCCTGTTCTATCCGGAAGCCGGGATCGTGGTGGTGCCGCCGTGGGTCCATGACGGCGTCGGGGTGGTGACGTTTCTGGCCATGGCCATGGGCCTGGTATACTACCTCCAGTCGCTCTCCAACCGCTGGCGGACCGCGCCGCAGGAGGTGCGGGTATGACCTGGCTCGCCCTCCTGATTTGCACGTTAGCGGCGCTCATGCCCTGGCTGGTGCCGCCGTTGCCGCGTCCACTGGAGGCGGGGCCGTTTCCTGGCTGGCCGACGCAACTGGACGGGCGGACGCTGCGGGCCTTGCCGCTCTCGGAGCGCGAACAACGTGTGCACGCCGGTTTTCCCGGCCATATCGCCCGCTTTACGGACGGCACCCACGAGTTCATCCTGCGCTGGGTGGCGACCGGGACGCGCACGCTGCATCCGGCTGCCACGTGTTTGCAAGCGGTGGGCTATACGGTACACACGCTGCCCGGTTGGGTGGACGCCACGAGCCGGCCGTGGGGCTGTTGGCGCGCCACACGGGGTCAAGACCAGCTCCGGGTGTGTGAACAGATCAGCGATCCAGCCGGTCAAACGTGGACAGACGTCTCGGCCTGGTATTGGGCCGCGCTGTTCGGCACCACGTCCGGGCCGTGGTGGGCCGTGACACGCGCCGAGCCGCTGTAGCGCTTGGCCTGTCTCAGGCAATAAGGAATGTCCTATCAAAACATACACTGGCCGTTTGGCCTTTGCCCTGCACACCCCTGGTTTCCCCATGCTCTGGGGGGCCACCCTGTGCAGTCAGGTCGGCACGGGCATGCAGACCGTGCTGCTCGGCTGGCTCGTGCTGGCCATGACCGATTCCAATACCATGGTGGGCCTGCTCTTTGCCATCCGCTCGGCGCCGAATTTGTTGGTGGGCTTTATGGCCGGAGCGCTCACCGACCGCTTCGACCGCCGTATGCTGATGCGCCTGACCACGTGTGGCATGGCCCTGGTGCCGTGGTTCATGGCGTGGTGTGCCTGGCAAGGGACGTTAGCGCTGTGGATGCTGTTAGGCTGTACGGCGCTCCTCGGGCTGCTACAGGCCTTTGAGGCGACGGCCCGGCAGGCGTACACCTTTGATGTGGTGGGAGCACGTGAAGCCACGCAGGGTCTGGCGCTGCTCTTTCTGGCGCAACGCTTGGGCGGGGTGTTTGGCTCCTTGCTGGCGGGCGCCACGCTGGCGTGGTGGGGTGCGAGCCTGTCGTTTCTCACCATGGGCCTGACCTATGGCGGTGGGGCCGTGGCCATCTGGACCTTGCGCCAGCGCGGCAGCGCCGCGCCGCAGGTACAGGAGTCGATGTGGGACAATGTCCTGGCGTATGGCCGTGAACTGCGCGCCAATCGTGTCATGCAGAGTCTGATCCTGTCCACTGCCGGCACCGAGTTGTTTGGCTTTTCGTACCAGGTGCTGTTACCGACGTTGGCCCGCGATGTCCTGCACAGTGGCGCGGCAGGGCTCGGGCTGCTCACGGCGGGGCGTTTTCTCGGTGGTGTGCTGGGCAGTGCGGTCCTGACTGCGGTGCAGTCCACGCGTCACCAGGGCAGGATGTTGCTCGTCACCCTGACGCTGTTTGGGATTGGCCTGGTCAGTCTCGCCGAGGTGACGTATTTCTGGCTCACGCTCGGCGGGGTGATGTTCGTCAGTATGATGGCGGCCGCGGCGGATATTCTGCATATGGCGCTGCTGCAACACAGTGTGGCGAATGAGCAGCGTGGCCGTGCCATGGGCGCCTGGGTCGTCGGCACCGGCACGGCCCCGTTGGGTCATCTGGCCACCGGCGCCCTCGCTGGCCTGATGGGCGCGTCGCTGGCGTTGTTGCTTAACGGGGCGGCGCTGCTGGCGTTGGCGGGGACGTTAGCGCTCGCCTTGCCGCGTCTGCGGCGCCTGTGACGGCGCGGCGGACAGGTGCGGCTAGCGGACGAGATGTCTCTTTCATCAATACACCACCAGTGCTCCAGCGTTTTCCCTGGGAGCGCCACGCGCCAGCGTGGCTGCCGGAGCCGGGCTGGAGCCCGGCGTTCCCAGGGGGGACTGGCGCAGGACTGACGACATGGCCATCGAGGCCGCACGTTTTGCCGCGCCACGTGCTGGTAAACATGCTAGACTTTGTGGACGGACTGAAGGCACTCTCTCGGGAGCAACGGTTGGGTCTATGGTCGGTGCCACCATACTTTTTTACGCAGTTCAACGGCACATTGAGGGCGCACTGCCTTGGGCAGTGCGCCCGGCACTCGTCAGGGTGCTACTGGTTTGCGGGTGCTGTGGCCCGGGTATCCATTATTATGTAGCAAAAGGGATGTTATGGCTCAACCCACCACCCAGCTTGAAAAGCGCCTGGCCAGCCTCGAAGCCCATCTGGCGCAGGAAAATCCGATTCTGTTACGCGCCGTCAAAAGTTTCCGCGATCTCGACGTGGTGGCCCGCCGCCTGGGGTTTTTCGGCCCGGAAGAATCGTATGCCACGCGCGTGCCCTGGTGGCCCCTGGTGGCGATCTTGGGCACCTATTCGGCCGGCAAGTCAACGTTTATCAACAGCTATCTCGGCTATAAACTGCAGCTGACCGGCAATCAGGCCGTTGATGACAAGTTTAGTGTCGTGTGCTTTGGCAGCGAAGACGGCGTGCGCACCTTGCCGGGCCTGGCCCTCGACGCCGACCCGCGTTTTCCCTTTTACCAAATTAGCCGGGCCATTGAAGAGACCGCACCCGGCGAGGGACGACGCATTGATGCCTATTTACAGCTCAAAACCTGTCCCAGCGAGGGCGTGCGCGGGAAAATCATGATCGATTCCCCCGGCTTTGACGCCGATGCGCAACGCACCGCTACCCTGCGCATTACCAACTATATTATTGATTTATCTGATCTGGTGCTGGTGTTTTTTGACGCCCGCCATCCTGAAGCCGGCACCATGCACGATACCCTGGGCCACCTGGTGGCACAGAGCGTGGTGCGCCCGGACTCCAATAAGTTTCTGTACATCCTCAATCAAATTGACGCCACCGCTAAAGAGGATAATCCCGAAGACGTCGTGGCCTCCTGGCAGCGCGCCCTGGCGCAGGCCGGACTGACCGCGGGACGCTTTTATCGTATCTACAACAAAGAGGCGTCCATCCCCATTGACGACGACGCGCTGCGCGCCCGCTTTGAAGCCAAACGTGATGAGGACATGGCGGAGATCTACGCCCGTATGCAGCAGGTCGAGGTCGATCGGGCCTACCGCATCATCGCCGTCCTGGAGCAGATGGCGCACGATATTACGACGAAGGTTGTCCCCAAGCTGCAAGCCCTGCTGGAGCAATGGCGGCAGCGCGTGCTGTGGAGTGATGGCCTGCTCTTTGGCGCGATCCTGCTGGGGGGCCTGGTCTGGACGCTGATGACGGGCCAGTGGGAGGGTTTTACCTTTACGCACACCTTTTGGGCCGCCCTGTTGAACGAACCGGTATGGCGCTGGGTGGCGCTCGGGGTGGCTGGATTCCTGGGCCTCTATGCCCATGTGACCATACGCAAGTGGTCGGCACGCTCGGTGATCGCCAGGCTGCGGCGCGACACCACCGATTTGCGGGAGCAGGATCTGCTGGAGAATTTCATCGCGGCGTTTCGCAAAAATACCTCCCTGTGGCATAGCATCTTTCGCAAGCACCCCGTCGGCTGGGGCAAGCGGGCCCAGCAGCGCTTGAAGACGGTGTTGATGGACGCCAACCTCTATGTGCAGGATCTGAACGACAAATTTACCAATCCCTCCGGTAAAGGCATGCCAGTGGCCACCCCGGCGCTGACACCCGCCACCCCGGCCAAGGTAGAGGCCTAAGGCGTGGGAGACATGTGATGCCGATCAACAAGAAAATCCAGTTAACCGAGGCTGAGCGTAAAGTGCTGCGGACTCTGGCGCGTGGCGGGGCGATGAGTCCGAGCCTGGTGACCGTGGAAACCTGGGGCCTGCCGGGGGAGACGCTAAAGTTACTCAAGGAGCTGGCGGATGTTGGGCTCGTCTTATTGCGCGCTGATCCGACCAGCGCGGATGGCAAACTGGTGGCGCTTTCCGCCCAGGCCCGCGATCTCCTGGCCCAGGAGGCGTAGGGCCTCTCCCTCCCCGGGAGCGGCGACTGGCGGGTCGCTCTACGGCCTTACTGCCTTAACCGAGCTGTTGTGCCAGTTGCTGCCCCCTGGGATCGCCGGGCTCCAGCCCGGCTCCGGCAGCCACGCTGGCGCGTGGCGCTCCCAGGATACTTCTCACATGAGCTCGGTTGAGGCACTACGCAGTAATAAGGAAGACGTGCATGGGAGCGTCCCTGTGGCCCTGGATCACATGCGGGGCCCCCTACGCCATGGTCCTGCTCCTGGGGATCGCCGTGGGCCTGGCGGAACTCGCGGCGACCTTCCCGACCTATCCCAGCGAAGCGTTGCGCACGCGCTGGGCCAAACTCCTCCTTGGCGTCAATGCCTGTTCCGCCCTGTTGGCCTTCTGGATGGCCCACACCTATGCCCCTGAGGCCAATGTGCCGCTGCTGGTGCTTGGCGTTGGCGTCGGTTTTCAGGCCCTCATCCGCAGTCGCTTCACCCTGGCCAAACAGATTGGCGGTTCCGGTCAGAATGTCGAAATCAATCTGGGCTGGCTCTATGATCAGTTTCAGGCCTTGTGTAAGACGCAGATCGACCTGGAACTCATGCAGGGGCGCCAGAGCGCCGTCACGGGCTTGCTGGCACGTTATCCAACGCTCCAGGCGCTGCACGGCATGGCCGTCTACGCCATTATGGCGCGTAGCACGCTGACGGCCCAGGAGCGCGAGGCCCACCGTGTGGCGCTCGATACCCTGTTCACCTCCAACACGCCGTCTGAGCTGGCGCGCGCTCTCATGGCGCTGCGTATCCTGGAACACGGTGGGCAAGCCTATGTCGATCTGCTGCTGCGCCAAGCGCTCCCCAGCACGCCCACCCCAGAGAGCCTGGTGGCGCAGCTCGTCACACACTACTCTCTGCTGGAGCTGGTGCAGCTGGCGCAACGTCTGACGACCCCGGAAGCCCACGCCTGGGTGGCGCAGGTGGCGCAGCCCACGCCCGATGCGCGGAAGCCGACCGCACAGTGACCATCGCCCAGATGCTGGTACGCCAGGTCAGCGCCGACGTCCTACAACAGGAGCTGTGCCGCACCCCATGAACCCTTCGCCGTCACCGTGCATCCTGGTCATTACCAGCCGTCCCCTGGTGCAGCGTGATCTTGCACGCCGCAACGGCGCCCTGGTGCCGGTGTATGAGGCCATCCCGCTCGCCCCCATACGCCAGGTGCGGCGCGACTTAGAGCGGGCCTTACAGGAGTCCGGGGCGCCGGTGATGGTGCACTACCTGCCGCACGCCACGCCGTTGGCGGTGTAGCGCGCCCTGCTGCAGCCCTACGATGTGGTGCACTTTGTTGGGCACGGCGACGAGAACGGCAACCTGCTGCTGGAGCAGGACGGCGCCGTAGCGGATGCCCTGTCCAGCGCGCGCGCGGTCCAGATGCTGCACGGCAGTCAGGCGCAACTGGTGCTGCTCTCCGCCTGCTACTCCGGGCACGCAGCCGAGGCCTTACGGACGGCGGGCCTGGCCAATGTGGTGGCGGTGGATGAGCAGTGGCCCATGGCAGACCGCGCCGCGGCCTTGTTCAATCAGTTGTTCTATGGCGCCCTGGGACGCGGTGCCACGCTGTCAGCGGCTTTTGCGGCGGGGGTCGAGGCGGTGCGGGTGGATAACGAGGTGGGCGATCATCGGCCACCCGAGGATCCAGAGACCGGGGTGGCACTGCCGCCGTGGTCGTCACGCTTCCACTCCTGGCTGGGACACGACGTGCCGCTGCTGCTGCAGGCCGGGCCAGCCGCCTAGGTGGAACTCCCGAGCCCGGGCGGGCCAACGCTTCTGCCGCACCCCCCGGAGATCATCGGGCGGGCCGGGCTCATGGCGCAGGTGATCCAGGCCCTGGCCGGTGCCCGCCTGGTGACGCTCAGCGGCCCTGGGGGCATTGGCAAGACCACGGTCGGGCTGGCGGTGGCGCACTGGCAGGCGGAGCGGGCGCGTTTTGCCCAGGGTGTACGTCTGGTGGCGGTCGAAGGGGTGCGCGACAGTACCCGCCTGGCCAGCACGCTGACGGAAGCGTTAGGGGTGACGCCGGATCCGCTCCAGCCCTGGGCCTCCCTGGGCAAAGCGCTGGCCCCGCAGCACCTGTTGCTGCTGCTCGACAATGCTGAGGAACTGCTGGACGCCCCCGCTGAGGAGGTGGAGGCCAGTATCACTGCCCTGCGCCAGCTCCTGGAAGGCGCGCCGGGCCTGCACCTGCTGGTGACGTCGCGGGAAGGCCTGGGGTTGCGCCCCTGGGAACAGGTCATCACTGTGGACACGCTGGCGCGTGGGGAAGCGCTGCGCCTGTTGCTGCGCTACGCCCCGGCAGCGCAGCAGGTGGGGCTCGGGCTGGAACTGGCGCTCGGACTGGGGCACAGCACCACGCTGCACGCCATCTGTGACACCCTGCAGGACTATCCGCTGGCCCTGACCCTGGCCGCGCCGCAGCTCGGGGAGGCTGGCATGACGCCGCCGCGCCTGTTACAAGAGTTGCAGCAGCACATGCTGGCCACCCTGGACGACGCCGGCAGTCGTGGCCTGCCAGCGCGCCTGCGCAGTGTGCGCGCCTCCCTCGGGCTGTCGTACCAGCGCCTCTCCGGGCGGGCTCGGGTGGTGTTCTTTGCCCTCAGTGTGCTGCCCGCCGGGGCCAGTGCGGCGGTGTTGTCCGGGCTCCTCGGTAAGCGCTATGAGCCCGCCGCCCGCGAGCTGGTGGCGCGCCATCTGGCGCAGTGGCAGGACGGACGCTACACCCAGCTCGCCCCCATCCGCGCCTATGCCCTGGCCACGCGCCCGCGCCGGGTCGCCGCCATACAGCGCCGGGCCGCCCGGCTGTATGCGCAGCATGCTGGTGCCATGGACGACCTGCTGCGGCCGGTGTCGCGCCGCCGTCGGGCCACCGCGCTGGCGGCAGCGCCAGGTGCGCCGGCGCTGGAGGCGCTGGAACGCCAGCTCACGCGCCAGGCCCTGACGCTTTTCGATGCCGAGCGCAGCAATCTGCTGGCTGCCGTAGACTGGGCCTTTGCCACGCAGGCCTGGGACGTGGTGTCAACCCTGGTCGCTGGCCTGCAAACGTACCTGCAGCTACGGGCCCTGTGGGGCGACATGGTCAAACTCGGGCTCCTGGCGCTGGACGCCGCCCAGCACGCCGGCGATCGTGCCGCGGCAGGCAGGACGCACAACAACCTGGGCGTGGTCTATCGAGCGCAAGGGCGCTGGGCCGAGGCCCTGGCGGCCTACGAGGCCAGCCTGGCGCTCTGTCGCGAGCTGGGGGACCGCCACGGCGCGGGCCGGACCCTGAACAACCTGGGCGGGGTCTACCAGGAGCAAGGGCGCTGGGCGGCGGTCCTGGCGGCCTATGAGGCCAGCCTGGCGCTCTGTCGCGAGCTAGGGGATCGCCACGGCGAGGGCCAGACCCTGAACAACCTGGGCGGGCTGTACGAGGTGCAAGGCGATCTCGATGCGGCCCTGGCTTCCTGTCAGCACAGTCTGCGCCTCCGCAATGAGTTAGGCGATGCCGTCGGGACCATTAGCGTGTCGCGTCAGCTCGGCGCGCTGCACCTACGGCGTGGCGCGTACGAGGCGGGAGGCGTGCATGTGGCGCGCGCCCTGGCTCTGGCGCTCAGCCTGCAGCCGCGCCTGGTGGAGGAGACGCTTGCGCACGTCGTCTATATGGCCAAAAACGCCGGCCCGCCGCCCCTGGCCGGGCTGGGGCAGTTGGGCCAACACCTGCTGACTGTCCTGGCGCCTGGCAGCCTGCCCGAGGCAGCGGACGCGGCCAGGCAGGATGACGCCATGCAGGCTATGGCAGCGTTGGGGAGGCAGGTGAGTACGCTGCTGCTGCTGGGGCGCTGGGACGCGGCGGCAGGCCGGGAACGGCGGGGTCTACGCGATCAGGCCATGGCGCTGGCGGGGCAGATTGATGCGGCGACCGACGGGCGCTGGGGCCTGGCGGCGTGGGTCGCGGGCGTGTGCCCCGGTACGGGATGGCGCGCGGGCCTGCGGCGCCTGGTGCGGCGTGGCGCCTGAGGGCCGCTCTGGGCAGGGCGACCGCCGGGCGCCCCGACGATGTGGACAGGGCAGGCGCTGGGCCCTCCCGAGGTGGAGGCCCATCCCGGTAGGGGGGCGACCGGCTGGTCGCCCCCCTACGATCATCGCGGCGTTTCGGAAAAAGACCTCCCGGTGGCATAGCATCTTGCCTAAGCGCCCGGTTTGTTAGAATAAATAATCCCAGAAGCGTTTGAAAGGTGTGTTGATGGAGGCGAACCTGTACGTGCAGGATCTGAACGACAAATTTACCAATCCTTCCGGTAAAGGCACGCCAGCGGCCACACCGGCGTTGACATCTCCCACACGGGCCGAGGTGGAAAACTGCAAGAAAACACGCGATGGTCAACGCGGTTTGAGAAGGAGGACCACACTTTCCTCGGCTTCCTCGCCCTCGCCGCCATCACAAGAATCATCAGGCCACACCTTTGATAACCGTATCTAAGCCTCTGACCTGAGGCCACGTGTCGGGCGCAGGGTCTGCCCGCATGGCCCGCATGGCATGTGGGCCCGGGCGGCGTCCGTAGGGGGGACGGGTCTGAGCGACCACGCCGTGCCGGGCGGGCGAGCGATCCTTTGTGCGTCTTCAGTACACTTGTCTTGACAGGTCATGGCAATGCGTGTACGTTTTGGCGGTGTCCATGCCGCAAGGAATCCTTCCATGCTGCGAGCGGCTCATCGAGAGCATGGCCGGATGTCTGGACGCCTGGCCCAAGCGCTAAGGCACTCGTGAGGTGAGCCGTGGCCTATCCGCATACCGCTCTGACCGCTTTGGTGCTGTGGCATGCCCTGCACGTGGCCAAGGCCATGAGGACTCACGCTGCACAGGTGACCCTGGCAGCGTGTGATCGTCGGCGTGTCTCGGCGGTCTTAGAGCATCCGCCATCCCCGTATGCCAAGCGAGTGGCGGCGGCTCAGGCGTTGCCTGCCTTTTCCTGCCCCTTCCTCTCTGGCATGCAGAGCGGATTGCCAGACGGCATCATTGGCACTTGCCGACGGCTGGCCGACGCATACCGCCTTTGGCACCGATCTGGCCAAACGCGACCAGGCTTCGGGCTGTGAGCAAGTGAGCATGGTTGAAACCCAAGAAGCCTTTGAGCTGGTCTTAGATCGAGCCATGCAGTACCCTGGACCGTGGATTATGGTGGCGCTGCTTGACAACGAACGCGCTGCCAGGCGTCCGCCCAAAAGCCTGACGTATATCACACACCGCTTTATGGATAGTCTCGGTTCTCATAAGGTCTAAAGATGCTAACGTAGCGTCTCTACTGAGATATAGACACAGGCGGTGGCTCTATGCCAAAACTGAAGGGTTATACGGTCTCGCGGCTCAGCGGGCCACATCGTTCACTGATACAAAAAGCGTCTGTGTCCGGCTCCATCCTCACGCGGTCGCCCAGCCAGGCTTTGATCGCCCACAGCGCGTCCCCCCAAGGGGTGCGTGCTGGAGAGGCCGTTTTTGAGCCGTGTGACGTACAAGATGTGGCTTGCCACGTTCACCTACGGCAGCACCAAAATGGTGAGGTGCTTGGGCGCCTCGTCGTGGGGCAGCATGTGTTCCGATACTTCGCATCCCTGAGCAACGGCAAGATGGTGCTGTGGTGTTACCTCCTCTGGTATCTCGTCACCGTGGCACACTCCTTCGATCCCTCGCCCACCCTCTGGCTCAATGCGCTGGGCATCAGCGCCGTCATCGGTGTGGCGTTGCGCTTGAGCGTGAGCCTACAAAGCGCAGGCTCGGCAGCGCGGTGGCAAACGTTTCGCCTGTTCCTCATGCCGTTCTGCGTGTCGAGCTTTTCCTCGCTCATCAAAGGTCGCGGATACATCCTCATCCTCCCTCCGCGGCCCGCCGAACAAGTC
The DNA here is from genome assembly GCA_005777235.1 of Pseudomonadota bacterium. Taxonomy (GTDB): domain Bacteria; phylum Tectomicrobia; class Entotheonellia; order Entotheonellales; family Entotheonellaceae; genus SXND01. Next base: position 34,904 of record SXND01000183.1, read on the forward strand.
CTATCGGTGGGCGCGTGCCTAGCCTTTGTCTTCCTCGTCGCCATCTTCAGACGTTGCGACCATGCAAGGCGCGCCGCACAGGAGTGAGAGTCGACCGCCTCTTCCCCTAGGCGTCCTGCAGACCAGACACCATCTGGCATGCTGTCTCATGTGGGGCCTTCTCTCTCAGGAACCAGAAAGGTACTGGGAAGCAGGGGCCAGACTGTTAACGGCGCTGGTGTTTACGAGGCATGACGCGGTGGACAGGCTACCGTTGGCCTCAGACACAGCAAGCGCCAGCGCATACAAGGCGTGCCGAGGTGCGGGTCGTGGCGAGACACGACATATGCACACCGTCTTGACCTGTCGAGGGAAGACACGCAGCATGCGCGCACTGGTGCCGACCCGTCAAGGGTCGGCAGGGCCAGGCGTGGTCAGCAGTGGCTGACAGGGCCTGGTCAAGACCACGAGCGCCTGCGCGGCCTCTCAGCACACAGCGAACCTCTCTCCCTGCACCTGCACATGGCCCAGCACCGCCGCGATCCGTCCGCTGCGGACCGCGCATGCCCCGCACAACCTACAGGTGGAGATCTGGTATGCAACGATCGCTCTGGATGGTAGGGATAGGCGCAGTGATTGGCCCACTGGGGCTGGCGGTGCTGGAGGGGTGGGCTCAGCCCGCCAAGCCTCAGTTCGAACGGCTCCGCATCGCCGTGGCCCCGCTGGGGTTTGACAGCAACTTTTCCTGGTCGCATACCATCAGTGGTCTGCTGGATAAGCGGCCCGCCCTGGAGTTCCTCGTCGGGGTGGATCGCCACACTGGCGCGTACATTCCTGAGCTGGCCGACACCTGGAACATGGAGCCTGATGGCAAAACCTGGACGGTGACTTTACGCCAAGGCATCACATTTCACGCAACCTGGGGGGAGTGGACGGCCCAGGATGTGCGCCATGCCGTGTTGCGCATCACGCAGCCGGAAGCCGCGGCCAGTGCAACGAGTTTCTGGCGCCAGATGATGGGCGTGGCGAAAAATGACGCGGGCCGAGGAGGTGGCCAAGCAGGTTGAGCAGGGCGTGGAGATCGTCGACGCGTAGACGATTGTCTTTCACCTGCAGCGAGTGGGAGACGCGCTTTGAGGATCGCTTTGGCTACGACCCGGTCAAAGCCAAAGCCCTGCTGACGCAGGCCGGGTATCCGCAGGGCTTTGAGTGTACCCTGTACCTGTATACCCTGCCGGGCCTGCCGGAGATTGTCGATATTGGC
>SXND01000184.1 GCA_005777235.1 Pseudomonadota bacterium
GGTGGCCCGCAGAGGCGACGCGGGCGGTGGAAAAGGCCGGGGGCATTGCCAAAAGGCCGGGGGCATTGCCTCTACTCGGCGGTGGAAAAGGCATTTCCTCTACTCGGCGGTGGAAAAGGCCGTTTGAATTTCCTATACTCCTTGAGGAACACTTCCGGCAACAGCACCGCCGAGCCGATATTCCAGTAACACCCGCCATCGTGCAGGCCGCGCAGCAGAAGGGTCAAGCGTTGGAAGTCCGTGTACGTCGCTTGGCCCAGGACAGCCGCGTTGGTGCTGGGGTGCATGTGAATCGTATCCGCGCCAATGGCCACGTGCACCGTCAGCGGCACGCGGTAGGTATGCGCTGCGGCCAGCAGACTGTAGGCTTTGTACGGATAGTCGCCCTCGGCGATGGCTTGCCCAAGGGCCGCCCCCAGGCCAATCTGGGGCGCATCGTAAGTTTCCAGCGCGGCGTTGATACAGCGCGGCGTCTCTTCCACCATGCCGAACATGCCGCTACCGAGATGCTGGGCCACGTCTTCAGAGGTGGCGCCCACCATGGCGACCTCAAAATCGTGGATCGCCCCAGCGCCGTTGAGCACCAAGCCACTGATCCAGCCCCGCCGCATCATCTCGATGAGCAACGGCCCCAAGCCGCATTTGATCACGTGCGCGCCCATGGCCAGGATGACGGCGCGCCCACGCTGGCGTGCTTGTACGAAGGCCTCGACGATGGCGGTAATATCCTGGCCTTTCAGAATGCGCGGGAAGAGCGTCCGCAAAGGCATCTGCGGCTGCCAGGATTGCACATCGGCAAAGGCGGTGACGCCGACTTTATGCGGGCGGTCATGGATGGAGAATGTCTGCACCTGCTGTAAGCTCTGCCGGTCGGCTGCACTGAGTGCCATGGTGTCCCCTACTTGCCCTGGTGGGTTGGCAACGCCAGGGCGCGGCGCTCTAAGACCCCGCAGATGATATGCCCGACGGTGATGTGCACTTCCTGGATGCGCTGCGTGCTGGGCGACTCGATCACCACGGGATGTGCACCATGTCCTTCAACTTGCCGCCGTCACGCCCAAGTCAGGCGACGGTGCGCATCTGACGCCGGTGGGCTTCTTCCACGGCGTTGATGACGTTGCGCGAATTGCCGCTGGTGCTGATGGCCAGCAGCACGTCACCCGGACGCCCCAGGCCCGCCACTTGGCGTGCAAAGATGGTGTCAAAGCCGTGGTCATTGCCAGCGGCAGTCAGCAAGGAGGTGTCCGTGGTCAGGGCAATCGCCGGCAGCGGGGCGCGATCCACCTCCAGGCGGACCATAAACTCTGTAGCGATGTGCTGCGCATCGCCGGCGCTGCCGCCATTGCCACACAGCAGCAGTTTGCCGCCCTGCTGCATGCTGTCCCAGATGCACTCGATCATCGCTTGGATCGTCGGCGCCTGCGTGGCCGCGACGTGCAGCTTGAGGGCGGCACTGTCGCGTAATTCTTGGGTGATGTCATCCATGTCTTGTCTCCCTCGCCCCGCCTAGGGCTGATGTCTTGCTCGACCCTCGACTATCCACGTGCCTCAGCCGTCTTTACGCCCCGAGGCTGCCGCGCACATGCGCTAACAGGGCGGTCTCGCTGGCTGAGGTGATGATCCACTCGCCAATGTCGGCCAGCAGCGCCGTATCCTCACAGCCGGCCAGAAGTGGCTCCAGCGCCGTTACACATGTGGCACCAAAACGAATGCCGGCCTGGCGTAGCAACAGGGCGCGCTCTGCCGCGAGCCCTTGTTGGAGCCCTTGTTGGAGCCCGGCACGTAGCCCCTCTTCCTTCCATTCCTGGGTCCACTCAACGACACGTTCTGCCAACATCGCTTGTACCTCCACCAGTTCTTGGACTTCAGGGATAAACACCGTCGGTAAGCGGGCGGGCAAGAGCACCCGCCGTAACCACACTGTAAACGCCCGCCGCAAGCTCTCCTGTGCTGGCTCGCGCAGCCACGTGATGAGCATACCCAGCACCTGCTGGATTTCGGCTGGGGTGCGACTGTTCTCCAGACGAAACAGCGCCGCCACCAGGTTGCGCAGGGGCGCCAGGTCCGCCTCGGCATAGCGTCCGACATCGAGCAGGAGATAGGGCAAGCTCGGCTTCGGGATCACCACCCCACCCGGGGCATCGGCAATCAGTGCCGCGATGTCCAGCGGCGCCGTCCAGGGCCTGCGGCCATTGTAGAGCACGATCGGCACCACAGGCGGTAATTGGCGCTGGGGCAGGGGCTGCTGGCTGCGCAGCAGGCCCTCGTACAACAGCCCCTCGTAGGTCATGAGCCGCACGGCCATGTAGCGGTAGACGGTGGACTGAAATTCGACCAGGAGATAGATGTACAGCCAGCCGTCCTGCCAGCGCACGCGCCAAAGAATATCATCGTCACGCTCGCGCAGATCATCGCTGATGTGATTGCTGGGCACGCGCTCCAGGGTGTCCAGGTCCACGGCCTGCACCCAGGCGGCGGGCACAAAACCGCGCAGCAAGTCGGCCATCATCTCGCGGTGTGAGAACAGCAGTTTGTAGCTATGATCGTGCTCCACGGCACTGAGCTCCTGGCCTGGATAAGCGTAACCGTCAGGGATGTCGCGCCCGATTATAGCATGCGGTGGCGTGCGGTGCCTGCCGTGCCCTTGACAGCTCTGGGTCAGTATGTACACTTCAGCCAGGCTTGTCAGGCTCCCTGGCGTAGACCCGCACCGGAGAGAGAGGCGCCATGCCCGCAGACTTTGACCTCATCATCACCGCGAACTCCCCCCAGCACACCGCCGAATTACGCTTGCTCGATGCGCATGGCGTGCAGCTCGCCTACCGGCAGACGGATTTCAAGACTATCACTCTGTCGCGTCAGCAGGGCTTATTCGACCTGCGCACCTACCTGCAGCACTACGTCGAACCCAGCCAGCGCGCCGCCAGCGTGGCCGAGATCGGCGTGTGCCTGGCTGAGGAGGTGCTGGGCGCGGAGATCTTCCGTCACCTCGCCGCCTCCAGGGCGCTGCGCACGCTGCGCATCCAGCTCCCCGGCGCTAGCACCACGGACAATCACCTGGCTGCGGCCCTGGCGCGGGTGCCGTGGGAGATGGCACGGGCCGCAGCGTCGCAGCCGACCCTGGGCGAGCACAATGTGCTGGTGCGCGTGGTGCACGACATGGCCGCGCCGGAGACGGAGCCCCTGGAGCTGGGCGCCGAGGAGTGCCTGCGCGTGCTGTACGTTTTTGCCGAGGCGCGTGGTTCGCTCCCCCTGGCCGCCCGCCTGGAGCGCCAGGCCCTGCAGCACCTGTGGACCCAGGAGGTGTACCCGCAGCGCCGCGTCGTGGCCGATGTCCTGAGCCACGGCGTCACCCGCCAGCGCTTGCAGGCGCAGATCCAGGAGCAGGGCGGTTACCACATCGTGCACTGGAGCGGACACGGGCATTTGAACGTGCTCGAACTGGCGACGCCCAGTGGAGCACAGGATCTGCTCGCCGGGGAGGAACTGCTCGACCTGTTCATTGCCGCAGGCGGTTTCCTGCCGCGCCTGGTCTTCCTCAGCGCCTGTCACTCCGGGGACATCCTGCGGGTGCAGGACTGGCGCGATTTTCTGGCCGTGGCCCAGGGGCAGACGCCAGACGACAAGCAGACCCCGGCCACGCCGGTGAAGGACATTGCCCTGGAGGAGCGCCCAGGCTACACCGGCACGGCGCATGCCCTGTTACAGGGCGGCGTGCCGTCGGTGGTGGCGATGCGCTATGCCGTGGGCGATGACTATGGCCGCGACCTGGCGCTGGAGTTTTACCGCGCCCTGCTGGCACACGCGCAGCCCAAGTCCGTGGCCGCGGCCTTGACGATGGCCCGCAAGGCGCTATTGGACCCACGCCATCTCAGGCAGAGCCGCTACAGCGCTGCTGATCACGCCACGCCCGTGCTCTACGGCGCTGAGCATCCCGGCCTCCGCCTTCCAGCGGGGCGCAGCCCAGCGCTGCAGACGCACCAGCCCCGCTTACAGCAGATTGCCGAATTGGGTATACGCTTAAGGCGGGACACTGTGTGGTATCAACCGCTTCACGCGATAGCCTCATGTCGTTTCCGAGGCCGAGGCACATCATTGATGTGCGCTCATACTGTCTCGAAGAGGTCTGGAAAGTCCCGTCGGAAAAACC